>DAOTGT010000338.1:0-2893 GCA_035447285.1 Candidatus Competibacter sp.
TTTGCTTTTGCTTGTTCATGATCCGCTATATGGGGGCGGACCGGCATTTATGCAAAAAAGTTTAAATTCCATATAAACTTCCACGAGTTAAAAAGGAAAGCTATAGGAAAACTATAAATTCAAGCGGATAGGGGCGGCGAGTGCTGGGAGGAGGGCCGGGTGCGGTGGGTATCACCGCAGCGTCCGGCCAAGCGCAGAAGCTGGGTTTGGATTCGATGCTGGATGGATGGGGTCAGGTGGTCGTCGCCGCTGGCGTGGCACAGGTTCCGCAGCCACCGGCACCATCGCAGGCGGGCGCTGATTTAGTTTCGCTGGCGGAGGGACTGTCATCCTTGACTACATTTTTCTTTTTGTCCCCACCCTTGAAGTCGGTCTCGTACCAACCGCCGCCCTTGAGTCGGAACCCGACCACCGAGATCAGCTTCTTCAGTTCGGGCTGACCGCAGGCCGGACAGTCACTCAACTCGGGATCGCTGAGTTTTTGCATCACTTCCAGTGCGTGATTGCAGGACTGGCAGCGGTATTCGTAAATCGGCATGGCACACCTCGTAGACTGACAAATAAGGGTGGGGAACTCGGTACTGACCTTATGGGGATCACTTTGAACGATTTCAAGGTCTTCGTCCAGAACAAGGCCGATCCCGCTACACTATGGTCATGTTGTCTCCGCCGCGTCTATTCTTCATTGTCTGGTTCGCGCTGTGGCTGGCCGGTTGCGATTCCGGCGCCGGCCGCGCGGTCACGGTGGAATTCTGGGCCATGGGTCAGGAGGGCGAACAAGTCAAGGCGTTGCTGCCGGAATTCGAGCGTCGTCATCCCGGCATTCGGGTACGGGTGCAGCAAATCCCCTGGAGCGCGGCACACGAAAAACTGCTGACCGCCTATGCCGGTGACGCGATGCCGGATGCGTTCCAGCTCGGTAATACCTGGATTCCCGAATTCATAGCCCTGCGCGCCATCGAGCCGATGGACCAACGGTTGCGCGATTGGCCGGAAGCGGCGCTGACCGACTACTTCCCCGGCATTCTCGCCACCAACCGCCTAGCCGGACAGACCTTCGCCCTACCCTGGTACGTGGACACCCGACTGTTTTTCTACCGCGACGATCTGTTGGCCGCCGCCGGATTCCCCGAACCGCCAGTCACTTGGGACGGCTGGTTGCGGGCGATGGCCACGCTCAAGGCCCAAAGCGGCGAGAAGCGTTACGCCATCCTGCTACCGATCGACGAATGGCAGTTGCCGGTCATTCTCGCTCTGCAACGCGGCGCCACCCTGCTGCGCGACCGGGATCAATACGGCAACTTTCGGGACCCGCGCTTTCGCGATGCCTTTACCTTCTATCTGAACTTGTTCGCGCGGGGACTAGCCCCGCCGGTGGGCAATTCCCAGATGGCCAACCTTTATCGGGAATTCGCCAGCGGCACTTTCGCCATCTACGTCAGCGGTCCATGGAACATCGGCGAGTTCGGCCGGCGGCTGCCGGCGGCGCTGCAACCGCACTGGAGTACCGCGCCGCTACCGAGCTTTAGCGATGCTTCCCTACCCCCGCCGGGAGAGCGGTTGGAGGCGAGAGCGGTAGGCGTGTCGCTGGCCGGGGGCGCCAGCCTGGCGCTCAGCCGCAACTCGCCCCGGAGGGAAGCGGCCTGGCTGTTACTGGAGTTCCTGGCCAAGCCGGAACAGCAGGCGCGCTTCTACCAACTGACCGGCGATCTGCCGGCGCGGCAGTCGGCCTGGAACCATCCGTCGCTGACCGACAATCGTCATGCCCAGGCGTTCCGGGAGCAATTGCAACATCTGCGGGCGACGCCGCCGATTCCCGAATGGGAACGCATCGCCAGCCGCATCGCCTACTACGCCGAACTGGCGATTCGTCAGGAATTGAGCGCGGACGAGGCGCTGGCGGCGCTGGATCGGGACGTGGATCGGATTCTGGAGAAACGGCGCTGGCTGCTGAGCCGGGGGTTGGCGCCATGACCGGCCAGGAACGCCACGTCGCCCGCAGCGCCAGGGTCTTTCTGGCGCCGGCGCTACTGTTGATTGCGGTGTTCTTCTTCCTGCCGGTGCTGGCGGCGCTGCTGTTGAGTTTCACCGATTTCGACATTTACGCGCTGGGCGATCTGGATCGGCTGCGTTTCGTCGGCTTACGCAACTATCTGGATTTGCTGCAAAGCCCGCTGTTCTGGACGGCGTTGGGCAACACCTTTTATTTCGTGGTGGTGGGAGGGCCGCTGTCGGTGGCGGTTTCCCTGGGCGCGGCGCTGCTGGTCAACGCGCCGCTGATCCGCTTTCCCGGTTTCTTCCGCGCCGCTTTCTTTCTGCCGGTGGTGACGACCCTGGTGGCGGTGGCGGTGGTGTGGCGCTATCTCTACCATCCCCACTACGGCTTGCTGAATTACGGCCTCGGCCTGTTCGGCATCGATCCCATCGATTGGCTGGGTGATCCGGTCTGGGCCATGCCGGCGATCATCCTGATGGCGGTATGGAAGAATTTTGGCTTCAACATGATCATCTTCATCGCAGGCCTGCAGAATATCCCGCCTTCACTCTACGAGGCGGCGCGGATCGATGGGGCCAGCGGCTGGCGACAGTTCCGCCACATCACCCTGCCCTTGCTGGGACCGACCTTCCTGTTCGTGGCCCTGATGACCATGATCGGCTATTTCCAGGTCTTCGCGGAACCCTACGTGATGACGCAGGGCGGACCGGCCAACCGCACGCTCAGCGTGGTGCTGCTGATGTACGAGGAAGGCTTCCGTTGGTGGAACATGGGCTACGCCTCGGCGGCGGCATTCGTGCTGTTCGTGCTGATTCTGGCCGGAACCACGCTGCAATTGCAGCTACGACGAAGAGAACCGCCATGAACCGGCTGCTCCATCGCATCCTTCCCGCCCTG
>DAOTGT010000339.1:0-2892 GCA_035447285.1 Candidatus Competibacter sp.
TGTTGAACGAGCGGCTACCGCACAGCAGCATCCAGCCCTTGGGCTTCGACGGCGAATTGCTCAGCACCCTGATTCCGGGCTTTGTGCCGCGTGGGTTCGCCCGTGCGCTCGGTCATCGCGCCTACGGTTTCTTCTTGCAGACCGAGGACGGTTCCGATCCCGCCAACCGCGTCGTCGCCCAGCGCAATGGCTCGCAGTATCCTCAGCTCGACTACGACCCGGCGCGCTTGCCGGCGGCGTGGGAGGAGCATCAGCGACTGGTGCGCGATTTCACCAGGGCGCTGTGGAAAATCGGCCTGCCGGCGGCAGCCAAGGGCATTCCGTTGGCCGGCACCGCGCATGCCTGCGGCACCTTGGTCGCGGGCAGCGATCCCCGCACCTCGGTGGTGGATGCCAACGGCAAGGTGCACGGTCTGGACAACCTGTACGTGGTGGACGGCAGCGTCCTGCCGCGCTCCAGCCGGGTCAATCCCTCGTTGACCATCTACGCTTGGGCACTGCGGGTGGCGGAACGGTTGCAACAAGGGGGGCGATCAGCATGAGCGACACACTACCGGACTTTATCCGTTTCGGACGGGCAATTTGCGGCGATCTCGGCCAGGCCGAGCGGCGCGAGTGGTGGCTGGGCAATGGCCTGGGCACCTACGCCGCCGGCACGATTGCCGGGACCTTGACCCGCCGCTATCACGGTTTGTTGATCGCGCCGATTGAACCGCCGCTCGGTCGCTGGCTGGTGTTTTCCAAGGCCGACGCCACCCTGCTCGACGGCGACCGGGAAATCCCGCTGTTCAGCAATCGCTGGAGCGGTGGGGCGATCAACCCCGAAGGCCACGTTCATCTCGAATCGTTCCACCTGCATGGCCGGATGCCGGTGTGGCGTTACGCCTTGGGCGACCGGGTGATCGAACAGCGCATCTGCCTGGAGCCGGGCGCGAATACGGTTTATGTGGCGTATCGGTTGGAATCCACCGATACCGACCAGGATTTGCGGCTGCAAGTCCGCTTGCTGGTCAACGCTCGCGATCATCACGTCAGCATGATGCCCGGTGGTTTCACGCCGCAGGTGGAGAAAGTCGGGGAGCAATTGCACGTCGTCTGCCCTGATCGCTTCACCCTGCGGTTTCAGAGCGCGGATGGCCAGTTTCAGACCGCGTGGGATTGGATCGAGAACTTCGATTTGTCGGTGGAGCGAGAGCGCGGCCTGCCGGATCGGGACGCACATCTGTGCGTCGGTCAGGCGCTGTTGAGCTTGCGCCCTGGCCGTTGGGTCGGCATCACCGCCAGCCTACACGAAAACGCTTCCGCCGATCTGGATGCGGCGCTGCAACGGTTTCTCGACCGTGAGGGTGCATTGCTCGACCGTGCCCGTCCCCACCTGGCCGACTCGCCGCCCGACTGGATCGAACAACTGGCGTTGGCCGCCGACAGCTTCCTATTCGCTCGGCCGTTGCCGGACTTGCCCGATGGCGAATCGGTGATCGCCGGCTATCCCTGGTTCGGCGACTGGGGCCGCGACACCATGATCGCCTTGCCGGGTTTGACGCTGGCGACGGGCCGGTTCGACAGCGCGCGGCGCATCCTGCTGACCTTCGCCCGCTTCGTCGATCAAGGGATGTTGCCCAATGTGTTCCCCGGTGCGGGCGAGACGCCGGACTACAACACGGTGGATGCCGGGTTGTGGTACTTCGAGGCGTGGCGAGCCTATCTGGAAACCAGCAATGATTGGGCGGCGCTGGCCGAGGTGTTCCCGGTGCTGGCCGACATGATCGACTGGCACGTTCGAGGCACCCGTTACCGGATCGGCATGGATGCGGCCGACGGGTTGATTCATGCCGGCGAACCGGGCGTGCAACTCACCTGGATGGACGCCAAGGTCGGCGATTGGGTGGTGACGCCGCGCATCGGCAAGCCGGTCGAGATCAACGCGCTTTGGTACAACGCCCTGATGATCATGGCCGATTTCGCCGAACGGCTGGGACGACCATCCGTGCCTTACGCGGAGCTCGCGGCCAAGGCGCGCCAAGGCTTTCAGCGTTTCATCCGTTCCGACGGCACGGGTTTGTTCGACGTGCTGGATAGTCCCAGCGGCGACGATCCCACTTCGCGCCCCAATCAAGTCTTCGCCGTCAGCCTGCCGCACAGTCCGCTGGACTCAGAAACCCAGCAAGCCGTGGTCCGCGTCTGTGGACGGGAATTGCTGACTTCCTACGGTCTTCGTTCCCTAACGCCGGTCCATCCCGATTACCACCCCTATTATCTCGGTGGTGTTTGGGAGCGCGACGGCAGCTATCACCAGGGGCCGGTCTGGGCTTGGCTGCTGGGCCATTACGCACTAGCGGAGTATCGCATAACCGGCGATGCAGCGGCGGCCCAGGCCCGGTTGCTGCCCGTCCGTGATCACCTGCTGGATGCCGGGCTGGGCACGGTCAGCGAAATTCTCGACGGTGCTCCACCGCACATCCCGCGCGGCGCACCGGCTCAAGCTTGGTCGGTAGCCTGCGTGCTGGAGGCGTGGCAGCGGCTGGAGCGGTTGAAACGGCAGTAACCAACAGACTCCATTCACCGGCCATGCGTAGCACGGTCAGGCGCAACGCTCCTTTAGGCCAGCTTATCCGTTTAGGCAGCTTATAGAGGGGTTGCCAGAAATCACGGCAACCTAACCGATGCGCTGTTATTTAGGCGGCATCGGTTGCCGCTCCTCACGTTCAAGCGCCGGATCCAGACAAGCCCAACCCGGTGCGCTCGCCGCCCAAATGTTCGCGCTGGGTTGAATAGAAGAAGGATCATCCAGGTTGCCCGCACGGACCACGCGGAAATCTGGGCGGTTGGAGGATTTGGCGAACAGATGCGCGCCGCATTTCGGGCAAAATTGACGAATGACCTCATCGCCAC
>DAOTGT010000340.1:0-2876 GCA_035447285.1 Candidatus Competibacter sp.
CCCGGCTTCGACTCGTCGCCTGAACCAGGGGCGCGCTCGACTGGTTACGCCCGTCTCGTTCAACAATGGATAAAACAATTCATCTTCCTTAATAGATACGACATCGGGATCCTGCCGCAGAGCTTCCAGCATCTGTTCGTCCACAGCCAGATCGAAAAAAGGGGTGTATTTGGAGCGCCGCACCTTTTGTTGGTCAACGCCAAAGCGTGAGATCAGCCGTCCCACCACGGCTTTTTGCACAGCGGCGATTTGATCCATTTGCTGTTTTTCCACCTCGATGGCCGTTAATAACTCTTTGGGTACGGATGGTTCCCGCACTTGGACAATCACACGCACTGTTTCTTCCCGCTGCGCCTTATCGAACAGCGCTGACAGCCGGCTTTCATATGCTGCCCGCAGATGGGTAGTGATCGGGGTTTCGCGGTCAGGTGGAGCAGCGCCGAGCAGGGTCGGCTCTGAAATCAGTAGAACGACTAAACCAATGGACAGAAGTAAGCGCATGAAATGAGAGGGATCCACATTAGACTCCTTAGAAGCTGTATAAAAACAATAAGACTAAAAATCCAAATTCAATTTTATAGTAATAGGCAATAATTTCCATAATTCTATTTCAGGAAGAAATGATTCACTGGCGTATGACCTATAGCGTTGATCTTTGGGGCTTTGTTGCGTAAAATAAGAATAACCAATTGATACTTACTTCAAGTACCGAGCGCGCGATCCAGGAAAGCGGATAGTGTGCTTGCGCGAGTTGCGCCAGATCATGATCGCGCGCGGTTCGGCGGATGGGGTTTAGATCGACGAGTCCGGGTTTGAGCCAGAATCCTATCGCCGCCACGGCTGGAGCCCGTGTGGCCACCCGGAGAAATGGACCCCAATTATTGGGCAGTGGGAAAAGTGAAATCTCTCAGAAGTCGAAGTATCGTGTCAGTCCCTCTCGAAGCTGCCTCGGCGTCTCATAGGCGCGCAGGTAGACATCCTCGTACTTGACGCTGCGCCAAAGCCGTTCGACGAACACGTTGTCGACCCAGCGGCCTTTGCCGTCCATGCTGATGTCGATATCGTGGTCTTTGAGCACACGGGTGAAGGCGTCGCAGGTGAACTGCACCCCTTGGTCGGTGTTGAAGACTTCGGACTTGCCAAAACGGCGCAGCGCCTCATCGAGGGCCTCAAGGCAGGAAGCCGTCTCCAAGGGATTGGACCGCCGCCAGGCGAGCACACGGCGCGAGTGCCTGTCCAGGATGACCACCAGGTACATAAATCCCTTGGCCATCGGGACATAGGAGATGTCACTCACCCAGACCTGGTTGGGGCGCTCGATCACGAGATTCCGCAGCAGGTAGGGGTAGATCGTGTGCCCCTTGCCGGGCTGGCTGGTACGCTGGCGGGGATAGAGCGCGCGAATGCCCATCTGGCGCATAAGACGCTGCACACGCTTGCGATTAACCGACTGGCCACGTTCGGCGAGCGCCTCGGCCGAATTTCGACCACCACCTGACGCCCGAACACCGGCAGGTGCCGCAACCGGATCGGTCGGTCAAACCCGTGAAACCGGTCGATGTCCCGGCCACAACGATGGCCCTGGGTCGTGTGCAAGGTACTTTCCACCTCGATCCACACCGTGCCCTTCTCCAACATGCGGTGCGCCAACACCCGCGTGTCGGGCAAGTCCAAAGGGATAGTCAGCGGCAGCGGCAGCGGCAATCGCCCATCAGCAGAAATACCCGATCGGCTTCTCACCCTTCGGCTTCCAGTGCCATACCCCTACATCTTGTGGTCTCCACGGGAGATCTCATAGAACCCGTTTGTGGAGTTCTTCATCATCAGGCCCTTGAACGAGACGGTTTTTCTTGGAGGGCATGACCGGCTCCATGTTCTGGTTCTTCGCTTGATCAATGAGGGCATTGCTATCGTAGCCACGATCCGCCGGCAGATAGTCCGCGCTCAATCCTTCGATCAGGCGGCCAGCCGGTGTGCAATTCGCCGTGGTGCCTGGTGTAATAAGGATTCGGACCGGCAGACCCTGCGCATCCACGGCCAAGTGGATCTGGGTGTTGAGCCTTCTTGGGTGTGGCTCATGTCCTGATGGCCACCCTGGGCCCCGGCGGCATGCGGGTGAACCTTGCAGTGGCTCGCATCCATCATCAGCCCTTCGTCATCCGGCTCATCAATCAGGATATCCCGCCGTTTTTCCCAAACCCCCTTATCGCGCCAGCGAATGCAACGACGGTGGGTGTTGCTTCAACCACCGTCATCCGGTGGTCAGTCTCGCCACGGCGCGCCCGTTCGCAATATCCAGAAACGGCATTGATAAACAATCGATGGTCTTTGGCGATGCCGCCCCAAACACCCTCGCGACCCGGCAGATGCGGCTCCAGCAAGGCCCAGGTTTCATCTGAAATGTCGTGACGGCGATGACCAGGAATCGTGTGCTTCATGGGATCTCCTTCTTACTTTGCTCCCATAATCCGCTCATATCTTGAATCTCATGACTACACTATCTACGGCGTTACGACAAAACATGTCGGTATGCGCTGATGGTATCCATCTCTTGCGCTGGAAATGGAAGTTGATCTGTATAACGCTGTACTCAACCAGATCACGGTGCCTGCATCGATTTTGGTCTGACGACATCTTTATCAATGCGGCCACCCGGATTTTGAACCCGATATCCAGAGAAATTCAGCCAACGAGCACGGCCGCCCGCCATTTGCGCACTGAGTTGATCAGATAAATATGTCGCGCCGCCCGCAAATCGTCCGAGGTCAAAATACGCTCCCGGATGTAGCCAGCGGCCAGCAAGCAGTCGCGAAACGTACCCGCCAATAGACCGCTGGTCACTGGTGGAGTGAATCGTTCGCCGTCCAGGTCCAGCA
>DAOTGT010000341.1:0-2870 GCA_035447285.1 Candidatus Competibacter sp.
TGCAACTACGCGAGATGCGCGAGTTGATCCGCACGCTGGGGCGAGATCGTGGCGTGATTCTGTCCACGCACCTGTTGCCCGAAGTGCAGGCGACGTGCACCCATGCACAGATCATGCGGGCCGGGCGGCTGGTGTTCTCTGGCGATCTGGCCGATTTGGAACAGCGGCGGTGTTCCACCCACTTACGAATTGGGCTGAACGCACCACCGCCGGCCGCAAGCCTGGCGCAACTGCCAGGGATCGTTCGGGTCGAGGAACTCGGTCGCGGTCGGTTCCGACTCCATCATGCCCCTGGTGCCGCACCCCACCAAGCCGTGCTTGAGCGGGCTTGCGTCGATGGCTGGGATCTGTGGGAAATAACCCCGGAACATGCCGGTTTGGAGCAAATCTTTGTCGATCTGACCCTGGGAGAAGCACCCGTATGATCTTCGCCATCACGGCTCGCGAATTGCGTGGCTTCTTTCTGTCGCCGTTGGCCTGGACGCTGCTGGCGGTGGTGCAAGGGCTGCTGGCGTGGATCTTCCTGGTCCTGGTGGATGATTTCCGAGACTTGCAGGGTCGCTTGGCCGCGTTGGATAACGCGCCCGGCGTGACCGATTTGGTGGCCGCGCCGCTGTTTCGGGTCGCCGCCTGGATGTTGCTCCTGCTGGTTCCGTTGCTGACCATGCGGCTGTTGAGCGAAGAACGTCGCACCGGCACGCTCGACCTGCTGCTTTCGGCGCCGGTGGGATCGGCGGCCATCGTGCTTGGCAAGTATCTAGGTGCGATGCTCTTTCTGTCGAGCATGATCGCGCTGATCGCGCTGATGCCGCTGGCGCTGGCGATTGGCGCACCGCTGGATTTCGGCAAGCTGCTGGCCGGCTTGCTGGGTTTGATCCTGCTGGCCGGCAGTTTTACCGCCGCTAGTCTGTATCTGTCCGTGCACACCACCCAACCGGTATTAGCGGCGGTGGCAAGCTTCGGGTTGCTACTGCTGCTGTGGATCGTCGACGCGGCTGGGACCGGCCACAAAACGGCGGACAACCTGTTCGCGTACCTGTCGCTGCCGCGCCACTACGACGCGCTGTTGTTGGGATTGTTCAACAGCGCCGATGTCATCTACTACCTGTTATTCATCGCGGTCTTCCTGGGGTTGACGATCCGCCGGCTGGACGATATGCGCCTGCGAGCTTGATCATGCGGCTCGATCCCTCCACCCGGTGGCGGTTGCGAATCCAGAACACGCTGTTTCTGCTGTTGTTCGGTCTGCTGATCGGGCTGCTGGCTTGGTTGAGCGTTCGTTACCCGATTCAGGCCGACTGGACCGCCGGCGGCCGCAACACGCTGTCCGAGGCCAGCCGAATGCTGTTGGACCGACTGGACGGACCGGTTCGTATTACCGCCTACGCACGCGACAACCTCCCCTTGCGCAACGGCATCGCCCGGCTGATGGGTCGCTACCAGCGTTATAAACCCGATCTGACACTGACGTTCGTCAACCCCGATCTACTGCCGGATCGGATGCGGGAGCTTGGGATTACCGCGGACGGCGAACTGTATCTGGAATATCGCGGCCGTGGGGAAAAGCTCCAGCAACTCAGTGAACAGGCACTGACCCAAGCTTTGTATCGTCTCGGTCGCCAGCAGGCTCGGGTCGTGCTGTTTCTCGCCGGCCACGGCGAGCGTAAACCGCAGGGCGTGGCCAATCACGATTTGGGCACATTTGGCCGAGAACTGGAAAAGATCGGCATTCAGCCGGAGACGCTCGATCTGACCACGGAAACCCAGATCCCCGACACGGCCGCCGCCCTGGTGATCGCCGGGCCGCAAACACCGTTGCGGACGGCGGAGATTCAGGCCATCGTGGAATATGTGGGCCGAGGTGGCCATCTGCTATGGTTGCTGGAACCGGAGGATCCATCCGGCCTGCAAGAACTGGCGACCCTGCTGGGTATCACCGTATTGCCCGGCGTCGTGGTGGACGCGGACACGTCCCTGCTGGGCATCAAGAATCCCGCCTTCATTCCCATCGCCGATTATGGCCCGCATCCCATCACCGAATCCTTGCGTTCGCCCGCCTTGTTGCCGCAAGCCGTCGCTCTGGACCTGCAGCCTGCCACTGGTTGGAAAGCTGATGTGTTGCTGGAAAGCCAGTTGCGGACCTGGACGGAAACGGGTCCGCTGGACGAACGGATGCAGTTCGATCCCGATACCGCCGAGCGTTCCGGTCCCCTGACCGTTGGCGTGGCGCTGGTTCGGCCTCGACCCGGCCCACCGGTCGCCGGAGCCGTCGATGCGCAAGCCGCCGCATCCCCGCAGCGCATTGTCGTCATCGGCGATGGCGATTTTCTCTCGAATACCTATCTGGGCAACGGCGGCAATTTGCAATTGGGACTGAATATCATGAACTGGCTGACCTTGGACGACACGCTGATCGTGTTGCGCCCCAAGGCCGCCCCCGACATCCATCTGGATTTGTCGGATGGCGCGCTGGCGCTGATCGCGGCCGTTTTCTTGCTGGTGTTGCCGGCGACGCTGTTGGCCAGCGGTTGGCTGATCTGGTTTCGACGGCGGCGGCGTTGACCGTGAGTGCGCTCACAAGGCGGCGCTGGCTCAATCTGGGACTGCTGGGGCTAGTCGGTGGATTGGCGGCGCTGGCATGGTTGGAATCCAGGCAGGAACGGTTGGCGGGCGTTCCCGCTCTGTTGGATTTGACTCCGGCGCGGATCGAACGAATCGCGGTCGAACGTCCGGGCCAAGCCGATCTGGCCTTTAAACGCAGCGGTGGTCGTTGGTGGATGGCCGCGCCGGAGAGCGGCCTGGCCAATCCGATCTTGCTCAATCCGATCATGGATCTGGCCGAAGCCCACTGCCCGCTACGGTATGCCGTC
>DAOTGT010000342.1:0-2862 GCA_035447285.1 Candidatus Competibacter sp.
GTCATTTCCCCATCGATCAGCCGCAGCTTTTCCAGCGGGCAATTGTAATCGCGGGCGAAGCTTTCCAAATCCTCCGGCAGAAACCGGTACGGCTCGCTGCTAAATAGGATCAAATCGGCGGCGTCCAGTAGCGCTTTGTTTATTTCCAACTCCGGGTAGCGCACCTCGCATGCCGCTGGCAGTGTTTCCCAACCCACCAAGGCCAACATCCGGGCGATGTAAGTATCTCGATTGATGCCCATCCACGGCTTGCGCCAAATTAAATACAACACTTGTCGTCGAGGCCAAGCGACTTGCCGCAGTTCCGTCAAGGTTTGCTCGAACCGCGCCGCCAGTGCTTCCGCCTCGGCCACGCGATTGAAAATGCCGCCGATCAATCGATACAGCGATACGTTGTCTTCCGGGGTCAGCGGATGGGTCACGATCACTTGTAAACCATCGGCCATCAGCCGTTCCGCCAGTTCGCGCGGATTTTCGTCGATGTTGACGATGACGTGGGTGGGCCGCAAGGCTTGAAGCCGGGCGTGGCGAATCTTCTTGGTGCCCCCAACGCTGGGCAAGGGCATGACCAAGGGGGCCGGATGAATGCAGTAATGGGTGCGGCCCACCACCTGATCACCCAATTTCAACGCGAACAGCAATTCGGTGATGCTGGGCACCAGCGAAACGATACGAGCAGGCGCGGTGACGGGCGCGTGTCGAACGCCGATGGCGTCGATCAAATCACGAAACAAAGTGCCGACCTTTTTCCCGGACCGATTCCGGGGTCACGCCAGTCCATTGCTTGAAGGCCCGAGAAAAGCTTTTTTCGTTGAGAAAGCCCACGGCCGGTGCAATTTGCTTGATGGGTCTGGATGTTCTGTTCAGTAACTCGACGGCTCGATCCCGCCGAATTTCATTCTTCAGAGCCTGCAAGGAGGTGCCTTCTTCTTGCAACTGTCGATGCAAGGTCCTGGGCGACACATGGAGTTCCATGGCCAGCGACTCGCCGGTATGCGGGCTATCGGGCTGCATTCTCAAAAGTTCGCGAACCCGCTGCACCAGTAGCCGGTCCCGCCGATAGGGAAATATCGTGAGGGGAACCGCGTGCTGAAGCATCTTGTTCAAGGCTCGGTCATCCCGCCGAATCGACAACGCCGCATATTGAGGATCGAAACTGATCTTGGCGGACTCGGAACGGAAATGCAGTGGACCGGGAAAGAGCATCCGATAGACCTCGATATGCTCCAGGGCATCGAAAGGGAAACAGGTTTCCAGCAAAGGTATCCGCGAATTCACCGCCCAACAGGCATAGCCTAGAATATACCGAAAGAGCGTGGCGAAGCAGAACTCCTCCATTTCGCCCAAATCCCGATTGATCTGAATCACGATGGCCGCCGCCGACCGGGTCACGGTGAATTTCAGCGCGATGTCATCCGTCAATAAGCCGTGATAGCGACACCATCTTTTCAGGGCAACTTCCAGGGTTGGCGATCCGAGGGTGGCCCGACATAGCATCCCATAACTGCCCCACGGCAGCCGGCGCGAGAACCACCCCAGCGCCTCGTCGTCCAGTTCCTGGATGGCAATGCCGAACAGGGTTTGCATTTGCGAGCCGGTGACGCGGTTTCGCGGGTCCGACAGGAATTCTGGCGCAATCCGTGCCCACCGCAGCGCATCGCCCGGGTCTTTGCCGTAGCGTCGATAGGCCGCCACAATAGCTCGAACGAACGCCACGGGCGTTATCGCGACCTCAGTCATCACCGGCTACTCGTTTTGCGTCAAATCACAATGCCATTCAGAGTGGCATGAATTGCAACCATATTGGCAAATCTCACCTTCCAGTTCTTTTTACCATTGCACTCGTCGAGAGCGGCGGGTTCGATGCAATCATGAGGTGCCTGGTGGCCCGAAGCGGCCAGCGAGTCCCTTGGCATGGCGGCACGGCTTCTCGCCGCAAGAGTCGCCGTAAAGGCGTATTATTTTAGCGCATAAAGCGCATTACTCTTTAAGGAGAATTCCTTCCATGTCCGCGGTCATCAGCTCGTTCAGATCCCCATCGCCTGGCGTCGATCAGGTCCGGCCCCGGCACAAAGTCCGCTTCGTGACCGCCGCCAGTCTGTTCGACGGCCACGACGCCTCAATCAACATCATGCGCCGCATCCTGCAAGCCAGCGGCGCGGAAGTCATCCATCTCGGCCACAACCGTTCGGTCGAGGATATCGTCACCGCCGCCTTGCAGGAAGACGCCCAAGGTATCGCCATCAGTTCCTACCAGGGGGGGCACGTCGAGTTTTTCAAGTACATGATCGACCTGCTGCGAGAGCGCGGCGGCGCCAACATCAAGGTCTTTGGCGGTGGTGGCGGTGTGATCGTGTCCGAGGAGATCCACGAGCTGCATCAGTACGGTGTCGCGCGCATTTTCTCGCCGGAGGACGGTCAGGCCATGGGCTTGCAGGGCATGATCGACCACATGGTCACGGTCTGCGACACCGATCCAGCCCAATATGCGCCCCAAAGCCTCGATGAGGTCAAGGCTGGCGATTGGCGGGCGCTGTCCCGCTTGATCACCGCGCTGGAAAATCAGGCGATCGCCCCGGCGTTGCGCCAGCAAGTGTTCGACCAGGCCCAGGCCCGCGCCGTGCCGGTGCTCGGCATCACCGGCACCGGCGGTTCCGGCAAGTCCTCGCTGACCGACGAACTGGTGCGGCGCTTCCGCCTGGATCAGGACGATCGGCTCAAGATCGCGGTCATCGCCGCCGATCCCTCGCGTCGCAAGACCGGCGGCGCGCTGTTGGGCGACCGTATCCGCATGAATGCCATCACCGGTCCGAATCTCTACATGCGTTCGCTGGCGACCCGCGCCGCTGGCAGCGAGGTTCC
>DAOTGT010000343.1:0-2849 GCA_035447285.1 Candidatus Competibacter sp.
TTTAGGCGCTACGTAATTGTGCAATATCTTTACTAGGAGGGTAGCCAAACAGGCGGCTGTATTCGCGGCTGAATTGCGAGAGACTGGCATAGCCCACTTGCAAGCTGGCGTTGCTAACATCCACCCGGCGCGTGATCATCAGGTTGCGCGCTTCCTGCAAACGCAGGGTTTTCTGGAATTGCAACGGGCTCATCGAGGTGATCGACTTGAAATGGCTGTAGAAGGATGAAGGACTCATCCCGGCAATGGCGGCCAGATCTTCGATGCGGACCGTCGTGGCATAGTTCTCCTTGAGCCAGGAAATGGTCTTGGCGATCTTCTGGGCATTGGAATCGGTGATACCGATCTGCGCGATGGCAGGGCCTGCCGGGCTGCGCAACAGCCGGATGAGCATTTCATCGATCACCAGCGGCACCAGCAGATCGGCATCTTCCTGTTGCAGGATCAAATCCATGATCCGGATGGCGGCGGTGACGATCTTGGGATGGCTGTTGCCGACATAAATGGCTTGGGTATCCGGCGTTTTGGGTAAGCTGTGTGGAAAGACTTTTAAAATCAGTTCGATCAGCTTCTGAGGATCAAGCGGCACAACAAGACAGAGGAAGGGCTTTTCCGAGCTGGCCTTGACGATGCTGGCGCCGACCGGCACTTCGGCCGCATAAACCACCATACGGGATTCGTTGTATTCGAAGGAGCGGTGTGCCAGCGAGACGCGCTTTGCACCTTGGGCGACGATGCACATTCCCGGCTGACTCATGGTGCGTGTCGTTTCGGGGGTCGTCTTGGTCTCCTTGACCACATACAGTCCATAACCTGATAACTCGAAGCGCCCGTCATGCGGCGCGAATCGGGCAATCAAATCGGCCAGTTTTTTCAAATCGCCGCTGTCCGGTGGCGTTTCGTCATCCCCGGCCTTTGCAAAAGACACCAGGTTTTCATCGGGTTGCAGCATGAGTTCTATTCGTTCTCAGGTCATCGACAAGAATTATTCATCATGCGTCTTCTGTTTCAAGATGGTCGAACCTGTTGGCCAAGGGTTTTTCCGCCACACTTTTACGACTGAACGGTCTGACGATAAAAACCATCACCAGCCCAAAGGTGACTACCAGCAGCTCCGATCCGACGGTAAACGTGGAGGCGATGCGGTGGGTGAACAGCGCACCTCCGGTCAGCGTAGTGGAATTCGCCGCGGCAAACACGGCGACAAGTACCGCAAAACCGAAGGAACCGCCCAGTTGGTGTGCCACGTTCACCAGGCCGGAGGCCGCACCGGCATCGCGATGTTCGACCCCAATAATGCTGGAAGCGGTCAGCGGGCTGAGCGCCAAGCCCAGACCGGTGCCAATCAGCAGCATGGGTAAGGCGACCCCGGTGAGATAGGAGGTACTGACCGACATCTGGCTACTGACCCAGATCATGCCAGTCATGAGAATCAAGAGCCCGCCCGCCAGCAACGGCCCATTGCCATAGTGTCGGGTCAGGCGTGGTACGGCCATCGCGCCGAGAAATTGCAGGATGGTCAGGGGTAGGAAGGCAAATCCGGCTTCCAGTGGCCTGAATCCTTTCACAATTTGTAAATATTGCGTGATGTAGAAAAAGAAGCTGAACACCGCGCCCAGCATCAAGATGCGGGTGGCGTAGGCGCAGCTTCGCTCGGCGTTGGCGAAAAGGTGCAGCGGCATGATGGGTTGTTTCGCACGCCACTCATTCAGTACGAAAAATGCCAATATCAGTAGACCCACCGCAAGAGGGAAAAGCGTACTGGGGTTCGTCCAGCCGTGCGCTTCGGAATGGACGATGGCATAGACCAGAGACGTCATGCCCAGCGTCGAACTTAGCGCCCCGATCAGGTCGAAGTCTCCCGAATGCGGTTCGGTTTCATCGATATAGCGCAGGGAAGCAGCGATCAGAATCGCGGCGATGGGCAGGTTGATAAAGAATCCAGCGCGCCATGAGATCAGGTCGGCGATGATGCCGCCCGCCACCAACCCGACACTGGAGCCGATCCCGGCGGTCGCGCCGTAATAGGCCACGGCGCGGGTGCGTTCCTCGCCCTCGGGGAAATTGACGGTCAGCAGCGCCAGGGTGGACGGCGCCAGCAAGGCCGCGCCGATGCCCTGCAAGGCCCGCGAGGCGATCATCCACGCCGCCGATTGCGTGAAGCCGATCAACAGCGAAGCGAAGGCGAAAATCGCCAATCCGATGATGAACAGGCGTCGCCGCCCCAGCAAATCGCCGCCACGCGCGCCCAGCAACAGCAACCCGCCGAAGGTCAGCGTATAGGCGTTTTGTACCCAGGACAGGCCGACTTCCGAAAAGCCGAGCGTGTCCTGGATTTTCGGCAGCGCCGTAATCACGATCGAAATATCCAGGATGATCATCAGGTAACTGACCAGGATGATCATCAGGATGGGAATGCGCTTTGGGGCGATGCCGTGAGTCATTGACGACCTGCTTTATTGCTGAGCCGCTTACGCGGCTTCCGATTGAAGGGAGGCCATATCGATCACGAAACGGTATTTCACATCGCCTTTGACGGTGCGGTCGTAGGCCGTGTTGACGTCCTTGATCACGATGGTTTCGATATCGCAGGTGATGTCGTGCTCTCCGCAGAAATCCAGCATTTCCTGCGTTTCCGGCAGTCCGCCGATCAGTGAGCCGGCCATCGAGCGGCGGCGGAAGATGAAGGGAATACCGTCCACTCGGGTCAGCGCCTCGACCGCGCCGACGATGACCATGGTCGCGTCGCGTTTCAGCAGGGCCATATAAGGATCGACGTTATGGCCGACGGGTATGGTGTTGAGCAGGAAGTCGAAGCTGTTCTGCGCCGCCTGCATCGCCGCCTCGTC
>DAOTGT010000344.1:0-2843 GCA_035447285.1 Candidatus Competibacter sp.
TGCCTTTCGGAGACTGGCCGCCGTCATGAGCGAACTCCCTATTCCCCCCGAACTCATCGATCGTCTGCGCCGTGCCCATCGAGTGGCCGTGTTGACCGGCGCCGGCATTTCCGCCGAGAGCGGTGTACCGACCTTTCGCGAAGCACAAACCGGGCTGTGGGCACGCTACAACCCGGAAGAGCTGGCCACCCCCGACGCCTTCCAGCGTAACCCCAAGCTGGTCTGGGAGTGGTACACCTGGCGACAACAGCGGGTACGTCAGGCCGAACCCAACGCCGGTCATCGCGCCTTGGTCGAAATGGAGCAGCGGATCGCCGAATTCACCCTGATTACCCAGAACGTGGACGGCCTGCACCGCCGCGCCGGCAGCCACCAAATCCTGGAACTACACGGCAACCTGTTTCGCGCCAAATGCTTCAGCGAGGATCGGCCGGTGGAAAGCTGGCCGGACAGCGAGGAAATCCCGCCGCGCTGCCCACGCTGCGGCGGATTGCTGCGACCGGACGTGGTCTGGTTCGGAGAGATGCTGCCGGCGGCGACGCTGCGAGCCGCCGAACATGCCGCCGCGACCGCCGAACTCTTCTTCAGCATCGGCACCTCGGCGCTGGTCTACCCGGCCGCCGACCTGCCGTTCGCCGCCCTCAACGCCGGGGCGACCGTGGTGGAGATCAACCCCCAACCGACCCCGCTTAGTCCGCACGTCACGTTCAGTCTGAACGGGGCCGCTGGCCAGATTCTGCCCGCCCTGATCGCGGCGGCTTGGGGACCGGCCACATGAGCCTGTTTGCCGCCAAACCCGAGCGTTTGCCCTTGGCCGACGGCGGCTTCCTTGCCTATCACCGCAATCCGGGCAGCGGACCTGGCGTGGTTTTCCTGGGCGGTTTCACCTCCGACATGAGCGGCGTCAAGGCGACTATTCTGGAGCGCTGGTGCCGGGGGCGCGGCCAGAGTTTCGTGCGCTTCGACTATTCCGGACACGGCGCCTCCAGCGGCCGGTTCGCGGACGGCACCATTGGTGCTTGGGCGGCGGAAGCGCTTGAGGTGCTGGACCGACTGACTGAAGGTCCGCAGATTCTGGTGGGATCGTCGATGGGCGCGTGGCTGATGCTGCTGACGGCGCTGGCGCGACCGGAACGGATCGCCGGCCTGCTCGGACTGGCCTGCGCGGCGGATTTCACCAAGTATCTCTTGTGGGAACGACTCGACCCGCCGCTGCGGGAGCGTCTGCGCCGCGAACGGGTGATCAGCCTGCCGTCGCCCTACGGCGAACCGTACATCATCGCGCTGAACCTGATCGAGGAAGCGACCCGGCACCGCTTGCTGGACCGGCCGGAACTACCCATCCATTGCCCGGTGCGACTGATCCACGGCATGCGCGACACCGATGTCCCGTGGCGTATCAGCGTGCAGGTGGCGGAACGGCTGGCCAGCTCCGACGTGCGGGTGATGCTGCTCAAGGACGGAGAACACACCCTGTCGCGGGAACAGGATTTGATCCTGCTCACCCGCACCCTGGGCGATATGCTGGAGGGGCGGTAAGAATCGACGCAATCAAACGACCCGCCGATCCGGCCAGCATCGGCCCACGTTGCATAGGTCACTACTTTCCGCATCGCGGATGCAGCTACCGTGCTAATCGCGCCCCAACCGGCGGTTCTCAAGGCGGGGGTAATGCATTCAGCGCGGGTTTCGCGCTTCGCACACAGGAGTTTGTATCTCATAAATCCAATATTTGTTCTTTTGAGTCTCATTTTTCAATATTTATGAGATTCAAAAGATTTTATATCCTATCGATGAGATTCAAAAAACATTGTCTCCCTCCGCAACATTCAGTAATTCTCGGAAGGCGTAAATTCCAGGCCGTCGTCCTCTACCCTCTTGGATCGCGTACAGAATCCCCGCATCCCGGAGGAGGGTTAGGATACGGTTCGCGGTCGGTCTTGGAATTTCTGAGTGATTTGTGAACAAAGGCGCAGCGAAAATTGGCGATTGGAACAAGAAATCGACTGCACGGATGGCGTGCTGAGAATGGGTTAAATCAGCTACTTGGGTCTTTACATGATCGTAGAGCGCGAGGATGGCGCGGGCCTTGCGTTCATTTTCAGCAGCTTGTTCGCGGATTCCCTGGAGGAAAAACGCGCACCATCCCGTCCAGTTGCCGTCGCTGGAAACGGCGCGCAGACGTTCCTGATATTCTTCTCGGTTCGCCTCCAGGTAGCCGCTCATATAAAAATCCGGGCTAACGAGCAGCTTGCGTTGATACAGAAAAAGCGGAATCAGCATTCTTCCTAGGCGACCATTCCCATCCTTGAAAGGATGGAGCGCCTCGAATTCGACATGCAGAATGGCAAGCTGAATCAGTGTGTCCGGCTCGGATGTGCAGCCAAGATAGTGCTCCCATTCGTCCATACCTTGCTGCAAATGCTCTGGCGCGATGGGAACAAAGCGGGCTTCATCGATTGCACAACCTTTGGGACCGATCCAGTTTTGGTCGTTCCGGTAGCTGCCAGAGGCTTTGTCCCGCCCGCGCACTCCTTGCATCAGCAAACTATGGACGGCTCTTATCATCTGTTGAGAAAGCGAACGATGTTCCATCTCCATAACGCAGGCTCGCATGGCCTTCCGACAATTGAGCACTTCTTCCGCATCGTCCCTCTTGGGCTGGGTAAAGGCGTCGGATTCTCCGCCCGCCTCAATCTCCAGCACCTCGCCGATGGTGACGTGCGTTCCCTCGATCTTGGAGGAGAGTACAGCTTCCTGCGTAGTCAGTGGCGAGAGGAGAACATGGGCATTCGGGATCGCGGACAGCAAACCATCGTAACGCGCAAGACCAGCACTGGCAG
>DAOTGT010000345.1:0-2827 GCA_035447285.1 Candidatus Competibacter sp.
CTGACTGCCGGAACACATCAACACCGCTTGCAATCCATGCCGCGTCCATACATGTCGCGTTAGCTGAGAGGGTCCGATTTCGGTAAGCGACACGGCCCCTGTCCTGACTTGAGAACCCGCATGATCGACTTTAGAGGCCACCGTTTCGAACAAGACCTCATCCTGACCGGTGTCCGTGGGTACCTCGCGTACCCCTTGAGCGACCGGAACTTGGAAGAAATGCGGGCGGAGCGCGGCGTCGACGTGGATCACTCCAGCGTTTACCGCTGGGTCCAGAAGTTTACCCCCCAACTGGAAGCGGTCTTCCGCAAAGGCAACAAGCGGCCTGTAGGCAACCGTTGGCGGATGGATGAGACGTATAGATACTGTTGGCGAACGTTAAGCACTTGGAGCCAGGGCCGCAAAGCGAGACACCCGCGTTTTTGCATGCGGGCGCTGGGCGAACCAGGCGGCAAGTCGGTCGAGGTTCATGGCGGCGGCGGTAGCCACCTGCTGTAAGTGCGTTTTATCGAGACCTCGGTAGCGACTACGGCGCAGCCCGAAACTTCGAATACCTTGCGAGAGCGTGCCTTCCATCCCGGCCCGCTTTTTATAAAGGGTGCGTCCCTCTTCACTGGCCAGGTAAGCGCGCATGTATTGAATGGCCTCTTGCTGAGCTTGCGGCTGGAGCTGGAGGCTACGCGGCTGTATTTTCGCTCGGGTACAGCGGGTCCGCTCAGGGCAGGTCAGACAATCCTGCGTGGCAAAACTGACCCTGATGTACTCGTGGCCGTTGGCATGTTTAAATGGATACCAACTGACCAATTGATACCCTTGCGGACAGACCACCCGCTTGGCCACCCAGTCGATCTTGAACTGCTCCCAGCGATAAGCACCCTTGCCCTTGTCCTGCTAGCGGGCGCTCTCGCGGATCGGCCCGACCAGGCGAATGCTCCTTAAGCGTTCGCTGCGCACGAGGAGGTCGGCGGCGATGTAACCGGCATCTGCCAAGTGCAAGCCCGGCGCACGGCCCCCGTCAACGAGAGCTTGCTGAATGGCTTCGGTGCATTTGGCTTCTGCGATGTTAGCCGGCGTGGTCTTGACGTGGGTAATGAGATGAACCGCGTTCTCCTCGCAAGCTTCTGTCAGATGCACTGCATAGCCCATCCATCCAAGGCCACTCTTGTTGCACGACCCTCACAAAGACACGGGCGGATGATCCGGATACCGTGCGCGCAGCGCGGCAACAAACGCCGCACCGTCCGGCCGTTGCGGAAAATGGAATAAATGCGCTGGACAGCGGCAATCGGATGAACCGAACCCCGGCGCCGCCACGATGCCGCCCATTTCCTGGAACCACCGCGCCCATTGATGCTCCCGGCGCCGCGAATCGATGCTATACCACACCGTGGTCCAGACGGCATGGCGGCGCAAATAGTCGATGTGCCAGTGCGGACGCGCGGCGATCCGGGCATGATGCGCCACCCGCGCCCGCAGTCCGCCCGGCCCCAAGGCGCTGCCGACGTAAACCCAATCGCCTGGCGTCACCGTCACTTCGCCGAGCGATCCCACAGGCAACGTCAGCGGTTCAGTCACCTGCAACCACACGGCGTAAACACCCGGTTGGGACGGCAGTGCGGCCAGGAATGAGGCAGTCATGTGCATGGAAACGCCACCGGATTCTACAACGTTGGTTCGGAGGGCTCCGGAACCCGGCCCAAGACCTCCAGCGCGCGGGTGCCCATCGCGGCGTAGAGCGGGTCGAGTCCCTCCAGCGGCGAGACTTCACCGCGCCAGAACGGAAAAGGCCCCAAGCGCCGTAGCAGAGTGGCGGATTGAGCTGGCTTCACCCGCGAACCTGCCTCGGTCTCCCGCAGGGGCGGCATCGTCCAGAAAACCGCTGGATCGACGGGCAAGGGTTCCGGTTCCGCGGGCGGCTCACCTGCGTCATCGCTCACCGCCTCGCCCAGTTGCGCCAACAGCGCCTCCCGCTCCATGCCGCGCAGCCGAAACATCAGAAACGGATCCTGATCGAACGCCTCACCGAGCAGGTAATAAACAGCGGCGATATGCTTGCAGGGATTCGACCCATCCGGGCAGGAACAGGCGGTTTTCAAGTCATCATGGGCCTTGGGAAACAGGGCGAGCCCTTCCGCCTGAAAAACGGCTTCGATGTCGGTGGGCATTTCCCCGGCCAGTAGTTTGGCGCCGAAGCGCGCCTCTGCGGCCATCGCCGTGGTTAATTTTCGCCACTGTGCGGCGCTCAGCGGTTGGAGTTCAATGCGCACCCGGTAAGGCCGAGGCCGTGAGCCTTGCACCTGGGCTTTGACCGCGCCGGGCGCGATCTGAAGATCCAGCACCTGACCTTGGCGCGCATAGCTGCGCCCGCGCCCCAGCCGGGCGCCGATGTTGAAGCCCTCCAGCACAGCGATCCAGCGTTTAGCCCACCAGCGGTTCGCAAACGCGCCGCGCGGGCTTTGCGCCTTGATGCCGCCGTTGACTTTACGGGGCCGGCTGGGTGCATAGTAGTCGTAATAACCCATGCTTATTCCTCCACCGCTTCGGCGCGCAGCCGGAACAGGTCTTTTAACTGGTCGGTCGACAGTTCGGTGATCCAGCCTTCGCCACTGCCGACGATCTTTTCCGCCAAGGCTTGCTTGCGCTCGATCAATTCATCGATACGCTCTTCCACGGTGCCCAGGCAGACGAACTTATGCACTTCCACCTGCCGGTTCTGGCCGATGCGGAAGGCGCGGTCGGTGGCCTGATTCTCGACCGCCGGATTCCACCAGCGGTCGAAGTGAAAGACATGATTGGCGCGAGTGAGGTTCAGGCCGGTCCCGCCGGC
>DAOTGT010000346.1:0-2813 GCA_035447285.1 Candidatus Competibacter sp.
TACGACGAAGAGAACCGCCATGAACCGGCTGCTCCATCGCATCCTTCCCGCCCTGTTGGTGTACGGCCTGCTGATGCTCGGCACGGCGCTGGCGCTGGCGCCGCTGCTGTGGATGCTAGCGGCCTCGCTGATGCCGCCCGGCGAGGCCACCGGCTACCCACCGCGATTTTGGCCCAGCACGGTGACCTTCGAGCACTATGCGGCGCTGTTCACCCGTCTCGATCTGGGCCGCTACCTGCTCAACAGTACCCTGCTGGCCGGCGCTGTGACCGCGATCTCGCTGTTCGTCAACTCCATGGCGGGCTACGCCTTCGCCAAATTCCGGTTCCGTCATCGCGACCGGCTGTTTCGAATCCTGCTGGCGGCCATGGTGATCCCCGCCCAGGTGGCGATGCTGCCGCTATTCCTGCTGCTCAAGCAGTTCGGTCTGATCAACACCTATTGGGGCGTCATCATCCCCGGCATGGCCAATATTTTCGGCATCTTCCTGATCCGCCAGTATCTGTTGGCCATCCCCGACAGCTTGCTGGACGCCGCCCGCATGGACGGCGCCGGCGAGTTCCGCATCTACTGGGCGCTGGTGCTGCCACTGTGCCGGCCGATCCTGGTGACGCTGGCCATCTTCACCTTCATGGGCGCCTGGAACGATTTCATGTGGCCGCTGATCGTGCTGACCGACAGTTCGATGTACACCCTGCCGGTGGCGCTGGCCAACCTGCTGGGCGAGCATGTGCAGGATACCGAATTGATGATGGCCGGTTCGGTGCTGACCGTGCTACCGGTGCTGCTGCTGTTCGTGGCCCTGCAAAAATACTACATCGCCGGCATCATGCTGGGGGGGATGAAGGGTTAGGGCAGCGTCCAAGCCCTTCCATCCCCGAGAGGATTTACTTGGCACCGTCGCCCAGCACCCGGCTGGCGGCCAGCAGCATCACCTTGGACAAGCGGGTACGCTGGTCGGCGGTTAGCTTGGTCTTGTTGGCCAACATCAGCCCACGGGTGCAGATCGTGTCCACCGTGGTATCGAAGCCCCACTTCTTCTCGGCCACGGTCACGTTTTCAAAATCATAAACGGCGCTACCGTCGGGCAATTTATCGTTCAGATCCCAATCCTTGACCGGCACTAGCCGGAAATCCTTGGGGTTTTCCAGCACTACCTGCATCTCGGTGGATTTGGCCATCGGCCGCTGCACCACCATCACCGCCTGAATCGGGCTGGCCTTGCCGCTGCTCTTGATTTGCAGCAGCGCCTCGGCCCCGTCCACGAAAGCTGGCGCGGTGTTCTTGAACTTGGGTTCCAGGATCGTCATGTACTCCCAGGTCACCGCCACGCCGCTGTTGGGCGACTGCACCGCGATCTGCTGCTTACCGGCTTTCTGCAAGTCACCGTCGTCGCGAATGTCGCTGTTCTTGCCGGTGACAATGAACACGCATTCCTTGCCGATCTCGCCCAAGCTGATGAACTTATCGGCAAATTCTGGATGATCTTTGAGGTAATACTTCAAGGCATCGGCCTGGGTCAGTCCCACGCTGACCGGACTCTCGGGATCGTCGAGCCGGTTGAGATTTTCCAGCGAGCCGGCGCTGGTCAGCACCTGAACGGGCTGATCCTGTTCGGCCATCACGGTCTTCAAGCGCTCGCCGATGGTGTTGTAGCCGCCGCCGCTCTTGCCGGTGCTGACGACGATCGGCGGATCGGCGGCTTGGACCAAACCCGCGCACAGGCCAGCAGCGAGGAGCAGGGCATGCGACAGTCCGGATTTCAAGTTCATGCTGGGTTCTCCCTGGAATAAAGCCCGAAGTTACCGATGACGGTCACGGTCGTCGATGACCGTCGCTGGATACTCAATACAGTTTAGATTCGCCCGGCGGCCGTGTCTTGAAGCGTTTGTAGGCCCATAGGTATTGCGCGGGGAGCGAACGAACCGCCGCCTCCACGCCCCGGTTCAGGGCCGCCGCCGACTCCTCCAACGAACCGGCGGCGGTCACCTCCGGCAGCGCCCGCAGATGCAGCGCGAAACCTCGACCGCGCGGCAACCGTTCCGCCCAGGTCAGGAACACCGGTGCGCCGGTGTTCCGAGTCAAGCGCGAAACCAGGGTCATGGTACTGGCGGGGATGCCGAAGAACGGCGCGAACACCCCCCCCTCGTCCCCGGGATCCTGATCGGGGAGGATGCCGAGGATTTCGCCGTCGCGCAACGCGGTCAGCAGACTGCGCACGCCGCGGGCATCGGTGGCAACGACCTTACCGCCCAGCCGGCCGCGCCCCCGAACGCTGAGCTCATCGAGTCCCAAGCGACTGGGACGGTAGAGAATGGTCAGCGGATGGCGGCTGGAATAGTACAAGCCGGCCATTTCCCAGGCGCCCAGATGCGGCGTGAGCAGGATCGCCCCTCGCCGCCGCCGCACGGTATCGGTCAGCGCCTCTTCGTCGGCCACCGCGCCTCGAACCAGGGCCAGCACCCGCTCGCCCCGCCATAGCCACAACGGTCCCAGCTCCAACAGCAGCTTACCGGTTTCCCACAGGTTTCGACGCAACAAGCACTCGCGGTCGGCAACCGGCATCTCGGGAAACGTCAGCACCAGATTGCGGCTGGCGATCCGCCGCAGATCGTTGGGAATCCACCACAGCAGGCTGCCGATCAATATGCCGATGGCGTGCGTCAGGGGCAACGGCAACAGGCTGGTCAGGCGCAGCAGCCCGGTGATCGCCGCCCGCCGAATCATGACTCCAGCTCAAGTTCCCCGGAATAATCCCGCGCCAGCACCTGGCGCGCGCGCTCCAGATCCGGTTCCGGAACCTGGAGTTCGAT
>DAOTGT010000347.1:0-2804 GCA_035447285.1 Candidatus Competibacter sp.
CGTGGCCGGCGCAGAACGCCGCGCCGCTCCCGGCGATGACCACGACCCGAATGGTTTCATCGGCCGCGACCGCGTCCAGCGCCGCCTGCAGCGCGCCCAGCATGGCTTGCGACAGGGCGTTGTACTGTTTGGGGCGGTTGAGCGTCAGCGTGGCGACACCGGCTTCATCCTGACGCAGCACGAAAATGTCTTCGGAGTGGTGGGACGTGCTCATGGCGGGGGTCTCCTCAAATTTGCGGTTATTTCGGGTGTCAATAATTGTAACGCGCCGTCTCGACGAACGTGCGCCAGCTTCTTATACTCGGAATTCCAGCTAAGCAATTTTATCCACCCTATTGAACCAGCATATGTTTTAGGTGGCTTAAAGCAGCATCCCAATGGCCGTCGCCGTTCGAACCGGCTAACGGATTGCCTGATCCGACGGCGATAAACAGGCATGGCCCCAATCGCTTGCTCATGACTACGCCGACAACCCCGATCATTTACGTTGTGGACGACGATCCCGCCTTGCGGGACGCGTTGCAATGCTTGCTGGAATCGGTGGGCCTGCAGGCGCGCGCTTTCAGCGATATCGACACTTTTCTGACGGTTTACCAACCTGACCGGCCCGCGTGTTTGCTGTTGGATATCCGAGTTTCCGGGCGCGGCGAGCCAAGCCCCCAACAGCAGTTGCGCGAGCGAGGCATTGATGTACCGGTCATTATCATTACCGGTCAGGGCAATGTGGCGACGGCGGTTGCCGCCATGAAACAGGGCGCGCTCGATTTCATCGAAAAACCGTTCAATGACCAATTATTGCTGGATTGTGTCCACAATGCGCTGGCCGAGGATGTGGTGCGTCGCCGTGCTCGGGCACGGCGGCAGGATCTGATGCGCCGGTTCGATACGCTGACCCCGCGCGAACAAGATGTGCTGCGGCGGGTTGTGGAAGGCTTGTCCAACCGACAGATCGCCGAACTGTTGAACCTGAGTCGCAAGACCGTGGAAGTACATCGAGCCAAGGTGATGCAGAAGACACGCGCCGACACGCTGTCGCAGTTGATCCGCATGGCGATGGTGATCGGTATTCTCAAGATCTATGACGCGGAAGATTGAGCGCCGGCTCAGCGCGTTCGCCTGGAACCGCCATGTGTCTGATTCTGATTGCTTACCGCTGTCATCCCGGTCATGAACTACTGGTCGCGGCCAACCGTGACGAATTTCATGACCGTCCCACCGCGCCCTTGGCTTTCTGGGAAGATACGCCTCAAGTGCTGGCCGGGCGCGATCTCAAGGAAGGCGGTACCTGGATGGGTGTTACCCGGACCGGTCGATTTGCCGCCATCACCAACTACCGCGAACCCGGCCGGGTGTTGACGAACGCGCCGTCGCGAGGTCATCTGGTCAGCGCCTACCTGCAAGATTCGATGTCGGCGGCCGCGTATCTCGAACACTTGCGGCCACAAGCCAGTCGTTACAACGGTTTCAACCTGTTGCTGAGCGATGCGGTGGGTTTGTACTACTACTCCAATCGTGCCGGTGCGCCCCAACTCCTGCCGCCGGGATGGTACGGTCTCAGCAATCACCTGCTGGACACGCCTTGGCCCAAGCTGAAACGGGGGGTATCGCTGTTACGCGGCGCACTGGACGGTTGCGCCGATCCGGCACCGGACGATCTGTTCAGTCTGCTCATGGATCGTGCGCCGGCGCCCGACCCCGAACTGCCAAGCACCGGCGTCCCGTTGGAATGGGAGCGCTGGTTGTCGTCGATCTTCATCGATGCGCCGGGTTACGGCACTCGCTCCTCGACCCTGCTGTTGGCGGACGATCGCGGACAGGCGCGAATGCTGGAAACGACCTGGCTCGACGGTGGCCGGCGAGAATATCTGCTGGATTGGCCGGTTGTGGCGAGTTCGGCATGAGCGAAGCTTGGCCACCACCGGCGGTCGCGACCGGCTTGACCGTCGAGCAACTGGTTTTCCCGGATGGGGAGGGCGTGTTGTACCGACAGGCATTCGCGCCAGCGGAAAGTGCCTGTCTGCTCGCGGCCCTGCATCGGGAGACGGCCTGGCAACAGCAGGTGATCGTTTTGTACGGCCGCTCAATCGCCTCGCCCTGGATGAGCGCCTATTGCAGTCGAGTATTTGATTAGGACAATTGCTGAAAGGCGTTGTCAACCGCATCCCAAAAGTCATCGAACGTAACCGTTTATCCCCCTTGGTACCGTTGCCTATTCTTGTAGGGCTTGAACCGCCCCGGGTTTTGAGGAGGCTTCGATTCTTGAGAGAATGAAGCCATGTACAGCAAGAAACCCACCCCGAAGTATTCCCCCGAAGTACGCGAACGCGCGGTGCGTATGGTGCAAGAGCAGCGTGGCGAGTAGCCCTCACGGTAAGCAACCGAGGCGACAGCGACGACAACGCCTGGGCCGAGACCATCAACGGTTTGTACAAGGCCGAACTGATTCACCGTCGGAGACGACCGCCATTTCTGCGGCGGTATACCCCATCAACGGTTTGTACAAGGCCGAACTGATTCACCGAGACACGATATGGGTGGTGTCGCTGGTTCGTGAACGATTCCATCAACGGTTTGTACAAGGCCGAACTGATTCACCGTCAGGCCCCTTGGAAAAGCCGGGAGGTACCCGAACTGGCAACCCTGGAATGGGTGGCCTGTCAACAACCACCAACGGCTGGAATCCATCAGCTATATCCCTCCGGTCGAGGCTGAGGCAAACTATTACCGTCGGCTGACCGACAGCACCGTGGGTAACCGTTCAGTCCCCTATTGAGGTAAGGGGGCGAGAGGCCATCCGGCGCGGC
>DAOTGT010000348.1:0-2786 GCA_035447285.1 Candidatus Competibacter sp.
CCGATACTGAGGAATAGTCACGCCTATGACGTGGGCTACCGTGCTTTATTCGCGCAACTCCCCAATTGTCGGAATTGCGGTTGCCACTTTCACGAATGGCCACCGCAAGGAACTGACCAGCGCCGAACGCAAAGCCTTCGCGGCTGAGGTTCGGAATGCCTTTTTTGTCTGGCTGGATGCACAAAAGAAGGCTGCCCACCGTGGAATGAAAATCGCCCCGGCTTAAAATGAAACTTACTGAAAAAAACGGTTGCAAATAAAAGTTCTCGGTGTTACACCGATAACCAATGTTAATGACGGGATTTTGCTTATGAAAACCCAATCTCATTCCGCCGACTCGGATCAGGACGAACCGGATGTTCGGCTCAACTTCCCGATTCCGGCCAGTGTCCACGCCGCGCTTCGAGTCGAAGCCTTTCGAAAGAAAACGACCCTGCGAGGGCTATTGGTCGCCAAGTTGAGCGAGGCCGCCGAACTCGAACGCGTTCGGGGAATTTCGTAATGGACGCCGAGCACTGCCGCCTTTGCGGCGACGTGATCGATGCGAATGGCGGGGATGGTTTATGCAGCGAGTGCTACTTCAGCAATGCCGATGTTGAGTGGCTTGCCGAGCATTACCCCCACCTGCTCGCTGATGACGCCGACGATTCCGCCGACGATCCCAAACCGCGCCGCAATCCACACTCCCAGAGGTCACACCACCATGCCCAACGGCCAAAATCAACCTACCACGCCACCACTATGGTCGGGCCTCACCGTGACCAATCCGCCCACGACGCCCGAGGCGATGGACGCGATGTTGGTCAGCCTCATTCAGCAATTTGCCATGCAATTGGCGGCGTGGCGGGGCAGCAAACTGACCGGCATCAAACTCGACATGGAGCCGCTGCAATGATGGACATCCCCGCCCCATTCCGATGGTCACCCAATTCCGCCCAGTTGGCGAACTATCGCCGACCGGGAATGACCGGCGCGCAACTGAATGTCGCCGCAAAATCCGCCGCAAAAGTGCGGGCGCGGGCGCTGGTTGAGTACGAGCGGCGGATTGACGCGCTGCTTGCCGAAACGCAGCAGGTCAGCGCGAGCAAGTGGGGCACCGACCACCACGGTGGCGTTCCGAAGCCGCGGCTAATCGGCGCCCACGGCAAGTTGGCGGCTGTCCGGGCTAAGTCTCCGCACCTGTTCGGAGGCACCAAGGTGCCCACGCCCAAGCTGGACGCCTTCCGCGCCAAGCATGGGCACCTGTTCGGAGACGCGCCGACCGCCAGCAAAACGCCACGCCGCGAGCCACCGCGTTCCCTGGCAAGCCGCGCGGCGCTGGCCAAGGTGCGTCTGCACGAGGCGCGCATCGCAGAACGTGAGGCCGCCGACAAGGCTCGCCGTGCTGATGACGCGCTGGCCAAGAGCTTGGAACCGCCGCCCAAGGTTTGGCTCTTGGATGTCGAGCCTTGCCGCTATGTCGGGGGGGAAGTGCACGAAATCGAGCAGACGTGGGGCGACGGGGATCGCATCTGGACCACTCGCACATTGACCGTTTTTGGCGAGCAAGCCTTGATGGAAGGCCGCTACCCATGACCCAGCGCAATCAGTACCGGATTGAGAATGCCAGCTCGCCAGCGCCAGAAATTTATCTGTACGGCGATATTGGCTACGACGGCATCACCGCCGCCCAGGTCGTGAAGGACCTGAACGCGCTGGGCAAGAAGAAGGACATCATCGTTCAAATCGACTCGCCTGGCGGGAACGTGTTCGATGGTCTGAACATTCACAATAGCTTGGTGCGGAACACGGCCAATATCCTGGTGCATATCGACGCCCTGGCGGCCAGCATCGCCAGCATCATCGCCATGGCTGGCGTGGAGATTCGCATAGCTGACAACGCCATGATGATGATCCATGAACCGGCGGTCGGGTTTTACGGCACGGCCGATGAATTGACCAAGATGGCCGGCACACTTCGCAAGGCGCGCGAGAACCTGGTGAGGATTTACGCCCAGCGAACCGGGAACAAGGACAGCAAGATTTCGGACTGGATGCGGGACGAGACCTGGTTCACCGCTAACGAAGCCTTAAAGGCCGGCATGGTGACGGATATCACGCCCTCGCGTGTGGCGATGGCCGCGATGGCCAGCCGCGAGGAATTGAGCCAACGGTACGGCTACCACAACGCGCCCGCCCGGTTGGCCCGGGTGGCATAACCCTTTCGTCGGGAGACGACATGATGGTTACGTTTCAGAGTGAAGAGCACGCCCGCGAAATCCAGGCGTGGTTCAACGCCAAGGACCGGGACAGCCAGCCCATGCCCGAACCGTGCAAGACAACCTGGTGTAACTTTTGCTAGGGCTGGTACGGCCGCGATTTCAGCAAGCGCCGCGCCGTGTGGGAGCAGCGCAATTCGGAACGTGACAAGCCCCGCCTGGCGGCCTTCCGCGCCACGCACCCGCGCCTGTTTCAGCAGGTCCAGGCATAACCCTTTTTGCTGGCCGGAAGTTGCATCCTCTCTAACCGGCCGGCTCTTTTTCACTCGTCGGGAGACGATACGATGACCCAAGACGAACATTCAAAGGCAATCCGCGCCTGGCGCGGTTCGGATACGAAGCCAATCCCCGAGCCCTGCGAAATATCCACCTGCCCGTTTTGCCGGAATTGGTTTGGCCCGGAGATTGGCCCGCCGCGCATCGCCGCTTGGCGCCGTCGCAATAACGAGCGCGGCACGCCCAAGACCGGCAAAGTCTCCGTCTTTGAGCGGCTCGCGGGATGAGCCCGCGTCCCGGCGTGCACCTGCC
>DAOTGT010000349.1:0-2778 GCA_035447285.1 Candidatus Competibacter sp.
CGTAACCGGCCGGTCTGGGCCGCCTTCTGCTATGAAGCCGGCTCTGCGAAGATGCGTCGCTAAGGACGTCGTTAACGACGTCGCTTGCGGAGCAGCGGGATGCGGGCAGAGGTCTTAGTTGGTGCGGAGCGGCGGCGGCGGTGGTCGGTCGACGAGAAGCTTCGGATTGTGCGCGAGGCGTTCGCGCCTGGGGCACTGGTGGCCGAGGTGGCGCGACGGCGCGACGTCTCGCGGGCGCAGATCTACCAGTGGCACGCGGCGCTGCGGGACGGGCGGCTGAGCGCAGGGGAGACGTCGATCGTCAGTTTCGTGCCGGTGGACGTAGGTGCGACGCCGGCTTTGGGACCGCCGGCACCGCCTGGCGAAGCGGCCGATTGGGGGATCGAGATCGGCTTAGCCGGTGGGCGCCGCCTGAAAGTGTCGTCATCGCTGCCAACGGCGGAACTGCGACGGCTGATCCGCGCGGTCGAGGGTGCATGATCGGGCCCGGCACGGGGGTGCGCGTCTACCTCGCCTGCGGCGTGACCGACATGCGCAAGGGGATCACCGGGCTGGCCGCGGCGGCGCAGCAGGTGCTGAAGCAGAACCCCGCGTCGGGCGCCGTCTTCGCCTTTCGCGGTCGTCGCGGCGACCGAATCAAACTGCTGTTTTGGGACGGCCAGGGCTTTTGCCTCTACTACAAGGTGCTGGAGAAGGGCCGTTTCTCATGGCCTTCGGCGGCCGGCGGGACGGCGCTGCGCCTCACCTCGGCGCAATTAGCGATGCTGTGGGAGGGCATTGACTGGCGTCGGCCGGCATGGTCGGCACCGCCGGCGCGCGTGGTGTGATTGTGGCGTTTGGTCAATGAGATAGGTCTGGCGTGCGGTGTCTCTGGCGGCTACGTTCGGGCATGGTTATCAGCCTCGACGCTCTGCCCGAAGACCCGGCCGCGCTGCGGGCAATCATCGTTGCTCAGCACCGGCAGATCGCCGGGATGGAGGCATCGAACCGGGCCTACGAGGCGCTGATCCAGGCGCTCAAGATCAGCATCGCGCGGCTGAAGCGGCAGAAGTACGGGGCAAGCTCCGAGAAGATCGAGCGCGAGATCGAGCAGCTGGAACTTGCGCTCGAAGGCCTCGAGATAGCCGGTGCCGCCGCCGACCCGAGGCCAGAGCCGACGGAGCTGGACCGGTGCGTCGACACGGCTTCGGATCAGGCCCGAACCGACGAACGCGTCGCACCCCGCCGCCGTGGCAAGCCTCGCATCGCCGCTGATGCGCCGCGGGAGACGATTGTCCTTGACCCTGGTGGGCGCTGTCCCGATTGCGGCGGTGTGCTGCGGCTGGTCGGCGAGGACGTTGCCGAGATTTTGGAGTTTATCGCCGCCAAGCTGAAAGTGGTGGAGATCCATCGGCCGAAGAAGTCCTGCCGGAATTGCGAGGGCATGGTGCAGACGCCGGCACCGCCCCGTCCGATTCCGCGCGGCATGGCCGGGCCCGCCCTGTTGGCACACATCCTGGTTGCGAAGTTCGACGACCACCTCCCGCTCTACCGTCAGGGCGAGATCTTCGCCCGCATGGGGGCGGATATTCCTCGCTCGACACTGATCGACTGGTGCGGCCAGGCCGCCGCGGCGCTGCGCCCCCTGAGTGAGCGGATCAGGGCCGGGGTGATGGCATCGGATCGGCTTCACGCCGACGACACGCCCATCCGCGTGCTCGATCCGAAGAGAAAGCTCGCCGGCAAGGAGCGCGGCGTGAAGGAGGGCCGGGTCTGGGTCTATGTTCGCGATGACCGCCCTTGGGTGGGCAACGATCCGCCTGCCGCGGCGTACTTCTTCTCTCCCGACCGCAAGGGCGAGCACCCGCAGAGGCATCTTGAAGAGTTCGCCGGCATTCTGCAGGCCGACGCCTACGCCGGCTTCCAGAAACTCTATGAGCGCGGCGCCGACGGTGTCCCACGGATCCGGGAGGCGGCCTGCTGGGCACATCTCAGGCGCGACTTCCACGACGTCTGGAAAAGTACCCGTTCCCCGATCGCCTTCGCGGCGCTGGAACGCATCGGCAAGCTCTACGACATCGAGCGCGCGATCAACGGCCAGCCGCTCGACCGCCGGCATGCCGTCCGCCAGAAGGAGAGCCGCCCGCGCGTCGAGGCGTTCCGTGCCTGGTGCCTGCAGCAGCTGGAGCGCATCCCCGGCAAGGGCGAACTGGCCAAGAGCATGCGCTATGCCCTCAACCGCTGGGATGCCTTCACGGTGTTCCTTGACGATGCGCGTGTCGCCATCGACAACAACGCCGCTGAGCGCGCCATCAGGCCCATCGGTGTGGGCAGAAAGAACTTCCTCTTCGCGGGTGCCGACGCCGGCGGCGAAATCCTCGCCGACGCCATGACCGTGATCGAGACCGCCAAGCTCTCAGACTGCAACCCGGAGGCCTATCTCGCTGATATCCTCGCCCGCATCCGCGATCATGATCCGGCGCGCATCGACGAACTGCTGCCGTGGAACTGGAAGCACCGCGGGGTCGGTGCCGCCAAGGCAGCCTGAGCGTGGCTGCCATCGCTTCCGTCTTCACCCTCGCCCGGGTGGCCGAAATGCTGCAAGAGGACGAGGACTTCCTCCACGAAATCGTCATCGACATGGAGCCTGAAGACGGCGTCATCTCCGTCTACGGGGTCGGCGAAGAGTATACCCCGGCGTTCACCGACTTCGGGATCGAAAACCTCAAGGAACTGATCCCAATGTACCGCGAGCAAGCGTCGCCCACCGACACCCCGCGGTCCTGATCGGCCGGTTAC
>DAOTGT010000350.1:0-2773 GCA_035447285.1 Candidatus Competibacter sp.
GGACCCCGCGCTCGTCGATGGCCACCAGTTGCTTGTGCAGGTGGTCGAAGGAGGCCCCGGCCGGCTTCAGCCAATTCTGGAACACCGCGACATAGCGCACGTAGCGGTTGTGAACATACAGTTCACGCGCGGCATCGATGGTGAAGCGCAGGTATTGGTAGTGCTCCTCCGGGGTTAGGGTGCCAGAAGAAGCGAGCCGATCGTTGTGAGTAGCACCATCGGCGTAGTGGCGCCGGGCGACGATCACCTCGTGGCCGCCACCGAAAAAGGCGCTGGCCATCTGTAGCTTCTCTTCCTGGGACAGTCGATTGCGTGCCGCCTCATCCAGGCCGGACGCTTTCAGCCGTTGCTCCACGACTTGCAGGACGTGGTGGCGACCCGCTTCCGAGGCCAGATAGTCGCGTTGGTGGGCGGCGATGGCGTCGGGCACTCGGTAGTCGAAATTCTTTTGCCAGTAATCGAAAGACACGATTTCGAACAGGTTGGGAACGCGGCGAAACTCGGCCACCGTATCGAACAGCGCCTCGGCGTGCAGGTGGCGCAGGGTGGCGAAACTATTGCCGGTACGGATCAAGCGCGCCTTCTCCGGTGGCGTCTCCAAATAACGCCGGGCGCAGAACGCGCAGTGGGCGTCGTGCTGACTGGGGTCGAGCGGAGCGGGCGCGAGTGGACCGACCCCCAGCGGCCGGTTGCCGCGACCGGGCACGGTCCACACTTCCGTGCCGGTGAACGGGTTGACCTGCTTGATGGTCCCGTCGGCCATCCGCATCAGATAGTTGGATTCAGGAATGAGTTGTGGCTGCATCCGGGTCTTGCCTCACCGTTGTGGATGTCTCTTGCTGTGGGAAAAGTGGTTTTGAACGGTCGGCGCCGGGATTTGCTAGCGCACGCCGGCGACCGGTCGCATTTGAGTATCGCAGCGATCACCCACGGTGACCGTCCGCGTGCCGCCACCGCCCTGGCACTGCTTGCCTTGGTCGTGGACGTGGCAGGTCAACGCCAGCGGTTGGCCCGAGTGCAGCCAGGAGGGCGTTTTTCGATAGCGTCCAACGGTGCCGAATCGGCAGCCGCGCGGAATGCCGTAGGGCGCGCAGTGACTCGCCGCCCGCAACGACACCTTGCGTCCATCGATGACGAAGCCGGGATAGCGGTCGACGATCCGCACCACATCCCGGTCTTCGTCCTCCTGAAATGTGAAATCCCGGAAAAAATACCCGCCCCGCGTCGGTTGATCGACCCGGATGCGGGTGTTGGCGATCAGCGCGAAATTTTGTCCCTTGCTGGCCACCGCCCCGCTGATGTACTCCACCCGATCATGGTGGGGAAAGCATTTACCCATCGCTGGCGCATGATAGTAGTGGCGCAGGCTTTTCAGCTCCCCCAAGGAGACATTGGAAAAAACCGCCCGCAGGTCCTGATCGCCGCCGAACAAAATGCGTTGCATCGAATCCAGATTCTGCGCGTACATGCCTTGCAGCTTGTGGTAATACCGCACGTTATGACCGTCACCCACGGTCACTTGGTTCCCGCCCAGGTCGGCGCGCAGAAAACACGAGGTCAGGCCGGAGACCTGCGTCAGGTATTCATCCCAAATATTGTATTGGGAAACCCGGCTGGCCACGCCTTGGAAATCTCCCGAAAACCGGCAGCCCTGATGACGGGAACAGCTTTCCCGTCCTCGGTTGCGAATCGATAGGGCGATGATGTTGCGCTCGCAAGCACCGTAGGCGTTGCATCCCCGGTCGAGATGCCCCTCGAAGATCGCGGTGCGCATCGTGTAGTCCAGATGCTTGGCCTGCCGCAGGGACTGTTCGGACCAGCGATTTTGGTGGGTGCGAATGAAAGAATCCCAGGCTGTTTGCAAGGAAACGCGCCGTCCGATCAGACGGCGGTTGGCGGCCTCACACTGGGAGGACTGGTGAAAGGCGCGCACGATGCGGTCCAGCTCGCCACCGGACGCGCGAAGGGTCGCGCGGGTTCCGGTCGGGCGCGGGGGATCGAAAAACGGCGCCTTATTCAGCGTATACAACTTACGAATGCTGATCACATGCCGGACCTCGGCGCCGCAGTGGTGGTTGGTCACCGTGGTGGATTGGCGCTGTCGCCACGCGGTTTTGAAGCGTTCGGTCGAGGCCGGCGTGGCCGTGCGTGAATTCACCACGATTTGAAACCCTACATACGGCGTACCGTTGCGGTCGGTCAGCGGTCTACCGTCTCGTACCACCAAGCAAGGGATCAGGGACGTACCCTGTGTCAGGAAGCCAGCTGGCGAAGAAGGGCCGGACCGGCGAAAGGCTTCGACTTCGTAATAGGGGATTTCGAGCTTGCCGTTAAACTGATATAGCGTCATGACCGGCGTGGCGGGGATGCCGGCCCATGCGGGTACGGCAGCGAAAAATACGAGCAAAAACAAATTTTTTTTCATGTCGCGCTTTATCTTGGGCGGCTAGCGGGTTTTGATCTGGAAGGCGGCGAACGAGAGCGGGGCCAGAGGATAATCAAATTCAATTCAAAGGGAGTCTGCGGTTGATGTCAACCCGACCGGCCGCGACGCGGCTTCAACTCAATGCTCACGGATCGGCGGTCAGTCGGACGCGACCGGGAGGCCGATCTCGGTCGCGGTTCAGGACCGCCCGTACATCCTGCACCGCTTGGCGGCGACCCCTGAATCCACTGCGGGAGCATGTGGTGGTTGAGGTCGGTCGGCAAGAGTGGACACCAAAGAATCAGATTTTATCGGGTTGAGATTGATAGAAGCGCTGTTCGAAGGCGG
>DAOTGT010000351.1:0-2762 GCA_035447285.1 Candidatus Competibacter sp.
AGTTGTATGGGGAGGTGTTGCGGGAGAACGAGGCGATGCTCCGGCTCAATCGGGCACTCAATTTCAAGATCCAGGCCACGTTTGACGATCCCGGGGTATTGCATGTGTCCTTGCCGCTGAACTGAGAGTTGAGCGTGCTCCGTTCATACGGGCCATACGGGTGGAAAATGATTGTGTCTTGGCCGTTCCAGGTAATCAGATGCACTCACCGATGAACTTAAAAGGAGGTAATCATGCTTTTCCGGCAACTGTTCGAGCCAGCGTCCTGCACCTACACCTACCTATTGGGTTGTCCGACCACCGGCGACTGTGCCCTGATCGATCCGGTGATCGAAACCGCGGAACGCGATCTGGCGGTGATTCGGGATCTTGGCTTGCGCCTGAGCTGCACCATCGAAACCCATGTCCATGCCGACCATCTGACCGGTGCGCTCAAACTCAAGCATCTGACGGGTAGCCGGATCGCCTATCCGGCTATGGATGCGCTGCCTTGCGCCGACATCGGCCTGCGCGAGGGCGAGCCGCTGCGGATCGGTCAGCTCGCACTGCACCCGCTATTCACGCCAGGCCATACTGATACCCATCATTGCTACATGATGGATGCCGGTGATCACACTTTGTTGTTCTCCGGCGATACCTTGCTGATCGACGGTTGCGGGCGCACCGATTTTCAGTCCGGCGATCCGGTGGCGCTGTATCGCAGCATCCACGACAAACTGTTCGTATTGCCGGACGAGACGCTGGTGTATCCGGGGCACGATTACGACGGACGATTCGTGTCGTCCATCGCCCAGGAAAAGGCGCGCAACTTACGGTTGGGCGGTGGCAAGAGTCTGGAGCAGTTCGTGGCCATCATGAATAGCCTCGACCTGCCCAATCCGAGAAAAATGGCGTTCGCGGTGCCCGGCAACCAACTTTGCGGCCAGTGTCCACCGAACGTGCCGGACGAGTTGCGCTCGCCTTGCGAGTTTGGCGATCAGGGCTGATTCGGACCGATCCCGGCACATGGTCTTGAATCCGCAAACCGGGGTGACCGGGGTCATTCTGGCCGGTGGACGCGCCGAGCGCATGGGCGGCCGGGACAAGGGCCTGCTGTCACTGGCCGGTGAACCGCTGATCGCACACGGTGTCCGCCGCTTGCGGCCGCAAGTCGCCGAGTTGCTGATCAGCGCCAACCGCAATCACGACGTTTATCGAACTCATGGTTGCCGGGTGATCGGCGACGATCCGAGCCTGCGCTTTCGAGGACCATTGGCCGGGGTGCTGGCGGCGCTACGGGCGGCCGAAACACCCTATGTGTTGACCGCGCCCTGTGATTCTCCATGGTTACCGGCGGATTACGCACAACGGATGCTGGCGACGCTGGAACGGGAACAGACCACGATCAGCGTGGCGTATGGCGAAGGTTGTTGGCAGCCGGTGTTCGCGTTGTTGCCGGTGACGTTGCGGGACGATCTGGCCGCTTGGTTGGCGGTGGGCGAGGGTGGCGTGGGCCGCTGGCTGCGCCGGCATCGGCCGGCGCGGGTCGAGTTCGCCGACCGACCGATGCTATTTCGTAATGTGAATACGCCGGAGGAATTGGCTCTGCTGGAAGCGGCATGGAGGTGACTGCCGGATGTCAGCGATGGGGGAATTTGCCCCAGCTTGTAGGTCTGAATCAGTCGCCTCTAAGCGTGAAATCCCTGTTTGACCGCCCAAACCGCCGCTTCGACCCGCGAAGCCAGATCGAGTTTGCGCAACAGGTGTTTGACATGAACTTTCACCGTGCCTTCGGTGATGTTCAGTTTGCGGGCGATCAGTTTGTTGCTGCAACCAGCGGCGATCAGCGACAGGATTTCCCGCTCCCGCTCGGTTAGCTTGACACTGTCGATGGGTCTGGGTTGGGTTTCGTGGCGCAGCGTGTCGGCCAGAATCGCCGCCACCCGCTCGCCCAGCGCAATGCGGCCCTGCGCGGCGGCTTTCAGGCTGTGCAGAACCTCTTCCGGCTCCATGTCCTTGAGCAGGTAGCCGTCGGCGCCCAGCCGCAACGCCGCCACCACGTCTTCCTCGCTGTCGGAAACGGTCAGGATGATCACCCGCGTGTCCAGGTCGGCGGCCTTGAGGGCTTTCAGGGCTTCCATGCCGCTCAGGCCGCGCATGTTCAGATCGAGCAGGATCAAATCCGGCCGTAAGCGATGCGCCAACTCCACGCCCTGTTGGCCGTCGCCGGCCTCGCCGACCAACCGCAGGGAGGGTTCCATGGCGATCAGTTGCAGAATGCCCTTGCGCATCAGCGGGTGGTCGTCGACGACCAGAATGGTTTGGACTTCGTCAAGCATAACGCACCTCGTCGCGTGGCTGGCCGGCACTGTCGAGGGAGCGCCGATGAGCGGTGGGCAGGAACCTCAATTGCACCCGCAGGCCACGGTCGGGTTGGGAATGAAAGCTCAACACGCCGCCCATCTGAGCGGCCCGCTCGCGCATGATATTGAGACCAAAGTGGTTTTCCCTATTAGTTTCGGCCGGTAATCCGATGCCGTCGTCGGCGATGTCGATGGCCGCCTCGCCCTCGTGCGTGTTGTACAGTCGCACCGAAATCCGCTGGGCGCGGGCGTGCTTGACGGCGTTGTTCAGTGCTTCCCGGACGATTTGCATCACATGAATCTGTTCGTTGGGATCAAGCGGGCAGTTCCAGCCAGAATGATTCAGTTCGATCGGCAATTGGCTGCGGTGACTGAATTCCCGCGCTACTTCGCGCAGGCTGTCTTCCAGTCGGGGATGTT
>DAOTGT010000352.1:0-2758 GCA_035447285.1 Candidatus Competibacter sp.
TGTCTCTTAACGATGAACCGGAAAACTCCAATTCACGCTGAACCAAGACAGACCCAGAAACAGGAACACCGGTAGCAGCAATTCCGTCGCCGTACCCATGTAAGCCGCCAACGCGGACGGCAGCAAAGGTACGTGGTACTCGTACTCGAACAGCGTGAAGGTGGTCTCGGTCGGCAGCAGACTCAGCGGATAGCTGAAACTGTGTCCGAACAGCGTAAAGCTGCCGCTCACCGTCTTGGTCAGCCCAGAGCTGAAGAAGGCGGCGGCGACCCAGTAGCGGGCTAGAAAATCGGCGACCGGGGTCAATAGATCCGCAGTCTTGTGAAACAAAGCGTTAGCCTTGCACAACACAGGTCCGGTTTTCGTCCACCAAGAACGCTGAGCTGGGGAATTGGCGAATGCGTCGGCGGTCATCATGATGGTTTCCTTGGTCAGGTGGAAAAATGATCATTGGGTAGTTCGAAGGCGGTCACGACACCGCGCGCGACATGGCTGCCAAAGTGGGCCGGTAAGTCGAAATCCGGTTGCGCGGCCATGGCCCGTTCGCAGGCGCCGGTAAAGTCACAGCCTTCGGCGAAGGCGCGCAGCAGGTTGAATTCCCCGTCCCGCAGGGGCTGAAATTCGATGTCCAGGGTCTCGCGCCGGAACACCAGCAGCTTGATGCCGCCCTCGGATAAATCGATAGGCGAAGTCTCGCTGGCGTCTTCCTGGTTGCCCTGCCAGATCCGTAGGATAGGAAAAGGCGATTCCAGCAGGCGCGCGGCGGGGTGCAACTGAAAGCGCAGTGCTCCTTGTCGTTCGGCCGGCACGCTCGCCAACGCTCTTGGGTCCAGCGGCGCGTGGCGGGCGGCATGAAAAACCTGGTGATAACTCCACTCCAACCGGGCGACATCAGGCAGATATACCAACTCGGCGGCCGGTTCGAACGCGCGCAGAAACGCCGGGAAAAAACCGCCGTACTCGTGCAGATCGCCCAAGCGGGACGGATGGCGGGCGATGTATTCGGCGGCGGCGTAGCGGAAGAACCCCTCGCCCACCAGCTTGCTCACCACCGGGTAGACCGCTTCCAGCGCACCGGTCAGGCCCAGCCGGGTATTGTTTCGGTAGACCTGCAAGCGCCGTGCGCCGGACAAACCCGCCGCGCGGATGTGGTGTTCGAAGCCACTGCCGTCGCTGTCCAACACCGCCGCAGCGAAGCGTCGTTGCAATTCATGCAGCGCGAGCATGGCGTTCCTCCAGGATGGCGTCCGCTTGTTGGGCCTCGCCCACCAGCACCGCCAATTCGGGCAAATCGCTGTCCCATTCGATCAGGGTGGGAATGGGGCCAAAGCGTTGCACCGCCTGGCGATAGAGTGTCCAAACCGCCGGATGGACAGGCCGATTGTGGGTGTCGATCAGGATCTCGCCATCCTCGAAACGGTTGACCGTGAATCCAGCCAGATGGATTTCCTGGACGGCGTGGCGAGGAATCCCCCGCAGGTAAGCACCGGGGTCGAAGCCGTGATTGCGAGCGCTGACGTAGATGTTGTTGACATCTAGCAACACCCCGCAACCAGCGCGTTCGACCAATTCGGCCAAGAAATCCCATTCCGGAATCGACGATTCCTCGTATTGCAGATAGCTGGAGATGTTCTCGATCAGGATTTGCCGGCCAAGCAGGTCTTGCACCTGGGAGACCCGTGCAACCAGGTGATAGAGCGCTTCTCGTGTGTAGGGTAGCGGCAGCAGATCGTTCAGATAACGCCCCCCGACCGAACCCCAGGACAGATGCTCCGACACCAACGCCGGTTCGAACCGCTCGATCAGATGCTTGAGCTTGGCCAAATGCGGCTTGTCCAGCGGATCGGTCGAGCCGATCGACAGGCCGACACCGTGCAGGCTGAGGGGGTAATGAACCCGGATGCGCTCCAGATAATCCAGCGGCTTGCCGCCCGCTCCGAAATAATTTTCGCTGTGTACTTCCAGCCAGCCCACCGGTGGCCGAGTTTCCAGTATCGCGTCGTAGTGCTCGGCCCGCAGGCCGATTCCGGCGCGAACCGGAATCGAACTGGGACCAAGCCGGGATGTTGCCGGCTTGGCGCTCATCGGGGATATCCTTAGGCCGTTGGCTTCAGGCTACCGCCGACAATCTTCTCGCAACTGCCCTTGGGCACATAGATCCAGGAATCCCCCTGACCGTCCTTGCTGGCCTGGCCGGCACAGGCATGGGCATTGGTCTGGCAATCGTTCTTGCCGGCCTTGACGACGCCATAACACTTCTCGGCGCCTTTCTGTTCGGGCACCGGCTGACTGCTCGCCTGGTTGGCGACGGCAACCAAACCGAGGGCGAAAACACTGGCCAGGGCGGAATTCACGAGGGTTTTGCTGTTCATGACACGAAGCTCCTTCAGGGTTAAACGGATGAGCAAGAGAAGGGATGTGCCACTCACTGGATGCCCCGGATTCGTTTTGGGATTTCAACCAGTGGCGGCGACCCACTTGAACCAGTTTCAAACCCCGTGCCAAGCTCGAAATTTATTTAAAATATCTTATAATTCAATTTATTGTTTGATTTATAGTGATTAGGTTAAGGCAAATAGATTTTCATGAAGCCATGTTATTTCGCGGTTGCCACGACATGGCGTGGCTATGGCTTGTGGCCGGATCGAGGGAAGGCAAGCAAACGATTGACGACAAAAAATCGTGGGGATACCGTTGGCGAGTTGAACCGCCCCGGGTTTTGAGGAGGCTCCTTACTCTGAGAAGATGGAGCCATGAT
>DAOTGT010000353.1:0-2740 GCA_035447285.1 Candidatus Competibacter sp.
ATGGTGACCTTGACGTCCACCACGGGATAGCCGGCCAACACGCCCTTCTCCATTTGCTCCTGCACGCCCTTATCCACCGCCGGGACGTATTCGCGAGGCACCACGCCGCCGACGATGGCGTTGACGAACTCGTAACCCTCACCGGGCTCGCGCGGCTCCAGTCGCAGCCAGACATGGCCATACTGACCGCGCCCGCCAGACTGGCGCACGAACTTGCCTTCCTGCTCCACCGTCTTGCGGATGGTTTCGCGGTAGGCGACGCGCGGCTTGCCGACGTTGGCATCCACCTTGAACTCGCGCTTGAGACGGTCGACGATGATCTCCAGGTGCAATTCGCCCATGCCGGAAATGATGGTCTGCCCCGACTCGGGATCGGTGTGCACCCGGAACGAAGGATCTTCCTGCGCCAGCTTGCTCAGGGCGATGCCCATCTTTTCCTGATCGGCCTTGGTCTTGGGCTCGACCGCCACCGCGATCACCGGCTCGGGAAATTCCATCCGCTCCAGGGTGATGACTTGGTCGGCATTGCAAAGGGTATCGCCGGTGGTCACATCCTTCAGACCGACGCAGGCGGCAATGTCGCCCGCGCGGATCTCCTTGATTTCTTCGCGGCTGTTGGCGTGCATCTGCACCAGACGGCCGATGCGTTCGCGCCGACTCTTGATCGGGTTGTAAACCGAATCGCCGGAACCGACCACGCCGGAGTAACAGCGGATAAACGTCAGGGTACCGACGAAAGGATCGGTGGCGATCTTGAAGGCCAGCGCCGCAAACGGGGCGTCGTCATCAGCCGCTCGTTCGCCCTCGCTTCCGGCGGCATCGTCCAGCACGCCCTTGACCGGCGGCTTGTCGATCGGCGACGGCAGGTAGCGCACCGCCGCGTCCAGCATCGCCTGCACGCCTTTGTTCTTGAAAGCCGAGCCGCACAAGGCCGGCACGATCTCGCCCTTGACGGTGCGGGCGCGCAAGCCGGCGTGGATCTCGTCCTCGCTCAGCGGCTCGCCTTCCAGATACTTTTCCATCATCTCGTCGGAGGCTTCGGCGGCGGCCTCGACCATCTTTTCGCGCCAAGCCTCACAGGCGGCTTGCATCTCGGCGGGAATGTCGCCGTACTCGAACTTCATGCCGAGGCTGTCCTCGTCCCACCAGACCGCCTGCATCTTGATCAGATCGACCACGCCCTTGAATTTATCCTCGGCACCGATCGGGAGTTGCAGCGGCACCGGATAGGCGCCCAGGCGATCCTGGAGTTGCTGCACCACCCGCAGAAAATCGGCGCCGGCGCGGTCCATCTTGTTGACGAACGCCAGTCGCGGCACGCCATATTTATTGGCCTGCCGCCAAACGGTTTCGGATTGCGGCTCCACTCCACCCACCGCGCAGAACACGGCGCAGGCACCATCCAGCACCCGCAGCGAGCGCTCGACCTCGATGGTAAAGTCGACGTGGCCGGGCGTATCGATGATATTGACACGATGTTCCTCGAACTGGCCGGCCATGCCATTCCAGAAGCAGGTGGTCGCGGCGGAGGTGATGGTGATGCCGCGTTCCTGTTCCTGCACCATCCAGTCCATGGTGGCGGCGCCATCGTGCACCTCGCCCAGCTTGTGAGAGACGCCTGTGTAGAACAGGATGCGCTCGGTCACGGTCGTCTTGCCGGCATCGATATGGGCCATGATGCCGAGGTTGCGATAGCGCTCGATGGGGGTTTTGCGGGCCACAACTCAATCCTCGCGACTTACCAGCGATAATGGGCGAAAGCCTTGTTGGCTTCCGCCATGCGGTGTACGTCTTCCCGCTTCTTGACGGCGGTGCCGCGACTCTCGGCGGCGTCCAGCAGCTCGCCGGCCAGGCGACGAGCCATGGATTTCTCGCCGCGCTTGCGGGAAGCGTCGATGAGCCAACGCATCGCTAGGGCGGTCCGCCGCACCGAGCGCACTTCCACCGGAACCTGGTAGGTGGCGCCGCCAACCCGGCGGGATTTGACCTCGACCACCGGCCGGACATTGTCCAGCGCCTGCTCCAGCAAACCCATCGGATCGTCCTTGCCCTTCTCGGCCATGGCATCAAGCGCGCCGTAGACGATCTTCTCAGCCACGGACTTCTTGCCGCGCTCCATCATCATGTTGACGAACTTGGCCAGCATCTCGCTCCCGTGCTTGGGATCGGGGAGAATGACGCGTTTGGGAACTTCTCTTCTTCTCGGCATAACCGCCTCAATCGCAATCTGCTAAAGCGAAACTCAGGACTTGGGCCGCTTGGCGCCGTACTTGGAGCGCCCTTGGCGTCGCTTGGTGACACCCGAAGTGTCCAGGCTGCCACGCACGATGTGGTAGCGCACGCCGGGCAAGTCCTTGACGCGACCGCCGCGGATCAGCACCACCGAGTGCTCCTGCAGGTTGTGGCCTTCGCCACCGATGTAACTGGTCACTTCCTGACTGTTGGTCAGACGCACACGTGCTACCTTACGCAGCGCGGAATTCGGCTTCTTCGGCGTCGTCGTGTAGACACGTGTGCAAACCCCGCGCTTCTGCGGGCAGCCTTCGAGCGCCGGGACAGTGCTCTTGGTTTTGTCCCTGACGCGCGGCTTGCTTACCAACTGGTTAATTGTGGCCATTGCCCCTTACTCCAGATAAGGCTTTGAAATTCACTCAATCTAGCGGCGGGCCCGCGCTGGTCGAACACCCAGGCCCACAAAGAGGCGGAACTATAGGCAGGGAGGCCACTTATGTCAAGTTCG
>DAOTGT010000354.1:0-2735 GCA_035447285.1 Candidatus Competibacter sp.
GAATAGAATCTCTGAAATTAAAATAATTGCTGGATTTTGGCTTATTTTATCAAAATAATATAATAATATCAATGTGTTAGTTTTTGTGCAGCTTCTTAGTCTATTAGGGCGGGCTGTTCCAAAAATCTCCAGACAGTAGTGGCGGCGTGGTAAAAATCGACCATCGCCGCATCGCTGTAAGGTTTCGATGCCCGCTTCGACTAAATCCCAAAACGCCTTTCCCCGAACCACCACCCGCACCACGGGAACCGGAGCCCACATGAACCTTCGTAAGCTTCTGCTGATCGCGGCACTTGTTCTACTGGTCGGCGCCTTCTTCGCCTTCGATCTGGGCCGCTACCTCAGCCTGGATTTCTTCAAATTCCAGCAGGCCGCCATCGAAGCCTATCGCACGGCGCAACCGGCCCTGACCGCCGGGTTCTTCTTCGCGATTTACGTGGCGGTGACCGGCCTGTCGCTGCCGGGCGCGGCGATCATGACCTTGGTTGCGGGCGCCATCTTCGGCTTGTGGTGGGGCACGCTCATCGTCTCCTTCGCCTCCACCATCGGCGCCACCCTAGCCTTCCTCGCCTCGCGTTTCGTGTTGCGCGACTGGGTGCAGGACAAGTTCGGCGAGCGGTTGAAAACCATCAATGCCGGGGTGGAAAAGGAAGGTGGTTTCTATCTGTTCACCCTGCGGCTGGTGCCGATCTTCCCCTTCTTTGTCATCAACCTGGTGATGGGCCTGACCCCGATTCGCACCGGGATCTTCTACTGGGTCAGCCAGATCGGCATGCTGGCCGGTACCCTGGTCTACGTCAACGCCGGCACCCAACTGGCGCAAATCAACTCCCTGCAAGGCATTCTGTCGCCGGGTCTGCTGGCTTCCTTCGTTCTGCTCGGCGTGTTTCCGCTGATCGCCAAAAAAGTCGTCGCGACGATCCAAGCACGGCGCGTCTACGCCAACTGGCCCAAACCCGCCCGCTTCGATCGCAACCTGATCGTCATCGGCGCCGGGAGCGCCGGACTGGTCACCGCTTACATCGCCGCGGCGGTCAAGGCCAAGGTGACCCTAATCGAGAAGCACCAGATGGGCGGCGACTGCCTGAACACCGGCTGCGTCCCTTCCAAGGCACTGATCCGTTCCGCCAAGCTGTTGTCCCACATGCGCCGCTCCCAGGAATTCGGCATCCGCAAGGCCGAGGCCGAATTCGATTTCGCCGAGGTCATGGAGCGGGTACGACGGGTGGTCAAGGCGGTCGAACCGCACGACTCGGTGGAACGCTATACCGGTCTGGGTGTGGAGGTCATCGAAGGCGCGGCGACGATCACCTCGCCGTGGACGGTGAACGTGACCACGGCGGACGGGACACGGACCCTGAGCACCCGTGCCATCGTCATCGCCGCTGGCGCCCGGCCGTTCGTGCCGCCGATTCCGGGGCTGGAACAGGTCGGCTACCTCACTTCGGACAACGTCTGGGCTCTGCGCGAGCTGCCCCGACGGCTGGTGGTGCTGGGCGGCGGGCCGATCGGCTCGGAACTGACCCAAACCTTCGCCCGTCTTGGCGCCCAGGTTACTCAGGTGGAAATGGCGCCGCGCATCATGATCCGGGAAGACCCGGAAGTCTCGGAACTGGTGACCCAGCGCTTCCGCGAGGAAGGCATCGAAGTGCTGGTCAACCACAAGGCCAAACGGTTCGAAATCGACAACGGCGAAAAGGTGCTGATCGCCGAGCACGATGGTCAGGACGTGCGCATCCCTTTCGATCAAGTGCTGGTCGCGGTCGGTCGGGTGGCCAATACTCGGGGCTACGGACTGGAGGAACTCGGTATCCCCGCCACCCCCGCCCGCACGGTGGAAACCAACGAATATCTGCAAACTCTTTACCCCAACATCTACGCCGCCGGCGACGTGGCCGGACCGTTCCAGTTCACCCACACCGCCGCCCATCAAGCCTGGTACGCTTCGGTCAACGCCCTGTTCGATCCGTTCAAGAAGTTCAAGGCCGATTATTCGGTGATTCCCTGGTCCACCTTCGTCGATCCCGAAGTCGCCCGGGTTGGCCTGAACGAGCAGGAAGCCAAGGCGCGAGGCATCCCTCACGAGGTCACGGTGTACGGTATCGACGATCTGGATCGCGCCATCGCCGACGGCGAGGCTCATGGTTTCGTCAAGGTACTGACCGTGCCGGGCAAGGATCGGATTCTGGGCGCGACCATCGTCGGCGAACATGCCGGCGATCTGCTGGCCGAGTATGTGCTGGCGATGCGTCACGGCATCGGCCTGAACCAGATACTCGGCACCATCCACATCTACCCGACCCTGGCGGAAGCCAACAAGTACGCGGCCGGCGTCTGGAAGAAGGCCCACGCACCCGAAAAGTTGCTGGCCTGGGTGGAGCGCTTCCACACCTGGCGGCGCGGTCCTGACGGACGTGTGGCGGAACCGGTGGCCCAAAAGACCAAGGCCACGGCTTGACGGGAACTGACCACGCAAGCCGCGACTCCGGGGAAAACAAGGATCGAGAGCACCCGACCTGGTTGTTGCAACTCTCCGGTCATGACGCCATCATCCGGCCCGATGGCCCGCGTTCGCGGGCTCTTCGACGCCGGAGAAAGAGGAATGAGCGTTGCCAGCGACTCTTCAGCCAGCGGGAACGATCCATCGCGGTTACTGAGGGACGAGAGGTTCCTAACGGGCTTGCGCCGCGACATGCTTCGTTTCGCGGAACTGCAACTGCGCGACCCGGCCGCCG
>DAOTGT010000355.1:0-2734 GCA_035447285.1 Candidatus Competibacter sp.
GCGTTGCGCTGCAAGTGGCGGAGTTCGATGCCGGCATCGGCTTGATGGGTGATGCTGGTATGACGGAACCAGTGAGTGGATGCCCGCCGCAGTTTTTCGGCTTGATGGGGATCGTTGGTCTCCAAGCGAGCCGCCGCCCGCGCCACCAAGTCCTTGACAATGCGGTAGATCATGTTATCGCCGATGCCAGCGGTGCCTTTTAAATTCAATACGAGCGGGGTCGGCTCGGCGGGGGCGGGCAATGGCGGCAGACCATGGAAACGACGGTATTCGCTCAGCGCCTCCAGCATGTCCTGATTGACGGGTACCTGGGCTTCCTTGCGGCCTTTGCCGATGACGCGCCACCACCAGCGGTCACGAATGCGGGTGAAGCTGCCCATGGTATGGCCAGCGACTTCGCCGACCCGAGGACCCAGCAGGTAGAGCAAGGCAACCAAATACTGGGCTCGGGCGTGGTGTTGGCGGTCGCGCTCGCTGTCGCGAGGCAAGTCCGCGACGGCGGCCAGCAGGGCTTGCCACTGATCGTGTTCGAGGAACCGTTCCACTTGGCGCAAAGGTTGAAGACCGCGAGTGCGACGCCGGGCCAGCGCCAGTGGGTTGCCGGCCAGGTAGCCGGCCTTGACCAAGTAGCTGAACAGGGAGTTGATAATCAACATCGCCAGCTTGCGGCTAGCAGGACTCAATGGTCCCAAAAACGGCCGCCAGCGAGGGCTGAAGCGTGGCGTCTTGGTGCCACACCAGCGCTCGCGCGGCTGTGGATCAGTGAGGAAATGTTCGTACTGAAGACAATCCTCGCGAGTCAAGCTGGACAAGGGCTTACCTCGTTCCAGCAAGGCCCACAGCAGCAGGCGCTCGGCCTCCTTGCGATAGTTGCGCAAGGTCTGCGGCGAATCGTGAAATTCGGCTAGCCAAGCCTGGATCGCCTCAAGATCGTTGCTGGCGGCCAACTGACAGACCACCTCCGGCCCGGCCCGGTTGCCGCCGGCGCGTCCGTCGAAAGCTTCCGGTACGCGCAGGCGTTCCAGGGGCAGAGGAGGGGCGTCTGGCACGGTGCTTCCATCGTCTTGGACGAGAGAAGCCAATGATGAAGAAGGCAGGTCGTTCATGTCCGGGCATGCTCGAAGTGAAGGCATGATGTCAAGGAACCTTACGATGCGTGACTTTATCAGATCGGTCTTGAAGCGGCTCGGTTAACGTCATATCTTTTTGATTAAAATATGAAATATATGCCATGATACCACCATGCACGTCACTTTGAAGCAATTGCGCGTGTTCGTGAGCATTACCCAGGCGGGGACTCTGACCGCAGCCGCCGAGCGTCTGAATCTGACCAAACCGGCGATCAGCATGGCCTTGCGTGAATTGGAAAGCCACTTGGGTCATCCACTCTTCGATCGTTTTCGCAATCGCCTGCTGCTGAACGCGTACGGCGAGCAATTGCTTCCGTGGGCCGATGAATTGCTGACCCGCGAAGCCATGCTGCCGCGAGTGCTGGACGATCCGCTGGCCGGCGGAACGTTGACGATTGGCGCCAGTCGCACCGTCGGTACCTATCTGCTGCCGGCGTTGATCGCGGCGTTCCGTAAGGAGACCGGACACCGCGATCAACGTGTGTGGATCTCTCACACCGCAGCGGTTTGCACGGCGCTGACCCGGTTCGAACTGGATCTGGGGTTGGTGGAAGGCGAGGTCGCTCAGCAGGCATTAGAGCCGTCCCCTTGGCTGGACGATCCGCTGTGTGTATTGGCGCCGGTGGGCCATGCGCTGGCCGGGCGCGGCGTCCTGGAATTGGCGGAGTTGGAGGGAGAGGCCTGGTTGATTCGTGAACCGGGTTCCGGCAGCCGCGAACAGTTTTTCGCCCTGATCGGTTCACGGTTACGCTATTGCCCGGTGTCGTTGGAGTTAAACAGCACGGAGGCGTTGCTTCAAGCCGTGGCGGCGGGGCTGGGTTTGGCCTGCTTGTCCCGTCTCGCCGCCGCCGATGCGCTCGCCCACGGCCGGGTCAAGGAACTGCCCCTGGCTATTCCCTTGGATCGCTGTTTCCATATCGTCCTGCACCGCGACAAATATCGCGGTCCGCTGCTCGAACGTTTCATTCAGCACTGCCAGTCCTTCAGCCTACCAGTGCGTTGATCGCCTGAGTGAGGCCAACGCCACCGATCACCAACCAAGCAAACAGCAGCAACGCCAGTAGCAACGGACGAGGACCCACGCCGCGCAGTTTGCCGATGTGGCTTTCCACGCCCAGCGCCGCCATCGCCATGGTCAATACGAAGCTATCGAAGGTGTTGATGGTAGGCACTATTCTCGCCGGAACCACCGCGAGGGAATTCACCCCGACCATGACCACGAAGAGCAGGGCGAACCACGGTATGGCGATGGCGGGACGTCCTTCCTGTCCGGGATGGCGACGTTGCAAAAATAGGCTGAGCACGATCAGAAATGGCGCCAGCATCATCACTCGGGTCAACTTGGTGATGACGGCGGCGCCGACCACGGCGCCATTCATGGCGTTGCCGGCGGCGACCACTTGCGCGACCTCGTGGATGGTAGCGCCGGTGTAGATACCCATCAAGCGATCCGGCCAGTGCAACATCCCTTGCAGCAACGGGTAAAGAAACATACCCAGCGTACCGAATAGCACCACGGTCGCCACGGCCATGGCGGTTTGATGCGGTTTACCCCGGACCACCGGTTCGGTGGCCAGCACCGCCGCCGCTCCGCAAATGGAAGC
>DAOTGT010000356.1:0-2730 GCA_035447285.1 Candidatus Competibacter sp.
TTCGCAAGCAGTCCGGGCACAAGACCGACGTCATGCTCAATCGCTACATCCGCGACGGCCGCCTGTTCGCCGATCATCCCCTGGAGGGGGTATTGTAGAAACATGGGTGGACCGCTCTCCTCCGATTGAGCCTCTTGCCCAAGTCGCGATCGCTGATCCGGTATCTTGGCTAAATCAAGGCCGATCACTGTCATCTCTTTCATAGACGCCCCTCTTCATTCAGAGGTAATGACGCCTTCCCAGTTTGGCACCGTGATGCCGCAGTCGGCTAACGCCCAATCCGCTACCGCCCGGGCATGCAGGTAGGTCGTGTCGAACAGCGAAACGGGCGCATCCCGCGGCCCAACCAGTAGCCCGATCTCGGTACAGCCCAGGATGATGCCCTCGGCCCCAGCCTTGACCAGCCGCTGCATGATCTGGCGATAGTGCGTCTGAGATTCGGCCCGGATATCGCCCTGACAAAGTTCCTCATAAATGACGCGGTGAACGATCGCCCGCTCGGCGGGGTCGGGAATGAGCACCGTCAGACCGTGCCGCTCCATCAACCGGCCCCGGTAGAAATCCTGTTCCATCGTGAATCGGGTGCCGAGCAACCCGACCGTGCGCAGACCTCCCTGTTGGATTGCGGCTGCCGTGGCATCGGCGATGTGCAGCAACGGAATAGCCACCGCGTTTTCAATCGTCGCCGCGACCTTGTGCATGGTATTGGTACACAGCGCCAGCCCCTCGGCTCCAGCGGCTTCCAGAGCGCGGGCCGCATCCGCCAGGAGGGTCCCGGCTTCATCCCACGCCCCGGCCTGCTGCCGTCGTTCGATGTCGGCAAAATCCACGCTGTACAAGATCATCCGGGCGGAATGCAGACCGCCCAGGCGTTCCCGAACCGTTTCGTTGATGATCCGGTAATACGGGATCGTGGATTCCCAGCTCATGCCGCCGAGCAGGCCGAGAGTTTTCATGGCGCGTCCGCCTCACGACGCCAGGAAGTCGTCGACGAGCCGCCATTCGATCGTCGTGTTCAACAGGGGCGCGTGGCCGCAATACTCGATCTCCGCCAAGCGGCAACGCGGCCCCCGCCGGGTCATCGCTTCCGCCGCCTCGCGGCTCAGCACGTCCGAGGTTTTGCCTCGCAACAGGAGGGTCGGGCAGCGGATGCGGTCGTAGGCGGCCCACTGGTCCCAGTCGTCGGGTTGGCCCGTCAGATGTTCCACCAGCCGAGGGTCGTAATGCACGGTGATCTGGCCCGTGTCGGTGCGACGCCACGAGGTCTCGGCCAAATGGCGCCAGGTGGCGTCGGTTTGCGGGCCAAAGGGAGCGTAGGCGGTGCGCAGCCATTGTTCCAACGCGGTCAGCGTCGCCACGGTCGGTGGGTTCCCCACGTAGGCGGCGACCCGCCGGGCGGCGGCGGGGGGAATCTCCGGGCCGACGTCGTTGAGAACCAGATGGGTGATCCTGTCGCGCAGGGTGTCGGCGGCCAAAACGATTCCCAGCATCCCGCCCATCGAGGTTCCCACCCAGCGCATCCGCCCGATCCCCAACTGCTGACACAGCTCCAAGGCCATCTGACCGAAAAAGGCGAAGCGGTATTCGCGCGTCGGTTCCCGCGCCCACTGGCTGGACCCCCGCCCCAGCAGGTCGGGACAGATCACCCGATAGCGCCCGGACAGGTGGCGGGCGAGCGCGTCGAAGTCGCGTCCGGTGCGCGCCAGGCCGTGCCAGCAGAGCACCGTGTCCGGATGTTCCGTACCCCATTCGGCGACATGCAGTTCGCGGTCTCCGCAGGTCAGATAGCGCGAGGTCATGGTCGTGGTCATCGTTCCGTCCTTTGGCCGGGCGGCTCCACGGGGAGCGGCCGACCTCGTCTTTCGAAACTTGGCGCCAGAACCGCACGCGCCGGGCTTTCGCGCGCCCCGCGACCCGACGCGAGGACCGAAGCCGGCCGGCGGCGATGCCTGTCGTTAACGATAGCGCAAAGCGAAACCGTCCTCGACCCGGACGAACCCGGCAGCGCCCCTGCGTCCGAGGTCATGCATGCGGCGGCCTGCAACGCCCTGATCAACAGCCGGACCCGATTGCCGCCCTGGGCCAGGGCTACGACCAACGACCAGGGGCCTGTTCCAAGGACCGAGTCGTTCTGGGAAGACGGCCAGCAAGCCGTATCCTGCGCGTTGAGGAAATTTGGGACCATCTTACGATCAATGGTCGGCTCAGGGTTCCGAGAAACGCGCCGACGCGGCAGCGCGTGCGTGGTGAGCGCCCGTAATCTCGCCCGCGACGTCTTGAACCGATTTCGGCCCCAGGGGATTGGCCAAGACGATCCGAAGCAGTACCCTGATTGTATGCACGACGCCAGCTACAAACTGCTGTTCTCCCATGCCGAGATGATCAAGGACCTGTTACAAGGGTTTGTGCCGCAGTCCTGGGTCCAGGCGCTGGATTTCTCGACGCTGGAGAAAGTGAACGCCAGCTATGTGGCCGATGACCTGCGCAACCGTCACGACGATGTCGTCTGGCGGGTACGCTTTCAGGATCATTGGCTGTATGTCTATCTGCTGCTGGAGTTCCAATCGACGGTGGATCGTTTCATGGCGGTGCGGATTCTCAGCTACACCGGGCTGCTGTATCAGGACCTGATTCGCGGCCAGTCCCTGCACCAGGACCGCTTACCGCCGGTGTTACCGATCGTGCTCTACAATGGCGAACCGCGCTGGAAAGCGGCGGTTGACCTGTCGG
>DAOTGT010000357.1:0-2725 GCA_035447285.1 Candidatus Competibacter sp.
GTCGTCGGTGAGATCGTGGCCTGGGCCGCCGCCGCGCCTTGCCAGGTGGCCGGCGGCGCTGGGTCCGGCGCGACATAATTCGGGCCGACCGCCGCGCAACCGGACAGCAGTAGAGCCGCCATCAACAGCATGGTTTTCGGATAGGAAAAGCGTCGATCCAGGGTCCAGAGCCGACCAGCATGAGTTTCGCGAATAGATGATTTCACGGTCATTCCCCTAATTGCGATGGAAGGTGGGTGGTTCATCCGAACACATCTACCCGCAGCGTACCGTCCGTCCGCCACTGAGCCAGGGTCTCGTCCGGTTGCAAGCCGTACTGGCCGCCGTGGCTCGCGATGATGGCGCGTACCGTCCGTTCGACCGCCACGCCGACCGTACTGGCCCGCCCGCAGGTATAGAGCACGCCTCGACGCTCGACCAACCAGCGCAGCAATTCTTCGCCATTCCCCATCAACCGATCCTGAATGTGGTGGCCATCGTCAGGATCGCGGGAAAATGCAGTATCCAGCCGGGTGAGCACGCCCTCCCGCCGCCATTGTTCGAACGCGGCCTGGTAGAAGAAATCGCCGGTGCGGAAGCGGTTGCCGAACAGTAACCAGACCGGACCGGCGTTGGGTTGCCGGGCCCGTTCGGCGAGGAAGCCGGGGAAGGGCGCAATGCCGGCGCCGGTCGCCACCAGGATGAGCGGGCGAGTGGGATCGTCCGGTGGATTGAAATCGGGATGGCGACGCCATGTGGCGTCGAGCTTCGCGCCCGGCCGCAACTGGTGGCACAGATAATTCGAGGTCAGTCCCAAGTGGTGCTTGCCCTCGCTGTCCTTCCAGGTATGTAGGCTGACCGTTAGGCCGATACGCGAGTCGCCGGCGAGCGATGAGGTGCCGATTGAGTAACAACGCGGCGCTTCCCCTGGCCCCGGACTGACCAGCAACAGATCACCGGGGCGGAAGTCGCCTGCGGTGTCTCCGGTGTCGAACGTTAGTTGCCAAGTCTCGCGGGTATCACCTTGCTTGGGATGGTCGAGCCGTTGGCATTCGATCAGGGTCAGGGTGACCGGTCGGTCGGTTTCGGGGGCTTCCACCGCGCCCAGTTCCAGACCGATCAAGCGCGACACGGTGGCCAGCCAATCGCGCCAGGCCGAGGTCGGTTCACCGTCGGCGCGATGCCATTCGGCCACTTCGTTGGCGCCCTGTTCGAGCAGTGCCTCGCGAACTTGCCGGCCACCGCCGCAGAACGACCGGTAACGCCGCGAGTCGCCCAGCGCCAGCAGGCTAAAGCGCGTCCCGCGCAGATCGGCCGAGCCGAGTCGGGCCAGAAACGATCGGGCCGAGTCCGGGACATCGCCCTCGCCGGTGGTGGAGACGATCAGCAGGTTGTTGCGGAATCCGGTCAGTTCGCGCGGGTTCAACGCCGCCAGCGAGGCGCAGATCACCGCCTCGCCCGCGTCGCGCAGCGCCTTGGCCGTCGCTTCGGCCAGCCGGGCGGCGGTGCCGGTCTGGCTGGCGAAAGCCACCAGAGTCGCGGCGTTGCGATCGCCGTCGCGTCGCCGCGCTTGCCGCTGGCGGCGCAACCAGGAATACAAGCCTGTCACCATCAGCCCCATGAGCGCGGCGGCGGCCAGGAAACTGAGTATGCCCGACCCGATACCGGCCCAGGTGCCTTCGTGCAGTTGCCTGACCCATCCCGGTCCATCGGTCAGTGGAACGACCTTGCCGGTACCGGACACCAGATAACGCATCGGACCTTCGGCGGTGGTCGCGGTGAGCAGGACGCTGCCCTGGCGGAATCGCCGCGCCGCGACGAAACGGGTCAGGTCGACTTGGTCGGCGGTGGCTTCGAGGGCACGAGCCAACGGCAAGGGTTGCGCTGCCGGTTCGATCATGGGCAAGGTCGGTGTGCCGATGTGCAGGATCATCAGCAAGCCGGTGACCGGTGCCAACGCCACCAGCGGCAGCGCCAGCCAACCCAACCCACTGTGCCAATCCATCAGGGTATTGCGCAGTCTGGGCAGTCCCAGAAAGAGTCCGATGGCGAGAATCGCGACTATGACGTACGTGGCGATCTCGACCACGAGTCCCGCCCCGACCAACAGGTTCTTGTGTAGATCGAGCGCGAAGGTGAACGGATCGAAATCACTGGATGTGGCGGGCGTGCGCGTCGCCAGATCGAAAGCGCCCGCCACGGCCGGATCGTTGGATTTCAAGCGAATGGACCGGCCATCCGCCGAGAGGCTGACCGAGGTCGCCTGGTGCGTCGGATCGATTACTTCGAGCGCCGCGACCACCGTATCGACGTTCGCCGGCGCGGACGGTCCAGCGGCGGCGCCGCTTTCGACAATCGGCTTGAAGGCGAGAATCGCGCCGGAGAGTAGAATCAGCAGGAAGACGGGGGCCAGCGTCAGGGCCAGCCAGCGATGAGCGATCACGAGCAAGCGCTTGAGTGTATCGGGAAACATGGCGTTCACATTTTTGGACGGAGCATCACGAAAAATGGATTTCGGGATACGGTTATCGGATGTCGCCACTGTAGCCGGGGTGTCCGTTAATGCGGGTTAGCGTTGTGTAAAAAAAGGTAAAGATGGGCAAAAACAGGTAAATGCGGTTGGCTGTCTCGCACGGATCGCTATGATGATCAAAATGAAAGACCAGCATGAAAGATCAGCGAAGCCGTTGACGACGATGACCCGGGTTCTATTGGTCGATGACGACATCGAGTTGGGCGAGATGTT
>DAOTGT010000358.1:0-1439 GCA_035447285.1 Candidatus Competibacter sp.
GCCAATAGACCGCTGGTCACTGGTGGAGTGAATCGTTCGCCGTCCAGGTCCAGCACCAGATTCGCCGTGCTGGTTTCGGTCAACTCGCCGCGTTCGTTCCAGAGAATCACTTCGTCGCAATCCGGCCGCGACGCGTGAGCAACGTCATATATCTCGCGCTGGGTGGTTTTGTGATACAGCCAGATCACATGGGAATCGACGGGTGCCTGGGCCAGACCGATCCGCACCGGTGGCGGAGCTGTCTCCCGTGTCAGCGGGATCGCCTCCAGCGTGAACGCGCCGTTCCGGCCGAGCAGCAGCCGGATCTTGTGCGCCGCGTTCAAGGTCGTTGCCAGTTCGCTCAGCCGGGTCGCGATGGCGGGTCGGTCGAACGGGACGCTAAAGTAGGTCGCGGTAGCCGTCAGCCGCGCCAGATGTGCTTCCAGCAGGAAATAGCCGCTATCCGGCTCCCACAATAGCGATTCCAGTAATTGAAACGGCGGTTGCCGCGTGGCCAGCACACGGGCCTTGAGCAGACATTCCGTGTACTCGTCGTCGGCATCGGAATCCCAGACCACGCCGCCACCCACGCCGTAGCTTGCGCGCCCTAGCTCTCGGTCGACCAGCGCCGTGCGGATGGCCACGTTGAAGCTCGCCTGCCGCCGCGGGCCGATCCAGCCGATGGCGCCGGTGTACACGCCGCGCGGTTGCGATTCCAGTTCCCGAATGATTTGCATGGTGCGTACCTTGGGGGCGCCGGTGATCGAGGCACAGGGAAACAGACTGGCCAGAATCTCCACCACCGAGACTCGGGTGCGGGCGGTGACGGTGGAAGTCATTTGCAACAAGGTGGGGTAGCGTTCGACAGCGAATAAGCGAGGTACGGCCACGCTGCCGGTTTCGGCCACCCGCCCCAGATCGTTGCGCAGCATATCCACGATCATCAGGTTTTCGGCCCGGTTTTTGCCGGACTGCCGTAGATCGGCCATCCGCGCCTCGTCTTCCATCAAGGTGCACCCGCGCGCCGCCGTGCCCTTCATCGGCCGCGTGATCAAGCATTCGCCGTCCAGTTGAAAGAACAGTTCCGGCGAGGCCGAGCAGACCGCGAACCGACCGGTATCGATAAACGCGGCGTGTTTTCCCTGCTGCGCTGTCACCAGATCGACGAAGAATGGCCACGGGTCGCCCGCGAACGTGGCCTGGAGTGGAAAGGTATGGTTGACCTGATAGCTGTGACCGTGAGCGAGGTAATCCTTGATGCGGCGGACGACCGTTGCATGGGCGGCGCGGTCGAGGGTGGGTTGCCAGGAACCCACCGTGTAGGAAGCGGAGGACGGCGAATCAGTCGATGGTGTCACCCAATCGTCGAGGATGTCCACGCGTTCATACAGCCCAAACCAAAGCAGCGGCAGCTCCGACAGCGGAGCATGGACAGCCAGGCCATACGCGGCGGCGGCTTC
>DAOTGT010000358.1:1539-2674 GCA_035447285.1 Candidatus Competibacter sp.
TCGGTGATCACGATCTCGGCGCTCTCGCCGTGCTGGTCCAGGGTGGAACGGGTCAACGCCCAGCCGGTGAGCGCGGCGAGCGCCGCCATCGAACCGCCAAAGGCAATTCCTTTGTCGTTGATGTTCGGCGCCAGCGGCGCGGCGATCGCTAGCCCGGTTTCGTCACAGCGTTCCAACCGCGCCTGCATGGCCTGAAACAGCGGGACATAACGGTTGAGATAGTCGTTGATTTCCTGCAGGTAAGACATGGCAGATCCCCGTGTGTGGATAGAATAAAGGATTCGCAAGAAAAATACACCGCTATTTTCGCTTTTTTCGGATCGCCGTGGTCTCTTATACAGTTTCGCAATACCCAATAATCGGGAGATTCTCCATCATGCTCGACAAACCCGCCATCACCCAGCAACCTATTGCCGACCTCCTCGCCCACCGCTGGAGCCCGCGCGCCATCGCCGCCGACCAGCCGGTCGGTCGCGAGCATCTGCTGGCGTTGCTGGAAGCGGCGCGCTGGGCGCCATCCTGCTTCGGCGACGAACCGTGGCGTTATTTGGTCTGGGATCGGTTTCACGATGCCGCTGGTTGGCAAAGCGCCTTCGAATGTCTGGCCGAAGGCAACCGAGGCTGGGTCAAGAACGCACCGGTATTGTTGCTGTCGGTGGCAACGCCGAGATTCGGTCACAACGACGCGCCGAACCGTTGGGCACAGCACGATACCGGCGCCGCCAGCGAGAATCTCTGCTTGCAAGCCACGGCGCTGGGTTTGGTGGCGCACCAGATGGGTGGATTCGACGCCGACAAGGCCAAGGCAGCGTTCGCTATCCCCGCCGATCACGCCTGCATGGCGATGATCGCGGTCGGCCATCCGGCGCCCGCCGACGGTCTGCCGGACCCGCTGCGCGAACGGGAACTGGCGCCCAGAACGCGCAAGCCGCTCGATCGGATCGCCTTCGCCGGCCGTTGGGACCAGGGCTTCCAGGCTTAGCAACCGTTGCCACATCCGGCGGTCGTACCCTGGTTGAGCCGATTCATGTAGAGTGCGCTCCCGTGTTCGGGAGACGATGGATAGCCGATGCCCATGACCCAGTCCGATCGGCGCTCCGCCCGGGGCGCCAGCCGTTATCTGCTTCGTTCCGTG
>DAOTGT010000359.1:0-2670 GCA_035447285.1 Candidatus Competibacter sp.
CACTGGCGCGATTGGGCGACGCCGAACCCCGTGTCATGCCCTGCGGCGAACGCGGTATCTACTCTCTGGCCTTCACCGGCGACGGGCGAATCGTGGCCGGCTGCGGCGACGGTTCGATCCGGGTCTGCTTTCTGGAAGGCGCCATCGACGAAGAAAATCGCAGCGGCGACGCCGCCCATCAGGGACCGGTGCGCAACCTGCTGTTCAGCGCGGTGCTGAACGACGAACAGGGCCGTCCCCTTCCCCGCCGCTTGTTCTCACTCGGCGAGGACGGCGAACTCAAGGTCTGGACGCTGGATCAGCGCCGCAAGCCGCGCACCGTCCCCATCGGCCGCAACGCTAGCGCGCTGGCGCTGTTCGAGCCGTTGCCGCAAGCCAAACCGGAACAGCGCGGCGGCCTGTTGGTCACGGTCACGGAAAATCGGTTGATTTGGCTCGGTCCGGTCGATCAAAGCGGCAATCCATCCGGTAGCGCCGAAACCTGGGATTCCCGGCTGCAACGCTTGCTCGACGAGGTTAAGGCGAATCGTTCATCGTCGGCCACCCTGGACGCTTTGGCGCAACTGGCTGAGGACGAGGCGCGGGAAGGCTTGGAATACGTGCTCAGTCAAGATTCCCGGCCGGGGCAACGCATCGAAGCCGCGCAAAAACTAGGAATCAGCCAGCGCCGCCGTAGCCGGTCAACGCTGGCCAAGGCGCTGAACGACGACCATGTGGGCGTGCGCAAGGCCGCGTTGAAAGCCTTGGAACAGATCGACGCCGAAGCGCCGCTGCAAGCCCTGCAACTGGCGCTGGGCAGCCAGCACCCGGACATCCGGCTCGATGCGGTGCAACGCCTGACCGCATTACGCCAAGCATCGCCTCTGGTGCCGGGATTGCTGAACGAACGGTTGAACGACTCGGACGCCAAAGTCCGAGAAGCCGCGCTCGATGGTTTACTGACCTTGGACCCCGAAGCAGGCGTGGCGCCCCTGCGTGGCGCATTTGAGCGAGGCTCCCCCGACATCCGCCGCGCGGTCCTGATCCGGCTGGGGCGGCAGCGATTGAACGCCACGCCACAGGGCCGCCAGTTACTCGGCCAAGCGATCAATGACGACACGTTCGCGGTGCGCCACGCGGCCTTTTGGATCGCGGTCGCGGTCCACCCTGCGCTGGTTGCCAACCTGCGCGCCAGCGGCGCCGATGTCGCCAAGATACTGGACGAATATGCCGCTCTCGGCATCGAAGGCGCGGCAACCACCACCGGCACGGCCCCGACCGAGCCGGACCTGGAACCGCTGTTCACTGCTCTGGTTTGCCGTCAGCCGGACATGGCCTTGCAAAGTGCTTTGTGCTTGAGCTGGCTCGGCGACGACCGCGCCAGCGGCGCACTACTGCAACTGAGCCGGGAACCGGAGGCCGGGACACGGCGGATGGTCACCGGTTTTCTGGCCAACGCCATCATCAATCTGGCTGGTGATCGACGCTTGCGCCATCGCCTGCAATGGCTGCTGAACGACGAGGACGCGCAAGTTCGCGCCACCGCGTTCGACGGTCTGCTCAAACTGGCCGAACCAGAAGGTCCAGCCGGCGAGATCGATCTGGCCGAACTGGCGCTGCGTACCCAGGCCGGCGATATCCGGACCCGCGCCCTGCAATTGCTGGTCAAACACGGTGCAACTGCGCAAGGTGAACTCGCCGTCCACATCGATGGATTGCTCGGTCATGCCCTGGACGACGAAGCCGAAGACGTGCGCCGGGAAGCCATGCGGACGCTGTGGGCCTGGCACAGCAAACGTCCGGAAACCACTTTGCGGCGCGCGGTTACCTCGGTGCATCCCGACGTGCGCCGCTGGGCCGTGGACGAACTGGCCCGCCAAGCCCGCCAGTCGCGCGCCTGGGCCAAGGAATTGCTGATCGAGCGGGCTGGCGACAACGCCGCCGAAGTGGGATTGGCCGCTTACGAGGCGCTGACCAAGGAAGACGCCGACAAGAAACGCGCCAATTACCACCTGGCGGCGCTCAATTCGCCCGCTGCCGAAGTCCGCTTGGCCGGTTCGAAAGGCGCGCTAGAAGCGTCCGACCCGGCCCCGCTGCGGAACCGTTTGATCGAACTGCTGCAAACCGAGGAAACGCCTCAGTTCCTCGCCGCCATCGAAGCGCTCGACAAACTGTTGCCCAACGACGCGCAAGCATTCGCTCTTGCCTTCGACAGCCCGTTTTATCTGCTGCGGGTGCGCGCCGGTGAGTTGTGCGGCAAGCGCCGGGACAACCGCGCGGTCGGACCGATGCAGGCGTTGCTGAGCATCCCCAAGACCGACCGCGACCGCCCTTCCGAAACGTTGCGCCAGCGCGCCGCCAGTGCTTTGGCCGATGTGGGCGATCCCGCCAGCATTCCGTTTTTCACCACCCTGCTGCGCGACGACGATCCGCTGGTGCGGGAACACGGCGCGCGCGGCTTGGCCGCCGCCTGCCAAAATGGCAACGAGCAACCGCTGGTTGCCGCGCTGGCTCACGCCGATCTGGCAGTGCGCAGTTGGGCCGCTGATGGTCTGTCGAAACTGGGCGATCCGCGGGCGCTGCCGGTGCTGGCCGGCACCCAGCGCCACGAGCATCTGCCAATCCGGCGCGGCGCATTGTACAGCTTCGTCGCGCTCGGCGCCGCCGGGGTGCAAGGCTTGCTGCAAGGTT
>DAOTGT010000360.1:0-2668 GCA_035447285.1 Candidatus Competibacter sp.
TCTTCAAATGACTAACCGATGGCTGGTTCGAAGGTTAAGTCCGACAGGCTGCTAGGGGCCAGGAGGGCCGTCGCACTGGCGGCCACTTGGGCCGCCGAGGCGGGCGATCCAGCCGAGCATAATCGGCAGCGGCGGCGGGATCACCGGCGGGGGCCCTGGCCAGCGCCGCGCCCGGATCATGCATTCGTGGATATTGCATTCCCGGTCGGCGACGTAAACCAGCCGGGTGTCGGACAGAGTCGCCGCCCACTCGGCGCGGCGCTCGAAGCCTTCCAGCCAGCGCATGCTCTCCTTGGCTTCAATCAGCCAATGCCGCTGATCGTCACCGAAGGTGGCCCGGTCGCAGGTCCAGAACCCGGTGTCCAGCACCCCCAGCGGCACGCCGTCCGGGGTGATCGCCAGAGTGGAAGGACGTACAGCCCATGCTGCCGCAGATCGCTCAACGGCCCCAGCCCGGCAATCCCCGGCTGGCTGGTGAAATCCAATTCCGTGGTGTCCTGAATGCACAACGCCACCGGCTAGCCCCGCAGCCGCTCGACGGTGCGCCGGGTATGCACCTCCAGGATTTCGCGCCATTCCACCGCCGGGTTGTCCAGTAAGCGGTAGGCGGCCTTGGTTTCCGCCCAACCCCCGCTCGCCACGGGAATGCTCCCGGTCGGTCGCGCCGACAGGTCTTCCACCAGCTTGATCAGCCACCGCGTCCGCCGCGCGTCCCCCAACTCCACACTCCCAGTTCTCGGGCTACCCAACTCATCACAACCTCGTCAAATTACTATTATATTACAATAAGTTAATATTTTTTGGTAGCCGGGTGGATAAGAAGGCGGCTTTGCAGTTTCTGAAGAAAGCCATCGGCCAGCACGGCCGCCCCGTGAAGATCACCATCGACCAAAGCGGGGCGAACTCCGCCGCGTTAATTGCGCTCAATACCGACACCGGCGCCGATCCACAAATCGAAATCCGCCAGAGGAAATACTTAAACAACGTGATCGAACAGGATCACCGAGCGATCAAACGAATCACTTGGCCCATGCTCGGCTTTCAAACCTTTCGCTCCGCCCGCACCACGCTTCAGGGCATCGAACTGATGCACAGGATCAAAAAGGGGCAAATGTATGGCCCCAAGGTTTGTCGGCTGCTGAACCATTCTATTCCCTCGCCGCTTAATTGCGCCTGCTACCATACCCTCCTCAGTCAGCAGATGCTCGTCAGAAATTAACGCAACGGAACCTGTCACGGTGCTTGCGGGTTGGCCTTCTAAATCGTAGCGGCGATCCCCTCGGCCGTGAAACAACGCCAGCAAGTAGCCATCCCGACGGGTATGGTTGGCCAGCGCCCGGCGCAGTGCGGTCGGGTCGACGTTGGGCAGTCGCGCAATCATATCGGCGAGGATACCGATTTTGAGCGGTCGAAAGTCATCGTGGTTTTTCGGAAACGCCAGGGGAACCTGTTCTTGCAAGCGGTCATGGAGAGTCTGGATGGCGCGGTGGTCGGATTTGCTCATGATTCGCTCTAGCCCGTTCGCACGTTATCCCCTCATGGTACTCAAAACCCAGGAGTTCGCGCACCCGTTTCTTGTCAGCGTTGGATACTATTGAAAACCGACTGTCACTGGCTGGTCAGAGTTTCGTTCAAGGTCAGGGGTTGAGGTTTGCAGGTTTTTGAATCGAGGGTTCTGAAAAAAGCTACTGAGTAAAAGCGCCACCACCTAACGATGGGAACATCCGACACTAATGGAAGGCTCAGGGGCGGTTCCGCGTGGTGCTCGACAGTTATGGGGAGAAGATTTGACACTTAATGACGGCCGATTCGGGCGCGGTGAGCCATGGTGAGTCGTGATGGGTCCGATTCGGCGGTGGAAACCGCTCGCTCGGTCCGCTCAGCGGTGAACCGGACGGCGAAAAGTACGGGAAAATGAGGGACGGCCGACGCAAGGCGGCGTGGACCCAGTCCCGAGGGGATCGTAAGGAGTGGCGGGGGCGAGTCGGCGGGCGAGGCGGGGACGCCTCGCTTCAATCGGGCGGTCGCCCTCGCAGCTGGCCCAGCAGTGCGCCCAGCGCGGCGTGGGCGGTGTCGCGCCGCGCGGTGTCGATGGCCGCCTCGGCGGGTGCCACCGGGGTGGCGGCTTCGGCACGTTGGCGAGCGGCGTCTCCATTCAGGGCGCGCCGGCCTTGTTCGGCCGCCGTGGCGGCGGCGTCTTGGCGACGGCGGTGACGCCGATGGCGCTTGACCGCCTTGTCGCGTTCGTGCTGAAGCCATTTGCTGAGGCCAAAGACTTGGAAGAGGGCGACGGGCACGCCGCGAATGGCCGGTAGGCCTCGGTAGCGCTCGTCCCCGGTCGATTGGGCGCGGGGGTAGACGGTGACCAGTCCGGCGCGGCGCAAATCGCGGCAGGCCCGCTCGGCCCGGCGTCGGCCGAGACCGGCTTTTTCGGCCAGAAACGCCAGCGATAGCCCCTGAAGGGTGCCGTCGGCCTGGGGTATCCCCACTCGCAGGGTGGCCAGGTCAAGGTAGTGCACCAGCGCGCCCAACAGGTCCAGGCAGGCTTCCCGCCGCTCGCTGCGCTGTTGCCGGGGTGAGCCGTTGGCGGCGTTGAGACTGGGCAGGACCTTCGGGTCGTCGAAGTAGGCCCGGACCCGTTCCTGGAGTTGCAGGAGGATCTTGGGCC
>DAOTGT010000361.1:0-2642 GCA_035447285.1 Candidatus Competibacter sp.
GGCATCCGCTTTATCGAGGAAACCTGCAAAATGCGGGCGTTCGGCGAGATGTGGGACCAACTGACCCAGGAACGCTATGGCGTACAAAGCGAAGACATGCGCCGCTTCCGTTATGGCGTGCAGGTCAATTCGCTGGGCCTGACCGAAGCGCAGCCGGAAAACAACGTCCAGCGCATCGTGCTGGAAATGCTCGGCGTCAGCCTGTCCAAGAAAGCCCGCGCTCGTGCCATCCAACTCCCGGCCTGGAACGAGGCGTTGGGTCTGCCGCGTCCGTGGGATCAGCAATGGGCGTTGCGGATGCAACAGGTCTTGGCCTTCGAAACCGACTTGCTGGAATACGGCGACATTTTCGACGGCTCGCCCGTCATCGCCGCCAAGGTCAAGGCGCTGGTCGATGGCGCGACAGCGGAAATGGCTCGGGTTCAAGAGCAGGGCGGGATGGTGCAAGCGATCGAATCCGGCTACGTCAAGCGGCAACTGGTCACCAGTCACACCGAGCGGATGCGCGCCATTGAGCGTGGGGATCTGAAAATTATCGGTCTGAATTGCTACCAGGAAACCGAGGTGTCGCCACTGACCGGCGGCGTCGATAGCGGCATCATGAAAGTCGATCCGCGCGCCGAACGCGAACAGATCGAACGGCTCAATGCCTTCCGTGCCCAGCGCAACGATACCGATGTCAAGGCGGCGCTGGCTAATCTGGCCGAGACCGCGCGCGGTGGCTCCAATATCATGCCAGCATCGATTCTATGTGCTCATGCCGGCGTCACCACCGGCGAATGGTCACAGACCCTGCGCGATATCTTCGGCGAATACCGTGCTCCCACCGGCATCGACATTCCGGCCAACGACGACAGCCGAGGGGCGAAAGCGGTGGCGATTCGCACCGAGGTCACCAAAACCGGCAACGAACTGGGTCGGCCATTGCGCTTGTTGATCGGCAAGCCGGGTCTGGACGGTCACAGCAATGGGGCGGAACAGATTGCCGTCAAGGGCCGCGATGTCGGCTTCGAGATCGTCTATGAAGGCATCCGCCTGACTCCCGAACAAATCGCCAAGGCGGCGCTGGAAGAGGGCGTGCATCTGATCGGCCTGTCGGTGCTGTCCGGCAGCCATGTGGAGATGGTGGAGGACGTCTTCAACCGGTTGAGCGAGGTCGGGTTGAAGAATCTGCCGGTGGTGATCGGCGGCATTATTCCCGAGAGCGATGCCAAGCTGCTGAAAGAGCGCGGTATCTCGGCAGTCTACACGCCCAAGGATATCGATATGAACGGCATCATGGTGGATATTCTTAACCTGATCCGTAAAAACCACGACCTGCGACCGGTCACGGTGGCATGACCTCGGCGCTTCCCGACCCAACGGCGTTGGCATCCGCAGTCAGCGCCCGAGACCGGTTGGCGTTGGCTCAGGCATTGAATCTACTGGACGACCGGCGGCCGGCGGCTCGCCAGTGCGCGGCGGCCTTTCTGGATGCACTGCCGGCGGAGAAGCTGGATACCGGTGGCCATCTGATCGGTATTACCGGCCCGCCGGGCGCGGGTAAATCCTCGCTGACCGCCGCCCTGATCCAAGTCTGGCGGCGGCGCGGCTTGAAGGTCGCCATCCTGGCGGTGGACCCGTCCAGCCCGATCAGCGGCGGCGCGCTGTTGGGCGATCGGCTGCGGATGCACGCCAGCGGCGCCGACCGCGAGGTGTTCATCCGCTCGCTGGCCTGTCGCGGCGAGTTCGGCGGCCTCAGCGCCGAAGTCTGGCCGATGAGCTTGGCGATGCTGGCGGCCTTCGACATCGTGCTGGTGGAGACGGTGGGGGTCGGGCAGAAAGAGATCGACGTGTCCAAGATGACCGACACCACCTGCTTCGTCGCCCAGCCAGCTTCCGGCGACAGCATTCAATTTCTCAAGGCCGGCATCATGGAAGTGCCGCATGTGATCGTGGTCAACAAGGAAGACATCGGCATGGCCGCGCGCAAAACCTTATCCGAATTGAAAACCACGCTGGGACGACGAACCGATGCCGAAGGTTGGCAGGCGCCGGCTTTATCGGCCAGCGCCGCATTGGGCAGTGGCATCGAGTCGCTGGCCGACGCCCTGGACGGGCACCGGCGATGGTTGCTGGAGCGAGGACAATTCACCGCCCGCCGCCAGCGCTGTCAGGCGGAATGGCTGGTCAAGCACTTGCGTGAAGAATTCGGTCGCCATGGCATCGGCCTGCTGGGTGGCGAAAATGCCTTATTCACGGAATTGACCCACTCGCCGCGCCGCTCGCCGATCGCCGCTTATGAAGATTTGCGCGTTCGAGTGGTTTCTGGTTTCTGATTATTCGATCTTCGAACAAACAACCCCAACAGAGAGGAATACAGCAAACATGGCCAAAGAACTATACGACTTAGGTGAAATGCCTCCCTTGGGCGAAATTCCCGAGAAGATGCACGCCTGGTTGATCCGGGCGGAACGGTTCGGCAAGCCGACCGAAGCGTTCCAGCAGGAAGTGGTGAACGTCCCGCCGATCGCCGACGACGAAGTACTGGTCTACGTCATGGCGGCCGGCATCAACTACAACAACGTCTGGGCCGGACTCGGTATTCCAGTCAACGTCATCGGCGCCCGCAACAAAGCCGGCGAACCCGAAGACTTCCACAT
>DAOTGT010000362.1:0-2640 GCA_035447285.1 Candidatus Competibacter sp.
TGTTGTCCCGATGCCAACCGAAAAACGGTTGGGGAATGCGGTGCAGCGCGGCCAACCGGTGGCCCAGCATCTCCAGCGCCTGCGTTCCACCTCCGCCCAGCGGTAGGTACTCCAATATCAGAAAAGCCAGACCGGCGGCGGTACCATGCCCGACCGGCAAGGGAACCTTCACGGTCTTCGTCGCGGCCAGTTCCGTCAGACCGGCGGCCTCCGCCTCGAACATGGTCTGGGTAACGACCGCGCTATTGGTCTTAACGAAAAAATCCCGTTCGCCGTCCCCGACTCGCCAAGCCTGGTTAATGCAGCCGCCACCGAGTGGCTGGCGCTGCCGAGCGACAAAGCGCTGGCCGGTCACCGCACCGATACGTTGCCCCAACACATTCCAGAAACGTTCTGAATTCAAGGCAATGAAGGCCGTTGGAAAATCTCAGGGGAGCGAGTGCAATTCTCTGCTCCGATCCTTATCTTCTGGCTCCCTTACCCTGCATTCTTCCGGCAATCGCACCTCCATGGCGATCGGCAGATGATCCGAAAAAACGTGATTCAACACCTCCACCCGTTCGACCGCGATGGACGGCGATACCAGAATATGGTCCAGATGCCGGTCTGGCTGCCAACTGGGAAAGGTTTGCAGTCCGGGTGCCGGCTCGCACAGACGGGCCGTCGCCAACAATGTCCCCATTTCCGGACTATCCGACCGGCAATTGAGGTCACCCATCAGAATAATATGCCGGTAATCGCGCACCAAAGTGGCCAGAAACTCGATTTGCAACAGTCGGCCGCGCCGGCCCAGCGCCATATGGACGATCAGCACGTGCAAAGCGTCCTCCCCCGCGCCGAACCGGACTTCCAGCACGCCTCGGCCTGGAATCAGCCCCGGCAACTTGTGCTCGGTGATGGCGGTCGGCCGGATGTGACTGAGCACCGCATTGCCGTGCTGCGAAATCATACCGATCCGACGATTGGACTGATCGAACACGTACTCGAAGCCGGCATAATCCGCCAAATATTTTACTTGATTGACGAAGCCACTACGCAGGCTGCCGGCGTCCACTTCCTGCAAACCCACGAGGTCGTAGTCGGTCAACACCCGGGCGATACCGTCCAGGTTGCTCATCCGCGATGGCACCGGCACCAGATGTTTCCAACTGCGGGTAAAATACTGGGAATATTTGCGGGTGGTCAACCCGCTTTGGATGTTGTAGCTGAGCAGCCGCAAGCGGCATGATTCGCCCTGGTCGCTCATCGTGCGCCGCTAGCCTCCGGGCGCGGCAGCTTCCTGCGCGATCAGGAAATCCACGACCTCGAACATGCGCGGCGAGCGCACGTCGTACTTGCCGTTGACGAGCACCGCCGGGACACCTCGCACCCCATAACGCTGCGCCAGCTGGTTGCCGCGACGCAATTGAGTCTCGGTCTGGAACGAGGAGTAGGCCTTGCGGAAGGCATCCTGATCGACCCCGTGTTCGGCGAAGAACACCGCCAATTCGTCTTCGTTGCTCAGCTTGCGCTTCTCTTGATGAATGGCGTCGAACAACGGCTGATGAATCCGGTCCAGCACACCCAAAGCCTCGGCGGCATAGTAGGCACGGGCACCAGGCTCCCAGTTGGCCCCGAACGCGACCGGAATCCGCACGAAGGCGACGTTGTCGGGCTTGTGTTTCAGCCATTCCCGCACACTCGGTTCCAGCTCGAAACAGTGCGGGCAACCGTACCAGAACATCTCGATTACTTCGATTTTGTCGGGCGTGTCTGTCGGTACCGGTGTCGACAGACGCACATAATCCTTACCCTCCGCAAACGGCGGCGTGGCCGGATCGGTAGCGTGGGCGACGGCCAGCGGCAACGCGCAGGTCAGCACGATCAGTAACAGGCAACGAAATGGGTTTGGCATCGCGGAAACTCTCTCGATTTCGGTTGGCGGAAACGAGGCGGCGGACCGGCTTTACAGCGTGCCGTAGGAGTGCAGCCCCGACAGAAACATGTTGACCCCCAGAAAAGCGAACAAGGTCACGAGCAGGCCGATCACCGCCCACCAAGCCATCGGCGTGCCGCGCCAGCCCTTGGTCAACCGCAGATGCAGCCAGGCCGCATAGTTCAGCCAGACGATCAGTGCCCAGGTTTCCTTGGGATCCCAGGACCAGTAGCCACCCCAGGCCTCGGCCGCCCACAGCGCGCCGAGAATGGTGGCGATGGTGAAGGCGGCGAAACCCAGCGCGATGGCCTTGTACATGACATCGTCCAGCAACTCAAGCGGCGGCAGCACCCGCGCCAGCAGGCCATCCGGCCAACGCGCCTCGACGCCGGACCGCAGCAGGTAGGCCACCCCGAGCATCGCCGCCAAGGAAAACGCGCCATAACCGATGAAGTTGGCCGGCACATGGATCTTCATCCAGTAGCTCTGCAAGGCCGGAATCAGCGGTTGAATGTGCTGGGCCTCGCGGTCGAAGGTATACCACAACAGGAAGGCCACGGCTCCGCTGATCGCCAGTAGGGCGAAACCGCCCATGGCGCGGGTGCGGTGGCGGTCTTCGTAAAAGAGATAGAGCAGCGCGGTAATCAACGCAAACAGGATGAATACTTCATACAGATTGCTGACCGGGATGTGCCCGATGTCGGCCCCCAGCAGATAGGATTCGC
>DAOTGT010000363.1:0-2637 GCA_035447285.1 Candidatus Competibacter sp.
TACCGGGTATCGACGATGGGGCGCCGGATCTGGAAACCGCTCTGGCCATGGCCCGTATTGCCGTTGCCGATGGTATCGAAATCATCGCCTGCACACCGCACATTTATCCAGGTTTGTACGAGAACAACGGTCCAACCATCCGCTGGGCGGTGACGGAACTCCAGCGCCGGTTGGTCGAGGTCGACATTCCTCTGCGGCTGATCCACGGCGCCGATACCCATCTCGCGCGGGATTTGGTGGACGGCCTGCGCTCTGGGCAGGTGCCGTCGCTGCACGGCAGCCGTTATTTTCTGTTGGAGCCACCGCACCATGTGGCGCCGCCGCGCTTGGGCGAAACCGTATTCGACCTGTTGACCGCCGGTTATGTGCCGGTGATCACTCATCCCGAGCGCTTGAGCTGGATCGAAGACCATTACGATGCTTTCGTGGAACTGGTACGCAGGGGTGCGTGGTTGCAAGTAACCGCCGGCAGTCTGACCGGCCGGTTCGGTCCTGCGGCGCAATATTGGGGCGAGCGGTTGCTGGATGAGGGCTGGGTCCATATTTTGGCCACCGATTCACACGGTGTGGATCGGCGTCCGCCGCTGCTGGCGGAGGGGCAGCGCGTGGCGGAGCGCTGGTTGGGCGCGGAAGAGGCAATGTATCTAGTGCAGACGCGCCCTAAAGGTATACTGGATAATCTTGAACCAGAGCGAATGCCGGCGCTGCCAGGGTTGATTTCGACCGTACCATGGATGCAGTCAGTCAGGACAATGTTGGGCAAATGCTTGGGTCAGTGCTGAACGATTTCAAATCGATAGTCACGAATTAGAGAAGTACGAGCGTGTGGATCAAGAAAATGTTTGTGGGCATGACAATGTTCTGGGTGGTCTTGCTCGGCATCGCCGGGTGCGCCAGCCCACCGCCAGCCGCCGATTCGGTCACCACATCAGTTTCCACGCCCACCGTGCCGCCCGCCGCTGTTGCGGTTCAATCCACCACCACGCCGGCGGCCCCAGTCCCGGTCGAGGCCCCGAGCGACTACCTGATCGGCCCACAGGATTTGCTGAAAATCGAGGTGTTCGGCATCGAGAGTCTGGATCGTTCGGTTCGGGTCAACGCTCGAGGTCAGATCGCCCTGCCGCTGGTCGGCTTGGTGCAAGCAGCGGGTTTGACCGGCGAGCAACTGGCGACCGATATCGCCGCTCGGCTGGCCAAGGACTATCTGCAAAATCCACAAGTCACCATTTTCATTGAAGAATTTACCAGCCAGCGGGCCACGGTGGTGGGTTCGGTCAAGAGTTCGGGCGTGTATCCGCTCAAGGGCCGGACCACCCTGTTGCAGGTGGTGGCCAGCGCCGGCGGCACGACCAGCGTGGCGACCGGCAAGGCCATGGTGCTGCGCTCCGATTCGGAGGGTGCGCGCAAGATACTGGAATACGATCTGGAGGCAATCCGTGACGGCAAGGCGCCAGACCCCGAGATACTCGGCGAGGACATCGTCCATGTCGAAACGTCGGGATTCAAGGCTACCGCCAAGGAAATCATGGAATTCGTCCTACCGTTCCGGTTTATCGCCCCCTGACACCAATTCCGTCATCCTGATTTATTGAGCGATGAATACTCCCGAATTGCTCCAATACCCTTCCAGCCCCCAAGTACCTGGACGTGCCTTGACCGAACGCCAGGCCGGCGTTCCCATGCCGGTCCCGCCTTGGGGGTATCAGGCTTTCGAGGAAGAGCCGGAAGGGGAAGGGATCAATCTCCGCGAACTATGGCAGGTCATCCTCAAGCAGCGCTGGACCATCATTATTTTCACCGGCATCGTGGTCGCGGCTGTGGTGACCGCCACTTACCTGAAAACCCCGATCTACCGCGCCAACCTGACCTTGCAGATCGACCGCGAGGACGTCCGGGTTTTCGAGAACCAGCAGATGGGGTCGGTTGAAAGCCAGAATAATGGCTTGGGCTATGATTATTACCAAACCCAGTATGAACTGCTGAAGAGCCGCAGCTTGGCCTTGCGAGTGGTTAACCAAATGGGTTTGGCCGACCGGCGGGCTCCCGTGCCACCATCCTCGCTGGGCGCGCGGATCAAGGGCTGGTTGGCTGACTGGTTGCCGAGAACCGATAAGGCCCAGTCGGAGGCCGAACAACAGAAAGCCAAACTCTCGCCCTCGGCGGAAACCGCCCGGATCGAAGGTGCTGTCAGCGCTCTCCTGGGAGGACTGACGGTCGAGCCGGTGCGCAACTCGCGGTTGGTCATCCTGCGCTACGATAGCCCAGACCCTAACCTGGCTGCCACCATTCTCAATACGCTGGCCAAGACCTATATCAATCTAAACTTGGAGCGGCGTTTCGACGCATCCACTTACGCCCGCAACTTTCTGCAAGAGCGACTGCAACAAGTCAAGGCTAAACTGGAGGAGTCCGAACGGGACCTGGTCGAATTCTCCCGCCAGGAACAGATCTTCACCGTCGGCGACAAGGGAAGCATCGTCGGCCAGAATCTGGAAGCTACCAATGCCGCCTTGGGTGAGGCGGAAAAACGGCGGATCGCCGCCGAGTCGGTGTACCGACAGATGCTGGGTACTCGTGGCCAGGGGCTGAGCCAAGTGCTGGACAGCAAGATCATTCAGGATCTCAAACAGACCAAGG
>DAOTGT010000364.1:0-2606 GCA_035447285.1 Candidatus Competibacter sp.
TCGCCGTCGAAGCCCAAGGGCTGGATGCTGCTGTGCGGTAGCCGCTCGTTCAACAGCAGCAGAGTTTTTCGCAGCAGATCGGTCTTGGGTGTGGCGGAAAACGCCAGCACGGCGCTGAGCAAGTGGGATTTGTAGTTGCGCCCCACCGCTTCGGCGCACGGCAGCCGCTCGGCCAAACCACTGTCGGCTAGATAGCCTTGCAATAAACGCGGCGAGTGCAGCGCGCCCGCCGCCAGCAGCACCGCGTCGGCCCGGAATTCGCCGCCCTCCTCGGTACGAACGCCCAGCAGCCGCTCAGGCCGGCCGGGACCGGCGACGAAATCGCGAACTGCCTGCCCGGTCAGTATGGTGAGGTTGGGCAGATGTTGAACTCGCTCCAGCAAAGCGTGCTGGCCGTCAGCCTTCAGGTTCTTGACCGAAGCGAAAGCGTCGAAGTGCGCGGCTTCTTCGGGATGTTCGACGATGTTGGGGTCCAAGGCCAGCGTCAGGGGCTGGGCGTTCCAACCGGCACCATTGCGAGTCAGCTTGCCGACGATGGCTCGCAGATCCGGCTCCGGCTCGAATCGATGGACGCCCAGCAAGGTTTCCGCTTGCTCGTAGTAAGGCAGCAATTCCTGATACGCAATCGGCCAAGGCAAGCATTGATGCGCCGGTTCGGCCTCGAACTCGTGCGGTTCGAATCGGGCCAGGGCTGCTCCGTACCACTTGGTCTTGCCGCCCAGATTGAAATATTCCTCCGGCTCGAAGGTTCGGCCGTTCTTGTCCAGCCAGTGCTCCTTGCTCTTGAAAATCCCCTGCCGGATGACTTTGTCCACATCCAGCGTGCTGCCGTCGCGCGGAAGTTCCTGGCCCTTTTCCAGCAGCAGCACCCGGCGACCGGCGTGCGCCAAGGCGTAAGCCGCCGCCGATCCGCCCGCGCCGGAGCCGACGATAAGGGTGTCATAACGTTCGTTCATGGTGGTGTGTCCTTCTCAAAAAACTGCCGCCGGGGCGATGACCGCCGCCGTGGAGCCACGGGTCTTGGCATGGGTGACGGTGAACAGGAATTCGTGGACGCCGCGCCGCGCCAACTCTTCGGTCGCCAGATTCTCCAAGCCGAACAATCCCATCTTCACATACATGGTCTGAGGAACCAGAAAGGGGCGTTCCGGGTCTTCGCCGGGCACCGGACCGTAGCTCCAGGTATCGGCGCCGGTCAGAGCGATGCGCTGCGCGTACAACCAGTTCACGACATCCAAGCCGGGACCGGGTTCGCCCGAGAGAAATTCGGTGTTATCTTGACCCCACAGTCCGCCCCAGCCGGTGTGAAACAGCACCGCGTCGCCGGGCCGCAATGCAACGCCCTGCTTTTTCAACGCGCCTTGCACGTCGGCTAGGCTGATCACGTAGCCCTTGGCCAAGCGCTCCACGCCCTTGTAGGCGGCGATGTCGATCAGCACGCCCCGAGTGACGATAGGCGGCACGGTTTCGGTGCCGAAGCGGTTCAAACCCCACGACTCCACCACGTCGCGCGTGGTCCAGCCGTTGTAGAACCGGTCGCCAATCTGGATATGGCCGATGGAATCCAACTGGGTGCCGACCTGGAAGGTCCCCACCTGAATCTCGGTGATCCAGTTGATCTGGTTTTTGCCCCAGCCCTTGCCGTCGACGTCCGGGCGGCGCAGGTTGGTGAAATGCGGCGAAACGTCGGCGGTTTGGTGCCAGTAGCGGCCGGGAAATTTGGGGGTATCCTCGTCCAGTATTCGCCCCAGATCGACGATGGTGCCGGTCTTCACCAGAGCGGTCGCGGCCCGCACCACCTCGGGCGTGATCTCGTTGAGAGTACCGAGCTGATCGTCCGCGCCATAGCGGCTCGGCCACCAGGGCTGTACGTCGGCGGGCAAGCCGGAAGGGTCGGCGCGAGAATCCGAGCGGGTCGGCATTCCCGCTTCGCTGGTAGCCCAAACGCTGGGTTGCTGGGCCAGACACAAGCCCAACAGCACCATTCGCAGGGGCATGGCATGGCGCGATGCGATCCGCTTCATGTCAGCCTCCCTGATCGAAACCCGGATAGAGGGTCATGCCGCCATCCACGTACAGAGTGGCGCCGGTGACGTAATCGGAATCGTCGGAGGCCAGCCAGACCGTAGCGCGGGCGATGTCGTCCGGCTCGCCGACCCGGCGGGCGGGAATCAGCTTGAGCAATTCCGCCTCGGCCTCGGGCGTCATCCAGGCGGCGGTGTTGATCGGGGTTTTGATCGCGCCGGGCGAGATGGCGTTGACGCGGATGCGCTGCGGTGCGAGTTCCTGAGCCATGGTTTTCATCATCATGCTCACCCCGCCCTTGGAGGTGGCGTAATTGACGTGCCCCGCCCACGGAATGACATCGTGCACCGATGAAATGCAGATGATCTTGCCGGCGACATGCGACAGTTCCGGTACCACGCCGCGACGGAGGAATTCGCGAACGGCGGCGCGGGAGCACAGAAATTGGCCGGTCAGATTGATGTCGATGACCCGTTGCCAGTCGGCCAAGCTCATCTCGACCAGCGGTGCATCTTTTTGGAGGCCCGCGTTGTTGACCAGGATATCGACGCTGCCCCAAGCCTCGATCATTTCGGCGAACA
>DAOTGT010000365.1:0-2602 GCA_035447285.1 Candidatus Competibacter sp.
CGCCGGAGGGCGGGGTGAATTCCCGGTAGCGGTAAATCACTTCGGCGCTAGCCATTGGGTATCGGACCTTACACGAGAGTTTGTTCGAAGCTTGAGGTTTCGCCATGTTGGTACGGCGATGGCGTATGGCAAGAAAATTATAGTACGACAGATTGTAAAGGGTCGTTTGCTCGGTTTCGGGGCAACTCGTGCATGTCGGGCAAATTGCTGAAGCCCGGCTGCTGGTGGAGGATGATGACCACCGCCAACGAATTTCGTCCGCCGATTGGGTTGCTCTCCGCCAATCCCTGGGATGCCCGCATTTTGCGCGATCGTTGTCAACTGTGCACTAATTAAGCGCAAAAATCTGTGTCAGCCGGATAACTTATTGATCATCTAATTGATTTAAAATTAATTTTATCGCAGTTTCGAAATTTGCTAATTTGCACCCGTTTTATTCTTGAACGACCCTGTTGCGACCCGGAATGGGGCGAACAATCCCGATGAATCAAATAATCCTAACAGAACGAATCGAGATGACGATCCATGAGCCAGAACGATAAACGGCTATCGAACAATCTACTTTTGGGTTTGGTGGGAATGCTGATGCCCGCGCTGTCTTGGGCACAGGAGACCGCCACCAGTTTAAATCAAGGCAACACCGCCTGGATTCTCACATCCACAGCGCTGGTGCTGTTCATGACCCTGCCGGGTCTATCGCTGTTTTACGGCGGTTTGGTGCGGACCAAGAACGTGTTGTCGGTGCTGATGCAATGTTTCGCCATCACCTGCGTGGTGTCGCTGCTGTGGTTCGTCTGCGTCTACAGCCTCGCGTTCGGGACCGGCGGCGACTGGATCGGCGGTTTCGGCAAGGTCTTCATGGCGGGGGTGGAGGAAGACTCCCTGACCGGCGACATCCCGGAAACCGTGTTCGCCATGTTCCAGTTGACCTTCGCCATCATTACCCCGGCGCTGGTCGTCGGCGGTTTCGCCGAACGCATGAAGTTTTCCACCATGCTGCTGTTCAGCGTCCTGTGGCTGATCTTGGTGTACGCACCGGTGGCTCATTGGGTATGGGGCGGGGGCTGGCTCCAGCAAATGGGGTTGCTGGACTTCGCCGGCGGAACCGTGGTGCATATCACCGCCGGGATGGCCGCGTTGGTTTCGGCCCTGGTGTTGGGTCGGCGCCACGGGTTTCCGGGGACAGCCATGCCGCCGCACAACATGACCATGGTGGTGACCGGCGCGGGCATGTTGTGGGTCGGCTGGTTCGGTTTCAACGCCGGCAGCGCGCTGGCGGCCAACGGCAATGCCGGCATGGCCATGATGGCGACCCATCTGTCCGCCGCCGCCGGTTCGCTGGCATGGATGAGCATGGAGTGGATCAAGTACCGCAAGCCGAGCGTGCTCGGCATCGTGACCGGCATGGTGGCGGGTCTCGGCACCATCACCCCGGCTTCGGGCTATGTCGGTCCGGCCGGCGCCGTCGTCATCGGTACGGTGGCGGGGTTTGCCTGCTTCAACGCCACCCAATTCCTCAAACGGGTGCTGAAGGTGGACGACTCGCTGGACGTGTTCCCGGTGCACGGCGTGGGTGGGATGCTGGGGACGCTGGCGGCCGGTGTGTTCGCCTCCACCGAATTGGGCGTGTTCAAGGGGCAAGGTTTCGCGCCGGGAATTGGTTCGATGGGACAGCAGCTTGGCGTGCAGTTCATGGGCGTGGTCGCGACGGCCGCCTACACGGTGGTCGTGACTTTTGTGGTGCTCAAGCTGGTGGATGCGGTCATCGGCCTGCGGGTAAGCCGCGAGGACGAAATCGGCGGTTTGGACATCGCCTTGCACGAGGAACGGGGCTACGACCTGTAGGGAAAGCGGCGGTGGCCAGGGAAGGCCACGAGATTGCGTACGACCGCCGCCGACTTATTCAGCGCGCGGCCAGGGCCGCTCCCATTCGCTCCAAGCCTTCCGCCAAGGTGGCGCGCGGGCAGCCGAAGTTCAGCCGCACGAAACCGTCGCCGCCTGGGCCGAAGGTTGCGCCGTCGTTCAGTGCCACGCCGGCCCGCTCCAGGAAGAAGTGTTGCGGGTTGCCGGCGATGCCGGCGTTCCGACAGTCCAGCCAGGCCAGATAGGTGGCTTCGGGAACGGTGGCGCGGAGGTCAGGCCAATGGCGGGCGACGTGGTCCACCAGGAAATCGCGGTTGGCGGCGAGATACGCCAGCAGATCCCGCAGCCATTCGTCGCCGTGGCGGTAGGCGGCCAGCGCGGCGGTCAGGGCGAGGATATTCACGTCCGGCACGATGCCACGCATCGCTTGCTTGAATCGCCGCCTGAGCTCGGGATGCTGGATGATCGCGAAGCTGGCGCCCAAACCGGGGATATTGAAGGTCTTGCTGGGGGCCATCAGGGTGATGCAACGTCGGGCGATCTCCGGTGATAGGGCGGCCAGTGGTGTGTGTCGGCGCCCGTCCAACAGTAGATCGCAATGAATCTCGTCCGAACAGACCACGAGATCCCGACGCTCGCAGATTGCCGCCAACCGAGACAGCTCCTCGACCTCGAAGGCCCGCCCGACCGGGTTGTGCGGGTGGCAGAGAATGAACAGTCGGGTGCGCGAGTCGATGGC
>DAOTGT010000366.1:0-2600 GCA_035447285.1 Candidatus Competibacter sp.
CCCACCCCAAGCCGTACCTGCACCAGGCCGAGATTGTGCAGGGTTCGCGCATCGTCGCGGCGACGCAGCGCCTCCCGGTAGGCGCGCTCCGCCATATCCAGTCGTCCCTGTTCGGCGTAGAGATTGCCCAACTGGAACCAGGGTCCGGCATCTTGCGGTTGCAGGCGGGTCAATTGCAGATAATACCCTTCCGCCACGTCCCAGCGCCCGGTTGCGTAGGCTTGCCGCGCGCGTTCCTCGATGAAATCCGCACTCGGCGACGGCGCGGGTGGCGCGGTCGACGGCACCGCCCGATCGTCTGGCGAGCGCGACGCAGGGGCTTCCAGGCTGGTCGATGTGCCTTGCATGGTGGCGCAACCGGCCAAAACCATGCAGTAGGCCGCGACCAACGCAATCCGGCATGGCATTTGGGCGAACCTCTCCGGCGAACGGCGTATTAGGCACGATCTTGTGGAACGAGCCGCGCGTTCCCAAGTCTTATTGGAAATTCTCCGCCAGTCAAAAACTCCATGTCCCATCGTTTGCTTCCCTTGATCTTGAGTTTGTCGCTGAGCGTTTCATTCGCGTCGGCGGGTGCGCAATCCATCCTGTTGCCGGATATGGGCGACCCATCGCGAGTCTATTTCGGCGCCGACGACGAGCAGCAAATGGGTCTGCAAATCATGCGGCAGCTTCGTGCGCGCGGGGCGGTGCTGGACGATGTGCAGTTGAACGAGTACCTCGATTCCGTGGGTCAGAGCATCGTGACCTACGCCGATCAGAACGGCGTGCCGTTCACGTTTTTCCTGGTCCGCGACCCCGGCATCAATGCGTTTGCCCTGCCGCACAATTTCATCGGCATCAATACCGGCTTGTTGTTGGCCACGCAACGGGAGGACGAATTGGCGGGGGTTATGGCCCACGAAATCGCTCACGTTTCGCAGAAGCACATCGTTCGCGCCATTGCCGACATGAAGCGGCTGACACTGCCTTTGGCGGCGGCGATGGTGGCCTCGGCGGCGCTGGCGGCGGCCAGCGGCCAAGCCGGTCAAGCAGCCATGGTGGGGACCATGGCCGCCAGCGCCCAGCATCAGATCAGCTTCACCCGCGCCAACGAACAGGAAGCGGACCGCATCGGCACGCAACTGCTGGCCAAGGCCGGTTTCGATCCTCGGGGCATGAGCGATTTCTTTACCAAACTGGAGCGCATGTCCAGTGGCGAGGCTCGCAACCAGGTTCCCGAAATGTTGCTGACTCACCCACGCCCGGAGAGCCGCGTCGCCGATACCCAAGATCGAATCGAGATCCCACCGCTGCGGCGCGCCACTCCCCGCGACCGCCAAGCCTACGCGCTCGCCAAGGCCCGGGCACAGGTGCTGGCGACCGAGGATACCCATACCCTCATCAGGGAGTTGGAAACCCTGCTGGCCAGGGGCGATGCATCCGATCAAACCGCCACGCGCTATGCCTACGCGCTGGCGCTGCGTCAGGCTGGCCGCTATGACGAGGCCCGACAACAGGTGGCGCGCCTGGTCAGCGGCGATCCCGATCGGCTGGCCTTCCGCATCGAGGCGGCGGAAATCGCGCTGGCCCAGGGCGACCGGCAACAGGCCTGGCGACTGTTCGAGGCGGCCCGCAAGCTCTATCCAGATGATTTTACCCTGGCCATGCACTACGGTCGCGCGCTGGCTACTCAGGGCGATTCGAAGTTGGCGATGCGTTTGCTGCAACCACACCTGCGCCGTCACCCCAACGATCCCCTGCTGTATGCAAGCTACGCCCAAGCGGCGCAGCGGGCGGGCGACATGGCGGCGACCTATGCCACCATGGCTGAATATCATTATCTGAACGGCGAATTGCTGCCCGCCATCGAGCAATTGGAACTCGGTCTCCGGAATCCTGGCCTGTCGCCGAACCGAGAAGCCCAGCTGCGCGCCCGGCTCAAGCAGTTCAGAGCAGAAGCTATCGCCCTGGATTTACCGGTTCCCAAACGGGCTTCGCCCTGAACCGCGGCATGCCCAAGTAGCCCGGCCAATGTTACGCCCTGCACCGATCCGATTGACCCACTATACTTAGGTATATTGACACTACCATCCGAAGAATTTCTTCCTGACCATGACCGATCGAAATTCCACCGCCGAACCAGGCCTGTTCGATGTCGAATTGCTGCTCAAGCAGGCTCGCGCTTATCTGGCGTTCGGCGAGCAAATCCGTCAGTTCGCCGAACAGTCCCTCGACGCCAGCTCTCAGCCGACCGACTGGGACGCTACGCTGCGCCAGCATTTCGACCGATTCAAGGCGGCGGTCGCCCAATCGACCGAGGATTCGAACATCGATCCCGATCTGGCCCGTCTGTGGACGTTGACCCTGGAAAGCTGGCAACAGACCGCCTCATCCTTGGGCGTTTCCGCCATCGCCCCTCGCGCCGGCCAGAGCGCCGATGGCTGGCAGGCCTACCAGCAAGTTCATGGCGAGTATCTCGAATTGTTGCGGCAGTCGGCGGTGGCCGCGCTGGATCTCATGGAACAACGGCTGCGCGAACGCGTGGCCTCTGGCGAGACTGCCGGCAGCCTGCGCGAATTGTTCAACTTGTGGGTGGATTGCAACGAGGAAACTTACGG
>DAOTGT010000367.1:0-2596 GCA_035447285.1 Candidatus Competibacter sp.
TTTGCATTTCGAGTTTCTCCCTCGATCCTCTTGAGCCGGCACCCAGCCGGCTTTTTTTTGGCCGATCACGGGAGCGTGGGGACAGTACGCACGACCAGGAGTGAACGATGGATTTCGACGCAAAAGCCCAAGAGTGGGACAACGATCCAGTCAAGCTGGAGCGAGCGGCCGCAGTGGCGGCGGCGATACGGAACCGGGTTCGGTTGTCGCCGGATCTGAGTGCCTTGGAGTACGGCTGCGGGACGGGGCTGTTGAGCTTTGCCCTGAGTCGGGAGTTGGGTTCCATCACGCTGGCGGATAGTTCGGCGGGGATGTTGGCGGTGTTGCGGGAGAAGATCGCGGCTAGCGGCGCGGATCACTTGCGGCCGATGCGCCTGGATCTGACGGTCGATCCGTTGCCGGCCGAACGCTACGACCTGATCTACACTCTGATGACCCTGCACCATGTGTCCGATGTGGATCGGATTCTGCGGGATTTCCATGCGCTGTTGCGGCCGGATGGAGCGCTGTGCATCGCCGATCTGGATCGCGAGGACGGTTCCTTCCATGGCGCCGGTTTCGACGGCCACCATGGCTTCGAGCGGGAGGCGTTGCGGGACCGGTTGGCGCGGGCCGGATTTGGCGAGATCCAGTTCGACACCTGCTACATGATGCGCAAGTCACAAGGCGAGGGTGCGCGGGAGTATCCGGTGTTCCTGGCGGTGGCCCGCAAGGCTTAGCCGGCCTGTCCCCCCAGTTCCGGGTGACGAAAGCAGTCGGTGGTGTGATCGTTGACCATGCCGGTGGCCTGCATGAAGGCATAGCAGATCGTCGGTCCCACGAACCCGAATCCCAACCGTTTCAGATCCCGGCTCATCGCCTCCGCTTCCGGCGTGCGCGCCGGTACCTCGGCCAGCGAACGCCAACCGTTTTGCTTGGGCACGGAGTCGACGTAACGCCATAGGAAGGTTCCGAACCCGCCGTGCCGTTCCTGAATCGCCAGGAAGCCCTGGGCATTGCGGATCGCCGCCGCGATCTTGAGGCGGTTGCGCACGATGCCGGGATCGGCCAGCAGCCGGGCGATGTCCCGGTCGTCGTAGCGAGCGATCCGCTCCGGGTCGAAGCCGTCGAAGGCCCGGCGGTAGCCCTCGCGCTTGCGCAGGATGGTCAGCCAGTTGAGGCCGGCCTGCGCGCCTTCGAGCACCAGCATCTCGAACAGCCGGCGGTCGTCGTGAAGCGGCACGCCCCATTCGTGGTCGTGATAGGCCAAGTACAGTGGATCGCTACCGCACCAGGTACAGCGCTCGCGAGCTTGGAACTCGGTCGGATACGGCGGGGAAGCCGGTCTCAAGCCGGACCCATCGGCTTGAGACGGCATCAAAAGCCCGCCCAGCGAAACACGGTGTCCACGATATTGACCAGTTCCTCGCGAACGCGCCGTTCGCCACCCCCGCAGTAATCGCCCATCAGCCAATAGGCGTCTCGATAGGCCGCCTTCAAATCGTCCGCCGCCGCCTGCAAGTGGCTCGGGTTCTCTTTCCGTAAGACGCTGTTGATCCGCTTGGCATGGGCGGCCTTGGGCAGCAACACGCAGATTTGTTGCTCGTAGGGCGGAAATCGCTGTTGGACGCTCAGACGCTCCAGGTCTTGCGCCTCGACGATGTGATGCGCGTCCCATCCGGCATAATCGACGCTGGCTTGCCGAAATCTTCTCAAGTCGGCATAAGTCCCGATCAGTTGGTTGGCGGCGGTGAGAAAGATTCGCTCGCCCCGTGCCTTGGTGTAGGGTTCGTGGCGGACGCCCGCCGCCATGAGCAGTTGCGGGATGGTATAGGCGGGTTGCTTTGTGGTCGGTTTTTGCGTGGCCGACTTCGGCGAGCGTTGCGGCGCATGGGGCCGCGCCCGATCCGTCAGACCGAGGGCGCCGGGCGGAGAGCCGGTGCGGCTGCCGGATGAGGCGGCATCTGGCGCGGGCGTGGAAATGCCCGTGGGTCCGGGGGCTCGATGGATGGCCATGGGGAACTCCAGCAAAACATCAGCATGAGAACGGATGGATCAAGCGGGGGCGGAGTGCCTTTTCAGTGTAGCAAAGCGGCTCGTTGGCGCGGTGGATTACGGAAGGACGATTCGAACATTCGACCATACCCACTGGGCAAGGCTCCGATCCGGCCTCAGTCTTTTTTGGTGACCATCATGGTCGTTTGGTATTCGATCACCTGCTGATTGCGCTGGTTATAGGTTTTGTTTTGGTAGATGAACAAGAATCGCTCCGGGTTTTTGGTGGGCCGAAGATCGACCACTTCGGCATCGGCCTTGAGCGTGTCCCCAAACAGCACCGGAGCAGTGATCTTGACGTTGTCCACCCCGATATAGGCATAGATTTCATAGCCGTCTTGGGCCAGAAGTTCAGTGATGTTGTCCGCATGGTGAACCAGACCGTCGGCGACGGCAAAAATGACTGGACCTGCCAGAGATCGCTCCTTGAACCAGGTTCTCTTGGCATATTCGGAATTACTGTGAATCGCCATATTGAACCAGGTGAGTTGATGCAGGATGGAGAAATCCCCGACATCCAGCGTCCTGCTGACCCGACAAGGAATTTTGGTGCCTGCTGTTA
>DAOTGT010000368.1:0-2595 GCA_035447285.1 Candidatus Competibacter sp.
CAAACCATCCTCGTCGGCGTAGAGGTAGTGATTAGGCAGGAAAGTCACGCCGGCAAAGCGCACCGGAATATCCCGCTCGCCGATGCCGCGCTTGACGCTCTTGAGCGGATGCACACCCAACGCCTTGACGCCAATACCGATTTCGGCGATGGCGGCGGAATCGCGGATACCACCATTCACCACCACCCCGGCCCAATCGTTCTCCTCGGCCAGTTCGGCGAGCTGATCGCCCAGCAGCGCGCAGCGCATCGAGCCGCCGCCGTCCACCACCAGCACCCGGCCTTCGCCCGGCTCTTCCAGCGCGGCGCGAACCAGGGAATTATCCTCGAACACCTTCAGGGTCACGATGGGACCGCAGAACATCACCTCGCCACCGTAATCGCCGAAAATCGGCTCGGCGATTTGCAGGCGATCGGAAAATTCATCGCACAGGTCGGTCGTCTTGAAATCCATGGGGGCTACTCTCGCGGCTTGGGGACAGGAATCTTGAAGTTTACCCTACTTATTTTACGCCTTAACGGCTGGTAATCTTCAACTCGATGCGGCGGTTGCGACGGTATGCCTCCGGGTTGTCCGCCGGATCGATCGGGTGATATTCCGCCATGCCGACCGCCGCCAATCGCTGTGGTGGAATACCCTGCTGGATCAGATAGTTCACTACTTCCTGCGCGCGCGCGGTGGACAGCTCCCAGTTGGAGGGAAAACGACCGCGAATCGGCACTCGGTCGGTGTGGCCCTGCACTTCGATGATCACCGGCAAATCCGGCGGCAGGCGGGCGGCCAATTGCTGGTAGACCATGGCGAATTTGTCCAGGTCGCCGCGCCCTCCCGGCGACAGCGTGGCCTCGCCGGAAGGAAACAGCACTTCGGATTGAAACACGAAGCGGTCGCCCACCACCTTGATGTCGGGGTTGCCGGCGAAGACCTCGCGCAACCGGCCGAAGAAATCGCTGGCGTATTTCTCCAATTCCTCGACCCGCTCCAACAGCCGCTTCTTGAGCGCGCTGTCCAGCGCCTCGATCCGACCCTTCTGCTGGACGATGACGGCATCGCGCTGCGCCAGTTCGTCCTGATTGGCCGCCAAGGCTTGGTTGAGCCGTTCCAGTTCGTTGGCCAGGCGTTCGGCCCGGGCGCTGAGTAGCGCCGCCAGTTCCTGAGCGCCGATGGCGGCCTCTTCCGCCTTGTTTTTATCGACGCTCAGCGCCGACTGCGCCATTCGCACCGCCGCCAGTTCGTTGCGCAATTGCGCCAACAGCGCGTCCCGTTCGCCGACCGTGCTTTCCAGACCCTGGATTCTCCCGCGTAGCCGCTTCGCTTCCTGTTCGGCGTCGCCGGCCAAGCCTTCCAGGTGCGAAACGATGCGTTGCAATTGGCCGATGGCGGTGTCCTTGCCCATCATCTCGCGACCGATCAGCACTTCGCTGACTACGAACACCGTGATCAGGAAGATCAACACCATCACCAGTCCGCCCAACGCATCGGTAAAGGCGGGCCAGATGTTGATGTCACCGAGCGCATCACGCCGGCGGGGCATGGGCGTCCCCGTCTCGGTGCGCGGTGGCTCCTGGCTGCTGCGCCAGCAGGCGGGCGATGGTGCGCAATTCGTGCCGCAAATCGGCGGTGCGGTCGTTTTCGATGTCCCGCAAGGCCGTTTGCAAGGATTCGATCCGTTCGCCCAGGTTGGCGATCTGCTCCGCGACCCGGGTGATGCCCTCGCCGCGATTGGCCAGATATTCGGTGGTCGCCGCCACTCGCTCCAGCCGGTCGGTGGTCGCCTGCAACAAGGCCGCCAGATGACGTGGCGAAATGGTTTCGGTGCTGGCGGTGACCGTGACCACCGGCTGCCACAGCGGCACCAGATCGCTGACCACCAACGCCTCCAGTTGAGCATGATGATGGTTCTGGGCATGGAGCAGTTGCAATTCCAGAAAGCTCAGCGCCAGCGCCGCCAGCAGGCCGAACATCGAGGACGAGAACGAGGTACCCATGCCGCCCAGCGGTGCAGCCAGCCGATCCTTGAAGCTGGCGATCAACGCCATGGTGTCGGCCGCCTTCTCGGTGGACAGACCGCCGATCACATCGCGCACCCCGGCGATGGTCAGCAGCAGGCCGTAGAAGGTGCCGATCAAGCCCAGCAGCACCAACGCCCCGACCAGATAACGCACCAGCGCCCGCTGATCGTCGCCCCGAGTGGCCAGCGAATCCAACAGATACGGCAAGGTTGCGGCGGCGTCGCCGTGGCTGACGACCCGGTGGATCTTGCGCAGAAAATCGCCCACTCCACGACCGACATTCTCCAGTAGCGCGTCGCTGGCTTCGGCATGGGACCACTCCCGGCGGCGGGCCTTCAAGGCCATCGTGGCGGCTCGTTCGGCGGCGCGGACTTCCCACAGCGTGTCCGCCAGCGCCTTGAAGGTGTAGAACACCCCGAACAGAAAGACGGCCGCGACGGTGCCGTTCAGATAAGGATTGGTCATGAAGGCGGCGGCCAGCGGACGCTGGAAAAATATCCCCAGCGCCGCCAGCGCGATCAGAAACAGCACGGAACGAAGCAGATAACGGCTGGCGCCCCGGGCGGAGCGCCGATCGGACTGG
>DAOTGT010000369.1:0-2588 GCA_035447285.1 Candidatus Competibacter sp.
GCGGTTTGTAGTGCCGCGTGCAGATCGGACAAATGGTGTTGCAAGTCGCTCATGCCAGCGCTCCCCAGCAGGTTGGCCATTACTCCAAGGCTCCACCTTGGCGGAGTTGGGTGGGATAACCGTCCGATGGTAAAGCGGTTCATCGTTTTTTTCACCTCCCCCGCTTGCCTGCGATCGCGGGAAGAACGGTTGCCATGTTTGACCGCAGTTTCGTCGAATCAGTCCTCGCTCCGCCGCACCAGACTCGCCATCTCCCTTAACGCGACCGACAACATCGCCAGATCCGGTTGGCCCGCCGCCCGCAGGTCGGCGAACACGCCCCGACAGCGTTCGACACCGGCCTGATTGTGCGCCAGCCAGCTTTCCAGCCGTTCCTCCGGGGTTTGCGCGTTGGCGGTCGAGCGCAGTACGTCCAGGGTCAACACTCGGCCCTGGTCGTACAGGATGTCGAGCAGCGCCGCCCGCGAGCGGTTCTGCCAGTGATTGGCCACCGGTAGATCGAGGATGCTTTGCCGTAGCCAGTTCAGCGCCAGCCGATTGGTCAGGCCGAAGTACACGGTCGCCACCACGGTTTCGGGCAGTGCCGTCTGCGTCGCCACCTCGATCAGGTCCAGCGCCGAGAACAGCGCCCCCAAGCTTGCCGCCCAGTGCGCCAGCTCGGCCGGCGCCCCCGCTGCGGTCAGTTCCCCGCAGGCCGACTGAAAGGCTTCCCGTTCGTCCGTTTGCAGCAGATTCGGCAGTTCGACCATCAAGGTCGTCACTCCGGGATTGAACTGTTTGACCACCGCCTCGATCGCCAGCGGCGGCCGGCGATGCCGCAATAACCATAGACTGGCGCGTTCCAGCAATCGCTGGCTGTAGCCGATCATGGTGGTTTGCACGGATGCGGGCACTTGATTATCCAAGGCCTCGATGGCGCTCCATAAGCGCCGGGCCTCGAAGATTTCCCGCGCGGCGCTGTAGGCGCGGGAAATGGTCGGATAGCTCTCGCCGGTTTCCTCCCACAGCCGGAACGCGAAGGTGCTGCCCATGCGGTTCAGCGTACTATTGGTGATGTAGGTGGCGATGATCTCGCGCCGCAGCGGATGATCCCGCATCTGCTCGACGAAGCGCGCCTGCAACGGTCGGGGAAAATACATCAGCAGCTCGTTCTGCAAATAGGCGTCTTCCGGCACGTCGGAGGCCAACAGTTCTTCGTACAGCGCGATCTTGCCATAGGCCAGCAGCACCGCGAGTTCCGGCGGCGTCAGCCCCTCGCGGGCCGTTTCCCGCTCCGCCAGCTCCTCGTCGTCGGGCAGGAATTCCAGGGCGCGGTTCAGCTTTCCGGCCTTTTCCAGAGAGCGCATGACTCGAATGTGGTCGCCCAGCGACTCCGCCGCTTGGGCGCGGGTCAGGCTGATGGCCTGGGGTTGCAGATAGTTTTGCCGCAACACCAGTTCCCCCACTTCGTCGGTCATGTCGGCCAGCAACTGGTTGCGTTGCTTCTCGGTCATGTCGCCGCTGACGACCACCTGGTTCAACAGGATCTTGATGTTGACCTCGTGGTCCGAGCAGTTGACGCCACCGGAGTTGTCGATGGCGTCGGTGAGCACCTGCCCCCCGCCGCGCGCGAATTCGATCCGACCCAGTTGGGTCAAGCCCAGATTGCCGCCTTCCCCCACCACCTTGCAGCGCAGTTCGTCGCCGTTGATGCGCACCGCGTCGTTGGCGCGGTCGCCGACCTCGGAATCGTTTTCCCGCCGGGCCTTGACGTAAGTGCCGATGCCGCCGTTCCACAAGAGATCCACCGGCGCTTTCAACAGGTTGCGGACCAGTTCATTGGGCGTCAGCCGCTCGGCCCGGATGTCGAGCGCCGCGCGTGCTTCCGGGCTGAGCACGATGGACTTGGCGGCGCGGGAGTATACCGCGCCACCCGCCGACAACAGAGATTTGTCGTAGTCATCCCAGGAGGAACGAGGCAGGGCGAACAGGCGTTCCCGCTCGCGGAAGCTGATTTCGGGATCGGGATTCGGATCGATAAACACGTGCAGGTGATTGAAGGCCGCCAGCACCTTGAGGTGACGCGACAGCAACATGCCGTTGCCGAACACATCGCCGGACATATCGCCGATGCCGACCACGGTGATGTCGTCGCGGGTTTGGATGTCCTTGCCCATTTCCCGGAAATGGCGTTTGACCGACTCCCAGGCGCCACGCGCGGTGATGCCCATTTTCTTGTGGTCGTAGCCGGCGGAGCCCCCGGACGCGAAGGCGTCGCCCAGCCAAAAGCCGTAATCGGCGGAAATGCCGTTGGCGATATCGGAAAAGGTGGCGGTGCCCTTATCCGCCGCGACCACCAGATAGGGATCGTCGCGGTCGTAGCGGACCACTCGCGGCGGCGCGACGATATGGCCGGCGACTCGATTGTCGCTGATGTCCAGCAAACCGCGAATAAAGGTTTGGTAACAGGCGATGGCTTCCCGCTGCAAGTCTTCCCGCTTGGTCGGGGGTTGCTTGAGCACGAAACCACCCTTGGCACCGACCGGCACGATCACGGCGTTTTTCACCATCTGCGCCTTCATCAGGCCCAGCACCTCGGTGCGGAAATC
>DAOTGT010000370.1:0-2584 GCA_035447285.1 Candidatus Competibacter sp.
GCCAGCGTCACCAACCACGCCGCCGTGATCGGCCACCTGCGGGAAGTGTTGAACGTGTTCGCGAGCAAGGCCGATTGCAACAAGTTCTACATCGGCATCACCAACGACCTGAAGCGGCGCCGACGCGAACATGAGCGCGAGCGACCCGAGTACACTCTGATGTGTGCCATTTACAAGGAAGAGATCAATATCGTCTCGGACAGCTTTCACAACCTGGAAGCCGCCGCCGTGGCTCAGTTCCGGGGCGGCGTCGTCAACAAGGCCACCGGCCGGGTGCTGCGCTGTGGTAACGATGCGAGCGGATCGCAGGCCAAGAATTGGCTCTATCTGCTGGTCGACAAGCGCGATGTGAGCGACATCCCGGTAAACAGCCGAGATGCCGCCATGTGGGGAGACGAAATCTAGCCCGACTTCCGCGCATGGGACGGCATTCCGGCGCGCGGCGCGCGTCCCTATTCCGGTTCGGCCGCCGGGGAGGGGGGCGGCATCGCCCAACGCTCCCGCAACTCGGGCAAGCTGTCTTCGTGGGCCAGCACCACCACCTCGTCCTTGAGCTTGAGCGCGAAACCCACCTTGGGCAGCAGCATCTCATCGTGGCGATAGACGCAGATGGCCGCGCAGCGTTTCGGTAGCGACAGGTCCTCGACCGGACCCACATCCTCCTCGCGGACGATCAGGGAAAACAGCCGCGCCCCGCATTTGAAAAATTCGGCGAAATCCTCGGGCAGGGTGCCGAACGCCAGATCGGCCAGCGCGCGGGCGGCTTGGCGGTGCGGAATGACCAAATCGGTCAGACCCAGTTCGATGCAGATCGGTTGGAATTCCGCGTCGTCGATCTTGGTGAAAATCCGATGAAAGCCAAGCGAGCGCCCGACCAGACTAGCCAAAATGTTGGATTGATCGTTGTCGGTGAAACAGCACAACACGTCGGTGTGCTGGGGTCCGACCTCCCGAAGCACCGCCGGCTTTGAGCCATCGCCGTGAATGAAACCGCAGTCGAGCGTATCCACCAGCGCTTCGATGCGCTCCTTGTCCTGCTCGACGATCACCACCTCCGCTCGGCGGCGGATCAGAATTTCCGCCGCGCCGACCGTGGTCAGTCCCGCTCCGATCAACGCGATTCTCATGCTTCTTCCGTCGTTCTGCCCCACCAGGTGCGCGGGTAAATCAGAATGAGGAAAGCCATCACCTCCACCCGCCCCATCAGCATATCCGCGCACAGCACGATTTTCAGCAGCGGATGCAGTTCGGGACTGGCAACCCCGGCGCTCAGGCCACAGGTCGATAGCGCGGATACCACTTCGAACAGACCCGCCAGCGGCGCGACGCCGTACAGCAGAAAGGGCAGCCAGGACAGCAGCGCGGCCAGCGCGTAGGCGGTCACGATGCCGATCGCCGCCTCCAATTCCACGCCGTTGAGCCGGCGTCCCGCGACATACGGTTCGATGACGGCGTGACGCGGCACGGCGGTGCGGGCGAACAGCAATTGCAGCAATCGGATCAGCACCAGCCAGCGCAGGATCTTGATGCCGCCGGCGGTCGAGCCCATGTCGCCACCGATGCCCATGCTGACGATCAGCACCAACTGGGCCGCCGCCGGCAATTCGGACACCGGGGTGTTGGCAAAGCCGGTGGTGGTCTGAGCCGAGATGGCCAGAAACGCGGCGTCCGCCAGCCGGACCGGACCGGCGAAGGCGAAGCAGGCCACCAGCGCCGCGAAGGTGATCAGGCAGCCGAGCCACAGCGCTCGCACTTCCAGATCGGCGTACAGCAGGCGCGGCCCCGCGCTCCAGGCCCGGTATTGCAGGGAAAAAGAGGTCGCGCCGAACAGCATGATCAGCGCCAATACCGCCAGGGTGGGCCAGGGACCGAGACTGCTCAAGCGGTCGTAACCGGAAAAGCCGCCGGTGGACACCGCCGCCAGTACGTGAATCAGCGCATCGAACGGCGCCGCCCCGGCCAGCCACAACAAGGCCACGCCGGCGAGGGTCAGCGCGACGTACACAGCCAGCACCTGCCGGGCGCGCCAACGGGTGCCGGTCACTAGTTCCGCCGCGTCGGTTTCGATACCAGCCAATCGGCGGGTGGCCGCACTGGGCGCTAGGATGAAGGCGAGCGCCAGCACCGTGATGGCCAGTCCTCCATACCACTGTAACCAGGCGCGGGCGAACAGGAAGGTGGAGCTGTGGCCTTCGACGGTCGGCAGGACCGATAGGCCGGTGGTGGTCACGCCCGAGGTGGCTTCGAGCAAAGCATCGAGAGGGGCCAATCCGTCCGCCATCAAGGGCCAAGCCATCGAAACCGCCGCGATCAGAAAAGCCAGCGCCGTGACCACCAGCGCTTCGTTGATCTGGATTTTCTGCGGCGCGGTGATCCGCGCCAGTCCGCCTCCGACAATCATCAGCAGCAGGGCGACCAGGGCAAAACGGTTCGCGCTCTCATACGCCTCGCCGTGCAGCGCGACCAGAACCGGCACGGCCGCCATCGGTGCCATCGATAGCAATAGCACGCCGAAATATTTCAGCACGACCCGGCGCCGAACGGCGAAAACCAACAACCGAACGCTTTGTTCGGTCATATTGTT
>DAOTGT010000371.1:0-2570 GCA_035447285.1 Candidatus Competibacter sp.
TCCTGCTCGCAGTTGTTCTCCCGCGATGTGTTGGTGCACACCCTGCTGCAAGGATCGCGGCATCTGGATCGCAATCTGCTGATGCTGGAACAGGGTCGGCAGGGACCGGATCATCCGGTCCTTCCGGCGATTCCCGAAACCGACTATCTCAAGGCAATATTCGCGCGGGTGTTGCCGGCCTGAAAAAGACGCGATTGATCCCCTGCAACCACTCAAGGATCACGAACGATGAACGAGCAGGATTCCCACCACCTGATTCGAGTACTGGAAGAAATACGCGATAATCAGAAAACACAACTGGAGCGCCAGGCCGAGGCGCTGGCATTGCAGCGCGAGCAATTCGCGCTGGTTCAAAAGCAAACCGAACGCGCGGAGCGTCTGCAGGATCGTGCTGAGCAAATCCAGGCCAAAAGCGCGCAACTGGTTGCCGGCGCCCGCAAGGCGATGGTGGTCGTCCTGCCTGTTCTCATCGTGCTGATCGCTTACCTGACTTGGCTCATCTTTCGTTGAGTACGCAGCGTCCTGACAGCGTTTCAATACTTTTGCGGACTTCGCATTCCTGAGAAGTTCTCGGTTATGGTCGGTGGCGGATCGCCAGCGACTCGGACATCCTCCACGGAGTTTTCCATGCTCGTACATCCCGATTTCGATCCGGTGGCGTTCAGTCTGGGGCCGTTGCACGTGCGCTGGTATGGCCTCATGTATCTGCTGGGCTTCCTCGCCGGCTGGGCGCTGGGTCGTTACCGCACCCGCCAACCCGGCTCCGGCTGGACCGCCGAACAGATGGACGATCTGGTGTTCTACATCGCCTTGGGTGTCATTCTCGGCGGTCGGATCGGCTACATCCTGTTCTATGGCTTCAGTTCCTTCCTCGACAATCCGCTGGTGCTGTTCCGGGTCTGGGAGGGTGGCATGTCGTTTCACGGCGGTTTTATCGGCGTGTTGCTGGCCATGGTGCTGTTTGCCCGCAAGTACCAAAAAGGATTCTGGCCGACCATCGACTTCGTCGCGCCGCTGATCGCGCCGGGCATCCTGTTCGGCCGACTCGGCAATTTCATCAACGGGGAATTGTGGGGTCGGGTCACCGACCTGCCGTGGGGAATGATATTCCGCCAGACCGACGACAATCTGCCGCGCCATCCGTCGCAGTTGTACGAGGCGACGCTGGAAGGCTTGGCGCTGTTCCTCATCGTCTGGCTGTTTTCGGCCAAGCCGCGCCCGACCATGGCGGTGTCGGGGGTGTTCGCGCTGAGCTACGGCATTTTCCGCTTTCTGGTGGAGTTCGTGCGCCAACCGGACGCGCAACTCGGCTATCTGGCTTTCGGTTGGGTGACCATGGGACAGGTGCTGTCGCTGCCGTTGATCGTGGTGGGCGTGGTGCTGCTGGCGCTGGCCTATGGACGGCGATCGGCCGACCGGGCATGAGGCGTGTCTTGCACCGCCGCTTCGCCGGAGTCCCAAGGCGCCTTCTCGTGTTGGGGTATGAAGCCATGGAGAGCCATGGCGGGGAATCGATAAGCTTCGGCAACCAAACCGATTGAAGGCAGTCTTTAGGTTGATCGCTCAAGGTTTTGTCCGTTCAACAGGGGAGGACAGGTATCATGTTTTTATGTATCTGCAAGTCGATTTCCGACACGCAAATCCGCGAGGCGGTCGATCAAGGCGCGCGCACCATCGGCGACATCAGCGCCCGTTTTGGGGTGGGCGTCGAATGCGGCAAATGCTTGGATGACATACGACAGCTTCTCGATGCTTGTGCGGTGGCGGCGCCACCGCCGCCGCCAGCCGCGAGCCATTGTTCCACGGTGCCGGTCGAGGTTACGCCGCCGCGAGCCACCGAGCCCGCCCCGCAGCGGGCGGCCTGGTTTGCCGTGGATTTGTGAGTTCTGGGAGAAAATCCGATGAAAGGCGACGCCAAGGTCATTGAATATCTGAACAAAGCCCTGCGAAATGAGTTGACCGCCATCAATCAGTATTTTCTGCATGCTCGCATGTTCGACAACTGGGGCTTTGGCAAATTGGGCAAGCACGAATACGACGAGTCGATCGACGAGATGAAGCACGCCGATCGCTTGGTGCGGCGAATTTTGGATTTGGAGGGGCTGCCCAACTTACAGGATCTCGGCAAGCTTTATATCGGTGAACACGTCGAGGAAGTGTTTCGGGGGGATCTGAAGCTCGAACATGACGCCCACCCCCTGTATCGGGAAGCCATCGGTTATTGCGAGAGCTGCGCCGATTACGTGACCCGCGACCTGCTGACCGCCATCCTCGCCAGCGAGGAAGAGCATATCGCTTGGTTGGAAACCCAGTTGGCATTGATTGGACGTCTGGGATTACCCAATTACCTGCAAGCTCAGATGTGAGCCTGCCTTGGCATCGCCCGGCGCTCATCGGCCATGGGTCGGTCGGACTGCTGTAGACGGTGGTTTCGTGCTACGATTCCACCGAATGGCCTGTCGTGCCAAACCACCGTAATCCGCCGGAGCGCGCCGCCGTGTCCCGGCCATCAGAATGAAGAATTTTGGGGAGTCGCCGATGCTGATCTATAACCTTTTTCCCTTGTTGGC
>DAOTGT010000372.1:0-2568 GCA_035447285.1 Candidatus Competibacter sp.
AGTCCGCCTTGCGGGTGATTGCGCAGCGTCAGGTCGCCGCCGTGGGCGCGGGCGATATTGCGGGCGATGCTCAGGCCCAGACCGGCGCCGCCGGTGTCGCGACTGCGCGAGCTTTCCAGCCGGTAGAACGGTTCGAAAACCCGTTCCAGCTCCGGGTCGGGGATACCCGATCCATGATCGCGGATCATCAGTGTCAAGCGTTGTGGCGTGTCTCGTACCGTGATGTCGGCGCGCTGACCGTATTTCAGGGCGTTGTCCAGCAGATTGGTCAGGCAGCGCTTTAAGGCCAGCGGCCGGCAACGCAAGGGCTGGCGGACCGTGCCGGCGATGCCTACCTCGTCGCCGACATCCTCCGCATCCTCCTGCAACGATTCCAGCAAGGCGTTGAGATCCACCGAGGCGATGGGTTCGCTGTTCTCGCCCCCACGCAGGAAATCCAGCGACGCTTGCGCCATGTGCTGCATGTCGTCCAGATCGGCCTGGAATTTCTCCCGCAGCGGCGAATCGTCCAGCAGTTCGGCGCGCAGCCGCAAGCGGGTGATCGGGGTCTTGAGGTCATGGGACATCGCGGCGAGGATGCGGTCGCGGTCCTCGATGTAGCGAATCAGTCGATCCTGCATGGTGTTGAAGGCGGCGGCGGCACGGCGGACTTCCAGTGGCCCGGATTCGGCCAGTGGCGGGCGGCGAATGTCGCGGCCCAGTTCGGTGGCGGCGTTGGCCAGCACGGTCAGCGGTCGGGTCAGGGCACGCACCGCCAAGGCCGCCAGCACCGCGACCGACACCAGCAGCACCAGCAGGATCAGCAGCAGGCGCGTCGGCCAGGCGATGACCTCTTCCGGCAGCACTTGCTGGAAGGTGACCACGGTCTGGTCGTGCAAGCGCACCTGCACCACGAAATTGCGCAAGCCCAACATCATCGCGTGCCGCCAGCGGCGTGGCGGGCGGTCTGCTTCTCCGGGTGGGGGCAGAGGACGATCGGTCCAGTCGCGCGGCGGCCGGTGTGGGGCGCGCCAAGCCGGTCGGTCGGCGATGGGCGGCGGCCAGTCGTCGGCAATCTCGACCTGAAACGGTCGGTCCGGGCCAAGCTGGCGGCGCAGCAGGGCGCGGAACAGCGTGGTGTGGTAGCGCTCGTCGGTCGTCGCTGGCTCGGACCAAGGCAGGTCGAGGCTGAGTCGGGTGGGTGGCAGGTCTAGCGCCGTCACCAGGCGGCGGCGTTCGGCCTCGTCCAGCGTGTCCAGTAGGCCGACGATGGCGGCGATGCGCTGGGCGATGTGGCCGCCGATGGCGTGGGAGAGCGCCTGTTCGCGGTCTTGCAGCAGAATCCCGGCACTCAACAGTTGAGCGAGCACCAGTCCGCCGGTCAGGAACAGCAGCAACCGGCCGAATAGGGATTGCGGCAACAGACGCATCAAAATTCCCGGCTGACATGGGCGGCCAACAGATAACCTTCGCTGCGAACGGTCTTGATGATGACCGCCTCGCGCGGGTCGTCGCGCAGCCGCCGGCGCAATCGGCTGACCTGCACGTCGATGCTGCGGTCAAATGGCATGGCCTCGCGGCCCTGAGTCAAATCCAGCAACTGATCGCGGTTCAATACACGCTGCGGATGCTCCAGAAACACTTGCAGCAGCCGGTATTCACTAGCGCCCAGCGGCACTCGCACTTCATCGGGCGCGATCAATTGCCGACTGGCCACGTCCAGGCTCCAGCCGGCGAAATGGAAGCGCTTGGGTTCGCCCGGTTCGCCGGGGGTGTTGCGGCTGCGCCGCAGTACCCCCTTGATGCGGGCCAGCAGCTCGCGGGGGTTGAACGGTTTGGACAGGTAATCGTCGGCGCCCATTTCCAGCCCGACGATGCGGTCGGTGTCGTCACCGCGCGCGGTCAGCATGATGATCGGGATCTGTGAGCGGGCGCGCAGGTTGCGGCACAGTACCAGTCCGTCGTCGCCGGGCAGCATCAAATCGAGGACGATCAGATCGACCGGCGCCTGCTCCAGCGCCGCCCACAGCCCCCGGCCATCGGCCGCGCCGCTCACTCGGAAGCCGTTGCGGCTCAGGTAGTCGGCGAGCAGTTCGCGCAAGCCGGGATCGTCGTCCACGATGAGAAGGTGATCGCTCATGATATCGGCCGTGATGGTCAGGGATGGCGGGATGGGAGGCGGTTTGCCAAACTGCAGTTTCAGCGAGTCCGGGATTTATCGGTTCGACAGCGCAAACACCGCCCGTACCGCGCACAAGGGGTTTACGAGGAAGGAATATGCCGAATACCGCGAAAAAACTCACGCTATACGATGATCTGTTGGCCCTGCCGGACCATGTGGTGGGCGAGATCATCGGCGGACAGCTCCACGTCCAACCCCGGCCGGCCGGGAAGCACACCTTGGCGCATTCGGAACTGATCGTTGAGTTGGGTGGCCCTTTCGACCGTGGTCGTGGCGGTCCGGGCGGGTGGTGGATCTTGACGGAGCCCGAAATCCATTTCATCCGCGACGCCGAGGTGGCGGTGCCCGACCTGGCCGGCTGGCGCCGGGAGCGGATGCCGGCCCTGCCCGAGGATCATCGCTTCGAG
>DAOTGT010000373.1:0-2548 GCA_035447285.1 Candidatus Competibacter sp.
CGACCCATGGAGGATGGATCGGTCAGGAATGTCTGCGTTGACACCTCCAAAATGACCACTTGCCCCGTTCCCCAGTGAAGCAGCGTGACCGGTGTACTGACTCAGCGGCAAAACGGCTGTGCTTTCCACTGATAGCCACACCCTACGCCCGCCGGAGCGACGGCATGCACGTCGACGGCGGGGTGAACAGCATGGCATGAGGCGTCCTGCGGGTTGTTGAAATAGGAGGGATTCATCATGAAGCAAGGTGTCTTGATTAGACTCGCCAGCCTCTTGCTCGTTGGGGTCGTGGCCTTACTCCCTGCCTGTACCGCCGATGCACAAGGCGACGCGTCGAAATACCCGCCCGACCTATCCGATGTGGCCCAGGGCACGTATTTTGGCGACGTCATATCGGATTCCCAAGGCTCATCCCAGAGCGGCGTGACCGTGATCGTGACGCGGATCGGTAAGAATCGGGTCCAGATCACCGCCGATTACGCCAGACTCCCCAGGGTGGACGTCGCGTTGACCCAGGCCATGGATAAGATTTTGAACGCGAGTGGCGCCACGACCTTCTTGCTCGATCGATCCCAGGTCCCGATGTGGCTCGATATCAGCTTCAGGAACGAAGTGAGTTGGTCGGGGGCGAAACAATGAAGGCTGGGAACCGCCGCTGATCATGCCGCATGCCTAACGGTCATACGGCATATTCGGGTGCCCCAGATCGTGTTGGATCGTTGGACCGCGCGGGTATCGTGGCCGTCGTTGACCCAATGTATACCCGCGCCCGCAGCGGATGCGGCCTTACCAAGGCGGCGGTGCGGTCACCACCACCGGCGGTGGAGCCGAATTGATGATCGCCGCTCCGACGATCGTGCCGATGGCCAGACCGGCTAGGGCCGCGCCCGCCGATCCGCATCCCCAACAGCCTCCGTCATAGCCATAGTAAGGACCTCGATAGCCCACCCAAGGACGCCGATAGTAGCCGTAGCCGCGCCCGTAGTACCGAGGACCGTGGTAGCCGTAGCCGCGCCCATGGTACCGAGGACCGTAATCGCCTCGGTACCATGGGGTGTAGCCAGGACCATAATCGCCTCGGTGGCCTCCGGGAGGGCCACCGTCCCATGCGTTGGCGCCCTGCGGCGGGATCATGATCATGGTGGTGGTCACCACCGCCAGTATCCACTTCATCGCTTTCATCGTTTCACTCCTGCCCGTTCGAAGGGTCCTTCCGGACTGCTCCAACAGCATCGTGTTGGCGTAGCCATTAGACCGTTGACGTAGTGAAAACGCCTAATTCCCCAAAAACCTCTTGAACCGCTTTACTGATAACCCAATGTACCTGAATGTACCTGACGGCATGCTGAATATTCTGGTGTCCCAGGTCGTGCTGGACGACGCGAGTATCGTGGCCAGCGTTCTCCACTCGGCAAGACCGGATTCCTTGGCGTCCACTCTTGTCGACCGACCTCAGACCTCACGATGCGAAATTGCAGGACGCCTTCCCGTTGCTGAAGATCGCGAACCCGCAGCTTGCACAGTTCTTCCCGGCGCAAGCCGTGATAGAGCAGGGTGGCGAGGATGGCTCGGTCTCGCTGGCCCTTGAGGGAATTGATGAAGCCATCGATCAGCGGATTGATGACCAGGTGGCGAGGATGGCTCGGTCTCGCTGGCCCTTGAGGGTGGTCGCGGGCAGGGCTTCCAGCAAGGCCCGCGCTTGGGCATCGCCCAAGGCCGGGGTCAGGCCCTCATAGTTATTCGCCTTGGGGCGCTTGACGCCATCGATCGGATTATGCGGGACCGCGTTGTGCTCGCATAGATAGTCAAATAACGAGGAAATCGCCGAGAGTTTGCGGCGGATCGTGGACGGTGCCAACCGGCGGTCTTCCATATCCTTACGCCAAGCGATCAGGTGGGCGCGGGGACAATTCGGAACTCGTCCGGGCGAACGATGCCCACGAAGCGGGTGAAGTCCTTCACATCGAATTGATAGGCGCGGCGGGTTTTGGCATTCGTGATATTGGCGAACCATTCCAGTTCGGGGGGCACCTCGGCCAGGCTTTGAAATTCCGCGGCAGTCAGGACGCGCTTGCTGGGTGTTGAAGAGGGGGAAATCAGCTCGGTTTTGGTCATAGAATCATCCTACTTTAATCTTTTGTTTTACACAAGATAAAAGCCATTATCGGGGGTAAATGGATCAGCCGCGCGGCGGGATCAATGCTGTAAATATACATGTTCCGTGTTATGTCAATTCCTTGCTGGAGCGATTCATCCTGGCATGGAGAATCTCGGTACCGTGACGGGAAGACACGAAACGGAATTTAACGCACCCTAAGCCGCCATGGCGAAGTCCGTGGCCCGCAAAGGTCTGAACTGGTCCGGCCCCATCGATGGCTCGACTTCCCAGTGGTAATCGGGTTAATCCCAACCTTCATGACATGAAGGTTGGGATTAACCCTACGCACAGGCAGCCCCGTCATCGACGTGGAAGGCAGCCTAACGGCCTTTGTAACCGACCTACAGGGGTTCAGTCCCAACGGACGGGAAATCCGCAAGTTCAAAGAGC
>DAOTGT010000374.1:0-2531 GCA_035447285.1 Candidatus Competibacter sp.
TCAAGAAACGCCGCCAGTTTGCACCGCCCAATACCTTGCTCGCCGATATCATCAAATCTTATGGAAATAATTGCCCATGACTATAGCTTTGGCTCATACATGGTTGCCCCTGTTTGCTACAAGCCTCAATCGATGACGGCGAGACGAGAAAGATTGCGACCACACATCCGGACCTTGAATGAGGCTTGGCCTCGGTCCCTGATGGAATGTGCTGGCGGACTCCACCATCAATAGGGCGTGCTGGAAGCACGTCGAGCCAATCGGGTTCTGTCCGCCACGGTCTGACCTGCCCTGCCATCCCATCATACAGCGCCTGCTTCAGGGCATCCAGGACGAATTCCGCCTGCATTGAACGGGAGACGCGCCAACCGATGATTCGGTGGGAGAACACACCCACAACAAAGGCCATGTAGACGAATCCGACCCACGTCGCCATGTCGGCAAAATCAGCGACCCAGAGTGCATTCGGGCGCGAATGCCTGGAACGGCCGGTTCACGTGATCGACCGGCCAATCAGCCTGGTCGTCGGGGACCGTGCTCCAGCACCGGGCTCCAGCACCGGGCTCCCCGTCTGACCCCTTGCGGCCCCAGGGCGCGCATCAGGCGCTCGACTGTGCAACACGCCAGGCAAACCCTTCTCGTTGGAGCTGCCGCCAGGCCTGCCGAGCGCCGTGGGCCTGAAAGTTACCGAGGGGGCGATCGGCCACTGAGCGCGGATCGGCTCGACCCTGTGGCTACCCTGGTCGGTGTCGAGGAATGCCACCATCACTTCCGTAGGTGGTCGAGCTCCGCCTGCGCGAAAAACGCCGAGGCCAAACGGGAGAATCTCGTTAGCCCGCCTCGGCTCGCTGGCCGGTGAGCCTACCGTGTCCCTTGCGAGAAGGCCAAACAGGAGAATCTCGTTAGCCCGCCTCGGCTCACGGCTTTCCCGCTCCAAGGCATTGATTGAGTCGCGCGCGCTCCGTGCTGGTGAGACCCTCACGTTCGCCGCGATCCCGTTCAGCTTGGCGCACCCACTTCCGCAGCGACTCGGCCGTGCAGCCCATCTTGCTGGCCATGGAGCTGATTGCCACCCATGTCGATCCATGCTCCCCCTGGTATTCAAACACCATCTGGACAGCCCGCCCACGGACCTCTGGTGAAAATTTTGATGTCTTGTTCATGACTCCATCTTCTCAAGGTTTGGAGTCTTCGGAAAACCCGGGGCGATGATGGCGGTTTTGGCTTCGAACCCACTGATTCCGGTGTGATAGCAATGCCGCTCCAAGCGCAGGAAGGCGCGTAGCGCCAAGCCGATGTGATTCCGTTGAGCACGAGTGGCGCGGACCTGGGCACGTTCCACGCCGCAATACGGTTTGATCCCACGATGACACTGTTCGATGGTCCAGGCATGGCCGGCGAAACGGACTCGGGTTAGCGTCATCATGTTCACATCGTTCGTCGCCCAGTATTCCTTGTCGCCGTCTGGGGCGACGATCAGGAACAGGCGGATCGGACCATCGCCTTTCAAATGGACGATCTTCCCTTGCGCCTCTGTTTCCACATAAGCCACCGGGCGTAACCCCGTCCGGTCGGGGTTGACCAAGCGGTTGGCTTTCAGTTGTGTCAGCCATGTCCACCCCAGGTTTCGAATCCGTTTGAGATTATCCAAGCCGCTGTGCCCGCTATCGAAAATCACGCATTCCGGCATGAAACCACGTTCATGCGCCACCGCCAGCATCGCCCGGTTCACTCCCGAAGTTCGCTCCGGTCGGCGAATGACGCGAGCGCTTCCGGATTGGCCAGCGCCTCGATATTCCTGACCGGTTGACCATGCACGACATTGCGGACGGCCAATTCGACGATCTTGCCGCTCCGGGTGCGGGGAATGTCGGTCACTTGCAGCACCTTGGCGGGGACGTGGCGCGGTGTGGCACCTTCGCGAATCGTCCGCTTGATCCGGGCGATCAAGGTGTCGTCAAGATCGACGCCCTCCTGAAGCTTCACGAACAATACCAGCCGGACATCCGCTTCCCAGTCCTGTCCGATGGCCAGGGATTCGGCCACCTCGGGTAGTTTTTCCACCTGGCGGTAAATTTCGGCGGTGCCGATGCGCACACCGCCCGGATTGAGCGTGGCATCCGAGCGGCCGTGGATGATCAACCCGTCGTGTCCGGTGATTTCGCAGAAATCGCCGTGATGCCAGACACCGGGGAAGCGTTCGAAATAGGCGGCCTGGTACTTTTTCCCGAGAGGGTCGTTCCAGAAACCGATGGGCATGCAGGGAAACGGGCGAGTGCAGACCAGTTCGCCTTTGCGTTCACGAACGGAGTGGCCCTGATCGTTCCATACTTCGACCGCCAGCCCCAGCCCCTTGCATTGAATCTCGCCGCGCCAGACCGGCAGTGTGGGATTGCCCAGCACGAAACAGGAGACGATGTCGGTACCACCGGAGATGGAGGCCAACTGCACATCCGGCTTGATGTCCGCATAGACCGAATCGAAGCGTTCGGGGACTAGCGGGCTGCCGGTCGACAGGATGGCCCGGAGAG
>DAOTGT010000375.1:0-2529 GCA_035447285.1 Candidatus Competibacter sp.
GGATGCAGGGTCATGATCATACCTCCTGAGTCAGGGGGGGCGATGCGACGCCTCCAGTCGGTTCAGTGACGGACAGTTCCCGCTGGAAAGCGGCGATGGCGCGGCAGGTCCGCGCCCGCTACCATCCCTATGGTTTTGAGTGAGCCCCAATGCGGGTGCGTCTCCGTTGACTGACCGCTTCCTTGATCCCATGGCCCTGAAAAAGTCCGAACTCTACTCTTCCCTTTGGTCCTCCTGCGACGAGCTGCGCGGCGGGATGGACGCCAGCCAGTACAAGGATTACGTCCTGGTGCTGCTGTTCATCAAGTACGTCAGCGACAAGTACGCCGGCCAACCCTACGCACCGATTCTTATTCCCAAGGGTGTGAGCTTCAAGGACATGGTCGCGCTCAAGGGCAAGTCCGACATCGGCGACCAGATCAACAAGAAGATCGTCGGACCGCTGGCCAACGCCAACAAGCTGTCCGACATGCCGGACTTCAACGACGCCACCAAGCTGGGCGGCGGCAAGGAAATGGTGGACCGGCTCACCCACCTGATCGCCATCTTCGAGAACAAGGCGCTGGATTTTTCGAAGAACCGCGCCGACGGCGACGACATTCTCGGCGACGCCTACGAATACCTGATGCGCCATTTCGCCACCGAGAGTGGCAAGAGCAAGGGGCAGTTCTACACCCCCGCCGAGGTCAGCCGCGTCATCGCCCAGATTCTCGGCATCCGCGGCGCGAGGACCAGCGCGTCCACCACGGTCTACGATCCGACCTGCGGCTCTGGCTCACTGCTGTTGAAGGTCGCCGACGAGGCGCGCACACCGGTCACGCTGTACGGGCAGGAGAAGGACGCCGCCACCAGCGGCCTGGCTCGCATGAACATGATCCTGCACCGCAATCCAACGGCGCTGATCGCCCAGGGCAACACCTTGGCCGATCCCAGATTCAAGGACGGCGACGCGCTCAAGACCTTCGACTACGTGGTCGCCAATCCACCCTTTTCCGACAAGCGTTGGAGCACCGGCCTCGACCCGTTGCACGACCCGCACCAGCGTTTCCAACCTTTCGGTACGCCGCCCGCCAAGCAGGGCGATTTCGCTTATCTGCTGCACATCGTCCGCTCGCTCAAGAGCACCGGCAAGGGTGCCTGCATCCTGCCGCACGGCGTGCTGTTTCGCGGCAACGCCGAGGCCGACATCCGCCGGGCGCTGGTCCGCAAGGGGTATATCAAAGGCATCATCGGCCTGCCCGCCAATCTGTTTTACGGGACCGGCATCCCCGCCTGCATCGTCGTGATCGACAAGCAGGACGCGCCCGCCCGCAAGGGTATTTTCATGATCGACGCCAGCGGTGGCTTCATGAAGGACGGTCCCAAGAACCGGCTGCGCGATCAGGACATCCACAAGATCGTGGATACCTTCAACAAGCACCTCGAAATTCCCAAATACAGCCGCATGGTCGGCGTCGAGGAAATCGAGAAGAACGAGTTCAACCTCAACCTGCCGCGCTATATCGACAGCCAGACACCGGAGGACGTGCAGGACATCGCCGGCCACCTGCAAGGCGGTATTCCCAACCGTGACATTGATGCGCTTGAGTCGTACTGGGCGATTCTGCCGGGTTTGAAGTCCGCGCTATTTCGGCCGCTCCGCCCTGGTTACTCTCAATTATCCATTCTTCATTCTCAATTGAAGTCCACGATCTACGGGCACCCCGAGTTCGCCGCGTTCATCGACGGCATGAGCGCCCACTTCGCCGCCTGGCGAACCCGGAGCGCCGCGACGCTCAAGGCGCTGCAAGCGGGCTGTCACCCCAAGGAGATCATCGCCCGACTCTCCGAGGACTTGCTGGTCTATTATGCCGGTCGGCCGCTGGTCGATCCCTACGACATCTATCAGCATCTCATGGACTACTGGGCCACCACGATGCAGGACGATGGTTATCTGGTCGCCGCCGATGGTTGGAAAGCCGAACCTTACCGCATCGTCGAGACCGACAAGAAGGGCAAACGAAAGGACAAGGGTTGGGCCTGCGACCTCGTGCCCAAGACCTTCATCGTCGCGCGCTACCATGCCGAGGAGCAAGCCACGCTCGACCAACTCGCTGCTAAACTGGAAAGCATCGGCGCCGAACGGGCGGAATTGGAGGAAGAGCACGGTGGCGAGGACGCGGCGTTCTCCGGTTTCGAGAAGATCAACGCGGCGAACGTCAAAGACCGCATTCACGAGATCGGCGCCGATCCCGACGGGGTGGATGAACTGCGCATCCTCAAGGCTTGGTTGAGACTGATAGCCGATGAATCGGCCTTGAAAAAGAAGCTGAAAGACGCCGAGACCGACCTCGACGCCAAAACCTACGCCCATTACTCGAAGCTCGCCGAGGAGGAAATCAAGGCGCTGGTGGTGGACGACAAATGGCTGGCCGCGCTTGATGCCGCCATCCACGGCGAGATGGATCGCGTGAGCCAGCAACTCACCCGACGGGTGAAGGCACCCGATTACCCATCATTCATCCATCCCCCGCATACACGGCACGGGTA
>DAOTGT010000376.1:0-2508 GCA_035447285.1 Candidatus Competibacter sp.
CGCGTCGTATGCCCGCCAGTTCCGAATACGATATTTGTGTTTATGTTCGCTCATGTTCCTGGATATGGGGTCCGCCCCTATTTATGCAACAATGCCTAGGAAAACTATAACCACATCAAAACAGGATGTACCGACCAGTTTTTTTGAGGTCTGCTCCGCGGATCCTTGCACCGTCGCCCCTTTGTCGTCCCGACCGCCGCCGTCGCTTGCGCCGGGCGTACCGGCGGCGGACAATCGCCGCACTTTATTCTGATCGATCCCTTCTCCTGTGACTGATGAAACTGCGACTTGTCTTTGCTTTGGTATTCGCCGCCATCACCCTTACCGCGCTGGCGGCGGTCACGACCTCGCTGTGGCTGGCGTTTGCCGAACTGATCCGAGGCGGCAGGTTGGCGGCGAACTTCGAACCCTGGAGCCATCTGATGCATTACGCGGCCGTCGCCGGGTTCTTCCTGGTCACCGTGATCGCCGCTGCCTGGTTTTTCTGCGATCAACTGGTGGCAGCGCCGCTGACTAGCCTGACTCGCGGCTTGTTCACCACCCTGCGCGCCAATCCCGATCATGAAATCCAGTACGCTGGACCGAACCAATTGGGACCATTGTTTCAGGTGATCAACGAACTGACCCGGCGTCTCGCCGCCCACCATCGCGAATTGCTTCAAGCTATGACCACCGCCACCGCGCGGGTCGAGGAGCAGAAAAGTCGGCTGGAAGCCATCCTGATGGACTTGCAGGAAGGCATGGTGGTCTGCAACCTCAACAATCAAGTGCTGCTTTACAACCAACTGGCTCTAAAAATCCTGCACGTCACCGGCGCGCTCGGGCTCGGCCGCTCGCTGTTCACCCTGGTCACCCGCGATCCGATTTCCAACGCCTTCCGTCGTCTGCGCCTGCGCGTGGCCGAAGGCCGCCACCATCAGCACCCGATGGGCATGACCACTCGTCTGGTCTGTGCCACCACCGACGGCCAACATACCCTGCACGCCCAGATGACCCTGATCCTTGGCGCCGAGGAATCACCCACCGGCTATGTCATTACCTTCAACGACATCACCGAGGAACTGGCGGCGCTGGGCAAGCGCGACCGACTACTACGCGAAGCCACCGAGGGCTTGCGGGCGCCGATCGCCAACCTGCGCGCGGCGGCAGAGATGCAGGCCGTCAATCCCGACATGGATATGGCCGCGCACCGCACCTTCGATGAGGTCGTATTCAAGGAAAGTACCGCGCTGAGCGAGACGGTGAACCGCCTGTGCCGCGAGTATCGTGACGTGATCACCGGCTACTGGCCAATGACCGACGACCTGTCCGCCACCTTGTTGGAACTGGTGGCGCAGCGCCTGAAGGAAACCTCGGATATCGCGGTCACCGTGGTCCACCTACCGCAATGGCTGCACGGCGACAGTCATTCGGTGATCTTATTGAACGAATATCTGATTCGCCGCATCAGCGCCCAGACCGGCGGCAAGATCTTCGACATTGGCGCCGAGGCCGGTCCGCGCCAGATCTATATCGACATCGTCTGGCGCGGCGACCCACTACCGGCGGCCGTGCTCGACGGCTGGCTCGACGCCGGGCTGCCTGGCGCCCCCGGCGAACTCACCGTGCGCGACGTGCTCGACCATCACCAAAGCGAGATCTGGAGCGACCGCCCCGGCGATGGCTTGGCCCGGGTGCGGGTACCGATGCTGGCGGCGCGCGGCGCGCAAATGGCCAGCGAACTGCCACCACGGCCGGAATTCTACGATTTCAGCCTGCTGCAAGCAGCACCGGGCGGTGATCTGGCCGAACGGCCGCTCAAGTCGCTCGACTACGTGGTATTCGATCTGGAAACCACCGGGCTCAAACCCTCGGAAGGCGACGAAATCGTCTCCATCGCCGGGGTACGTATCGTCAACGGCCGCATCCTCACCGGCGAAACCTTCGATCGCCTGGTCGATCCCGGCCGCCCCATCCCCAAGGACTCCACCCGCTTCCACGGCATCACCGACGACATGGTGCGGGGCAAGCCGCCCGCGCATCTGGTGCTGCCCCAGTTTCGCCAGTTCGTCGGCGACGCCGTGCTGATCGCGCACAACGCCGCGTTCGACCTGAGGTTTCTCCAATTGAAGGAAGCGGAAAGCGGCGTCACCTTCGATAACCCGGTGCTCGACACCTTGCTGCTGTCGGTATTCCTGCATGACCATGCGCTGGAGCACAGCCTGGACGCCATTGCCGAACGCTTCGGAGTACGGGTGTCGGCTCGCCACACCGCGCTGGGCGATGCCCTGGTCACCGCCGGAGTCTTCGTACGCATGCTGGAGCTGCTGAAAGACATGGAAATCACGACTTTGGGGCAGGCGATCGCCGCCGCCTCGACCATCGTCGAGGTGCGGGCGCGACAGCGGCAGCAGTTCTAAGAACCTGTTCACAAAGGGTATAATTTTCTGAGCATGATGGAGCTGGACGCGATGTAAACCATCGCTTCGGAGGACTTGGGGGAATGCTCGAAGTCCTTGGAGAGCCTTC
>DAOTGT010000377.1:0-2491 GCA_035447285.1 Candidatus Competibacter sp.
CGGGATGCTCCCGGTCGGCCGGGCCGACAGATCGTCCACCAACTTGATCAACCGCCCGAGGTCTGGCGCAACGGTTGGAGATCCACTACACCCCTAAGCACGGGAGTTGGCTCAATATCGCCGAACTGGAACTCAGCGTCCTCACCCAGCAATACCTGGATCGTCGGATTCCTGACCTCGACACCTGCGTCAGGAAACCCACGCTTGGGAAACCCGGCCTAACACCGCGCAGAAGGGTGTTGATTGGCAATTCACCACCCCGGATGCCCGCATCAAGCTCCAACGGCTCTATCCACAAATTCGAACATGATAGCCTACTAGGATATACGCAACACTCTTTAGCTGGACTTTAGCTCTTACGCCGCATAGCAGAGTGCTTCAGTAAGCTGCTATGCGGCGTAAGAGCTAAAGTCCAGCTTAGAAGGTACATAACGTGGGAGTTTCATATTATGCGGTTTTTCAACACGGCGGGTCCGATCAAACCGGCTAAGCATTACGCGCTGCCGCCGTTGTCCCGCTTCGACCTGACGGAAATTCTGATGTTGGTCGAGCAGGAAAAGTATTTCGTGCTGCATGCGCCTCGGCAGACCGGTAAGACCTCCTGCCTGTTGGCGCTAATGGATTATCTAAACCAGCAGGGCAAATACCATTGCGTGTACGTCAACGCGGAAATCGCCCAGATTGCGCCCGAGGATGTTCGCCGCAACATCCGCACCCTGATGGACGAGATCGTCGCCAATGCCCGGGATTATCTACGGGATGGCTATCCTGAATCGATTGCCGCGGAACTGCTGAGGCATTACGGCGAGGAGCGAGTGCTGGGCGAACTACTTAGCCGCTGGGCGGCGCATAGCCCTCAACCGCTGGTACTGTTGATCGATGAGATCGATGCCTTGAAAGGCGATACGCTGATTTCGATCCTGCGGCAGTTACGGACCGGACACGCCAAGCGCCCGCGCCAGTTTCCGCAAAGCGTGATGCTGTGCGGGGTCCGGGACGTGCGTCATTACCGTATCCACTCCGACCGGGAGAAAGGTTTCATCACCGGCGGAAGCGTGTTCAACTTTAAGTCGGAATCGTTACGGCTGGAAGACTTTTCGTCGGATGAAGTCACCGCGCTGTACCGCCAGCATACCGAGGCCACCGGCCAGGATTTCTCCTCGGACGCGCTGGTGCGGGTTTTGGAGCTGACTTGCGGGCAGCCATGGCTGGTCAATGCGCTAGGCTACGCCATGTGCTTCGCCACCAAATCGGGCCGGGACCGGCAGCGCGCGATCACGACAGAGTCGGTGGAAGCCGCCCGGAAAGACCTGTTGCAGGGTCGGAGAAAACCACATTTCGATCATTTGGCCGACAAGCTCTGGCGTGACGAGATTCGGCGGGTGCTCGAGCCGCTGCTGACCGGCGAGGATCTGGCCATGAGCTTTCGCGCCGACGAGATTGCCGGTGCGCGGGATCTGGGATTGATCCAGCAAAGCCTGGATGGCAGCATCGAAATCGCCAATCCCATGTATCAGGAACTGATTTTTCGCTGGTTGTGCTGGTCGCTTCAGTCCGGGATGAGCCACCGGCTGGAAACGTATCTCCAGCCCGATGGCCACTTGGATGTACCCACCCTGCTGGACGATTTCCAGGCGTTTTTTCGGGAATACTCCGAAAACTGGATCGCGGGAATTCGCTACCAAGCGGCTGGCCCGTTGGTGATGCTGCAAGCCTTTCTGCGGCGGGTGGTCGATATCGACGGCAGGATCGAGCAGGAATGCGGGCTGGGACGCCAGTGCGCCGATATGTTGCTGCTCTGGCCGCGCTCGGACGGCTATCAGCGGGTGGTGATCGAAGCCCGGCTGCTGCGCGGCAGCCTTGAACGGACGCTAGCGGCCGGCCTGGAGCACACCTGCGCCCACCTTGATCACTGCAAGGCGGAGCTGGGGTACCTGGTGATTTTCGACCGCGTGCCCGGCAAGCCCTGGGAAGAACGGTTGTTCCGCCGGGAAATAGCCGTACGGGGACGAACGGTTGCGGTGTGGGGGATGTAGAAGAACCGCCCGTGTTCCGCCGGCACGGTTTTTCCTGACCCGCCGAAGCAAGGATCATTCGTCGTCGTCGAACTGGTAATCCTTGAGGCGACGCTTCAGCGTGGACAACGGAATACCCAACTCGCGGGCGACGGCCGCCTTGTTGTTTCTGTTGCGTCCCATGGCGTCCAGAATCATCTGCCGTTCCATTTCCTTGAGGTGAGCGCGAGCATCGGCCGCGCTCGGCTGCGACGGCGGGGCGGAAATCGGCTCGGCTTGGGCTGGAAAGGGAGCCGAGGCGATGGGCGCCGCTGGCGCCGCTGGCGCCGCTGGCGCCGCTGCCTCGCGCGGCAAGCGCAGATCCACCGGACCAATCTCCCGCTCGCCGCACATCACCGCCGCCCGCTCCAGCACATTGCGTAATTCCCGCACATTGCCCGGCCACGAGTAATTCTGCAGCGCCGCCATAGCCGCCG
>DAOTGT010000378.1:0-2482 GCA_035447285.1 Candidatus Competibacter sp.
CTTGGAAAATGTAGACGCAAGGTAGCCCCTGAAAGGGATCGAGCGCGCGGCGATTCAGGTCATGGCGCCAAGCCATCGACAACGGCATCTGACGCCTGACCCGGACCGACCGTCCAAAAACCGAACCGCCGAACCCGTATCGGTGGCGCGCCGATTCCACAACCATAACAACCCAGCGAGGTAATGTGGATGACCAGCAAACTCACGGACAAAACGGCGCAACTGATCGAACGTGTGACCGAACTGATGCGGGAGCGTTTGCCCGAACCGTCGGTGGACATGGCACAGGCTTTCGTGCGCCATTATTACGCTTGGGTGGCAACCGAGGACTTGCTCGAAAGAGACCCGGAAGATCTGTACGGAGCGGCCCTGTCCCACTGGAATCTCAGCCGCCAGCGGAGACCGGGCATCCCGATCATCCGGGTCTACAATCCCAGCTTCGAGGAACACGGCTGGCAATGCACCCACACTGTGGTGGAAATCGTCACCGACGACATGCCGTTCCTGGTGGATTCCATGACGATGGAACTCAATCGGCACGGTCTCACGGTGCACCAGGTCATCCATCCGGTGCTGCGAGTGACGCGCGACGCCGACGGTCACTTGCAACGCATTCTCCCCGGTGGAACCGATGAAGGCATCAGCGAAGCCACCATGCATTTCGAGGTGGACCGGATCACCGATCCCAAGTTGATGGCCGATCTGCGCGCGGGACTGCTGCGCGCGCTGGGCGACGTGCGCGCCGCCGTCGAGGACTGGCCGATCATGCGCGAACGGCTGACGGGCATCGCCGCCGGTCTGGAAACCGCCAAGTTACCCCTGCACGCCTCGGAAGTCGGCGACATGCAGGAATTTCTGCGTTGGGTGGCCAACGAGCACTTCACTTTCCTGGGGTACCGCGATTACGAACTGCTGGAGAAGGACGGCCAACTGTCGCTGTGCGCCGTGCCCCGCTCCGGTCTCGGCTTGCTGCGCAGCGACGACTGCGACATTTCCCGCGATCTGGCCATGCTGCCGCTGGAACTGGGTCGCTCGTCCCAGTTCGCCAAACCGCTGATCATCGCCAAGGCCGGCGCCCGCTCCACGGTCCACCGCCCGGTGCCGCTGGATTATCTGGGGATCAAACGCTTCAACGCCGACGGTCAGATCGTCGGCGAACAACTGGTTCTGGGTTTGTTCACCGCTCAGGTCTACAACACCAACCCGCGACGAATCCCGCTGCTGCGCGGCAAGATCGAACGGGTATTGGCCCGTTCCGGCATTTCGCCCAAGGGTCACGCCGGCAAGGCCCTGCAGAACATTCTGGAGACCTTCCCCCGCGACGATCTGTTTCAGGCCACGGACGATGAGTTGCTCGACATCGCCACCGGCATCCTGCACCTCAAGGAACGGCAGCGGTTGCGGCTGTTCGCTCGCAAGGACCCGTTCGACCGCTTCGTTTCCTGTCTGGTCTATGTGCATCGGGAAAAATACAACACCGAAGTGCGGCTGCGGATCCAAAACATCCTGATGCAGGCTTTCAACGGTGAATCTTCCACTTTCACCACCCAGTTCAACGAATCGGTCATGGCGCAGCTCTGGTTTTCCATTCGCGCCAAGCCCGGCAAGATTCCCGAGTATTCCATATCGGAGCTGGAAGCTCAGTTGCGCGAGGCCACGCAATCCTGGGAAGAAGAATTGCAGCGTGCCCTGCTGGAACAATGTGGCGAGGAACAGGGCAACACTCTGTTCCAACGTTACGGTCAGGCGTTTCCCACCGCTTATAAGGAAGATTTCACCGCCCGCACTGCGGTGAGCGACATTCTGCGACTGGACCGGATTTGCGCCACCTACCCGCTGGACATGCGGTTGTATCGACCACTGGAAGACCCGGAAGGACTCTTGCGCTTCAAGGTCTTCGGCCCCGAACAGCCAATTCCGCTGTCCGACGTGCTGCCGATGCTGGAGCGGATGGGCCTGCGGGTGCTGACCGCGCGTCCCTACGAAATCGCCACCCGCGACGGCGCTCGGCTGTGGGTGCTGGATTTCAACATGCGCGAGGATGTCGGCATTCAGGTGGACGCCCCTCAGGTCAAGGATATTTTCCAGGATGCCTTTGCCCGGCTTTGGACCGGCGAGGCGGAAAACGACGGTTTCAACCGGTTGGTACTGGCGGCGCGGCTGCCATGGCGCGACGTGGCGATGTTGCGTGCCTATTGCCGGTATTTGCTGCAAACCCGCATCCCGTTCAGCCAGGCTTACATGGAACGCACCCTGAGCGATCATCCGTCGATCGCCCGCATGCTGGTGGATCTGTTCCACGCCCGGTTCGCGCCCGAGGCCCGCGACGGCGCCGAACGGCATGCCACCGCCCTGCTGGTGACCATCGAGGAGGCGCTGGAAAAGGTCAGCAGTCTGGATGAGGATCGCATTCTGCGGCGGTTCCTGAACATCATCCAGGCCACCCTGCGCACCAACTTCTTCCAGACCGACCCTCAGGGAC
>DAOTGT010000379.1:0-2480 GCA_035447285.1 Candidatus Competibacter sp.
TCTTTGGAGTAATGCTACCCTTGTTTTAGCAACTGTGCTTGGGAGTGCAGCCGAATACCCCGCAGTTTGCTGCGGGGTCGTTTATTCATTGACCGCATCTAACCCCTTGATCCTAGCGATTGATGCTCATCACATTGGCCCGATCCACCATTCGGATCACAGGAAAATTTACAGGACCCAACTTTTTACACGTATCTTCAGGTTACCCGTTCCAGCATCACCACGAACTCATCGCCGCCCAGACGGGCTACCGTGTCGCCTTCGCGGACACAGGTCGCCAGCCGTTCGGCGACCTGTTGCAGCAGCAGGTCGCCGTAGTCATGACCTAAGGTGTCGTTAAGCGTCTTGAAATGGTCGAGATCGATAAACAACAGCGCTCCATGCCGTTGGTTGCGAGCACTGGCCGCCATCGCCCGGTGCCAGTAACAATCGCCGATTCGGCAACTGGGTCAGGGGATCATAGAAAGCCAGATTCTTGATCTGGTTTTCTATGGCCTTGCGCTCGGTGATGTCCTGGTTAACGATAACTGCGCCCTTGATGCGCCCATCGTCTCCACGGATGGGTACAGCGAAGTTGAGGATGATCTTGTGCGTACCATTGAAACACTCAATTTCGATTTCTTCGTCCAGCGACGTTTCGCCTTTCTCGATAGCCCGCGCTCCCGCCCATTCATGCGGTTCGATCCGCTTTCCGTTCTCCAGTCACCACGCTTTGTATTCGCCGAATCGTTCAATGCCGACCGAGCGCCCGCCCGCCCAAATGTGCCGCCCGGCCGGATTCTGCGCGAAAGCGAACAGCTTTTGCGATCTGTTATGGATATTCTGCCGGTAGGGATCTTTATCATGGACGCTCAGGGAACGATTGTTTCGGCCAACCGTATGCTGTCCTGTGCTCTTGATGATTGAGCAAGGATGCCGGTAACGGTAATGACATTCCTTGACCTGCGTCAAGGAACCTTATCCCGCATCTTGCGACAATACGCGCTTAGCCGGCGGTCGACACGCGGATCGTCCGTCTCTGACCATCAAGGAGACCCGGGGAAATGAGCGCAACCTTTACCAAGGCCATGGCCCGCAACATATTCTATGGCGGGACCGTGTTTTTCATTCTGCTATTTCTGGCTTTGACCTTCCATACCGTCCGGCAGATTCCGCAGCGCATTCCCAGCGAAACCCCCTCGCCGGCGGTCGCGCGCGGCAAAGCGTTGTGGGAAACCCGCAACTGCATTGGTTGCCACACCCTGCTGGGCGAAGGCGCCTACTTCGCGCCGGAACTGGGCAATGTCTATAAACGGCGCGGCGCGGAATTCATCAAAATCTGGATCAAAGTGCAGCCCACCAAAGTGCCGGGGCGCCGGCAAATGCCACAATTTCACTTTACCGACGAGCAGTTGGATGATCTGGTGGAATTTCTGAAGTGGACCTCGGAAATCAACACCGAAAACTGGCCGCCCAATATCCAGGGTTAAAGAGGCTTCCGCCATTGATAGCGAGGAATGATTGATGATGCATTTGCAATATAAATCTCAGGCGGTGGCCAAACCCTATTTCATCGCCGCCATCGCCCTGTTCGTCGGGCAAATTCTGTTCGGGCTGATTCTGGGCCTGCAATATGTGATCGGCGATTTTCTGTTCCCGGCGATTCCCTTCAACGTCGCCCGCATGGTGCACACCAACCTGCTGATCGTCTGGCTGCTATTCGGCTTCATGGGCGCGGCGTACTACCTGGTGCCGGAAGAGACGGAAACCGAGCTGCACAGCCCATTGCTGGCGCAGGTCCTGTTCTGGGTTTTTCTGATCGCCGGGGCGCTGACCGTGGTCGGCTATCTGGCGGTGCCCTACGCCACGCTGGCGGAGATGACCGGTAACGACCTGCTGGAAACCATGGGCCGCGAGTTCCTGGAGCAGCCGTTGCCGACCAAAGTCGGCATTGTGGTGGTGGCGCTGGCCTTCCTGTACAACATCGGCATGACGATTTTGAAAGGTCGCAAGACCGCGATCAGCATGATTCTGCTCATTGGGCTGGTCGGGCTGGCAGTGCTGTTCCTGTTCGCGTTCTATAACCCGTCGAATCTGGTGAAGGACAAGTACTTCTGGTGGTGGGTGGTGCATCTGTGGGTCGAGGGCGTCTGGGAGCTGATTATGGCCGCCATTCTGGGCTTCGTGCTGCTCCGGGTCACTGGCGTCGACCGGGAAGTTATTGAGAAATGGCTGTATGTGATTGTCACGCTGGCGCTGGTCACCGGCATCATCGGCACCGGTCATCATTACTACTGGATCGGGACGCCGGCTTATTGGCAATGGTGGGGCGGGATTTTCTCGGCGCTGGAGCCGCTGCCGTTCTTCGCCATGACCGTGTTCTGCTTCAATATGGTCAATCGCCGCCGCCGCCAGCATCCGAATAAAGCGGCCACCTTGTGGGCGCTGGGCACCGGGGTCATGGCGTTCCTGGGCGCGGGCGTCTGGGGCTTCCTGCACAC
>DAOTGT010000380.1:0-2455 GCA_035447285.1 Candidatus Competibacter sp.
CGATTATCCTGACCTTACCGTCTTGCCTCACGCTTACGGCCAACCCCATTCGCGCGGCCGTTTGCGCGCCACGCCCGAGGATTTTCAGGTGCGCGAGGAACTGGATTTCGCCCCGGACGGCACCGGCGAACATGTCTGGCTGTGGGTGTGCAAGCGCGGCGCCAACACCGACTGGGTGGCCCGGCAACTGGCGCGACGGGCCGGCGTGCCGCCGGGCGCGGTGAGTTACGCCGGATTGAAGGACCGCCACGCCGTCACCGAACAATGGTTTTCGGTGCATCTGCCCGGCAAGGCCGACCCGGACTGGAGCACCGATCCCGACTCCGATTTCGCGGTGCTCGAAGCGGCACGCCATTCCCGCAAACTGCGGCGCGGCGCTCTGCGCGGCAACGCCTTTCGCATCGTGGTGCGCGAGCTGGACGGCGATCCGGCCGAACTGGCGGCGCGGTTCGAACGCATCGCCGCGACCGGCGTCCCCAATTATTTCGGCGAACAGCGCTTCGGCCGGGAGGGTGGCAATCTGGAACGGGCTGCGGCGATGTTCGAGGGACGGGAAAAAGTGTGTGATCGCCAACAGCGGGGCCTGTACCTGTCCGCCGCCCGCTCGGCGCTGTTCAACGCCGTACTGGCCCGACGAGTGGTCGAGGGTAGTTGGAATCAGGCGCTGCCCGGCGAGGTGCTGATGCTGGCCGGCAGCCACAGCATCTTCGCGATTGAGGAAGCCGACGACACGATCCGGCAGCGGATCGCTGCCTTCGATCTGCATCCAACCGGCCCGCTGTGGGGTGTCGGCGACTTGTCGAGCACCGGCGCGGCGCGGGAACTGGAAACGGCGGTGGTCACCATGCTGCCGCGCTTTTGCGATGGGCTGGCGGCGGCGGGGCTGAAGCAGGAACGGCGGGCACTGCGGCTGATGGTGCAAGATGCGACGCTGGAATGGTCCGAACCCGGCGTCGCCGTACTCGGTTTCCGTCTGCCGGCCGGCGCCTACGCAACCACGGTGCTGCGGGAATGGATCGAGTCGGATATCGACCCGGCGCGTTGATCCCTGATCGCATTCAACCCTTCGCGCCGGTTCGGCTCCGGCAAACAGGGTGACGCACGGTGAGAATCAGCGCCGACGGTCGGGAAGTTTTGAACCGAATCCGGCTCAAATCACCCTGGAAAACCGCTGCTGGCGCTGATCGCGCAGATAGCGGTCGAACACCATGCAGATATTGCGGATCAACAGCCGGCCCGGCGGCAGTACCCGGATGCCGGTTTCCGACAATTCCAGCAATCCATCTGCTTGCAGATCGGTCAGCTCCGTCAGTTCCGCCGCGAAATAATCCCGAAAACTGATGCCGAATCGCCGCTCGACGGTGGCGAAATCCAGGCTGAAGTGGCAGATCAGATCGGTGATCACCGCCCGCCGCAAGCGATCGTCGGCGTCCAGCCGCACCCCTCGGAACACCGCTAGCCGGTTCTCGTCGATTCGGGCGTAATACGCCTCCAGCGTCTTGTGATTCTGGCTGTAGCTGTCGCCCACCATGCCGATGGAAGTTGCGCCCAACCCAATCAGATCGCAGTCGGCGTGGGTGCTGTAACCCTGGAAGTTGCGGTACAGCGTGCCCGCCTGCTGTGCCATCGCCAGTTCGTTGTCCGGTTTGGCGAAATGGTCCATGCCGATATAGACGTAGCCCGCCGCGGTGAGCCGCTCAATGGTGGTCTTGAGGATCTCCAGTTTCTCCGCCGGCGGCGGCAAGGCATTGGCGTCGATTTGGCGCTGGGTCTTGAACAGTTCCGGTAGGTGCGCGTAATTGAACACCGAAATCCGGTCGGGGTCCCGAGCGATCAGGATGTCCACGGTGTGACCGAAACGGGCGGCGCTTTGGTGCGGCAGGCCGTAGATCAGATCCACGCTGATCGACTTGAAGCCCTCGCGCCGGGCGGCGTCCATCGTCGCGAAGGTGATCGCCTGAGGCTGAATCCGATTGACCGCCCGTTGCACTTGCGGATCGAAATCCTGTACCCCCAGACTCAACCGGTTGAAACCCAGCTCGCGCAGCAAGGCGATGGTGCACTCATCGGTTTCGCGCGGGTCCACTTCGATGGAATATTCGCCGCTGTCGTCGTCCAGCAAGCGGAAATGTTCCCCCGTCACTCGCATCAATTCCCGCATCTCGGCGGCGCTGACGAAGGTGGGCGTGCCACCGCCCCAATGCAACTGAGTCACCGGCCGGGAGCGGTCGAACAGCGTGCTCTGTAGCGCGATTTCCCGATAGAGATGATCGAGATAAGGCGCGGCGTGGCGACGGTTCTTGGTGACGATCTTGTTGCAGGCGCAGTAGAAGCAGACCGTGTCGCAGAACGGAATGTGGAAGTACAGCGACAGCGGCCGGCCGCTGGCGTTGCTGGCAACGGCTTGCTCGCGATACTCCGCTTCGCCGAAGCCCTCGTGAAACTGCACGGCGGT
>DAOTGT010000381.1:0-2444 GCA_035447285.1 Candidatus Competibacter sp.
ATGTCGGGCGCCAGCCCGAGCGGGTGGCCATCCAGATTTACGGCAACGACGATCGGATCGACACCGCTTTCACCTATGCCGGACTACGGCAGCGCGCCCGGGCGGTGGCCAGCGGACTGCGGGAACGCGGGCTGCAACCCCGACAGACCGCCGCCATCATGCTTCCGACCGGCCCCGAGTATTTCCTCGCTTTTTTCGGCATCCTGCTGGCGGGCGGCGTACCGGTGCCGATCTATCCACCGGTACGCCCTTCGCAGATCGAAGAGCATCTGCGCCGCCATGCCCGGCTGCTAGGCAACGCCCAAACCATGGCGTTGATCACCGTACCCGAAGCCAAGCTGGTGGCGCGGCTGCTGCGGGCGCAAGTCGAGGAACTGCGCCACATCGTCACGGTGGCGGAATTGGAGCAGGAACCGACCCCATGGAGCGACGCCCCGGTTCGCGGCCCGGATCTCGCCTTCCTGCAGTACACCTCCGGCAGCACCGGCGACCCCAAGGGCGTGATGCTAACCCATGCCAACCTGCTGGCTAATCTGCGCGCCATGGGCTCGGTCGTGGCGGCCGGACCCAACGATGTGTTCGTGAGCTGGTTGCCGCTGTATCACGACATGGGCCTGATCGGCGCCTGTCTGAGCAGCCTGTACCACGGTTTCCCCCTGGTGGTCATGTCGCCGCTGAGCTTCCTGGCCCGACCGGCCCGCTGGCTGCGGGCGATCCACCACCATCGCGGCACCCTGTCCGCCGCGCCCAATTTCGCCTACGAACTCTGCGTGCGGGCCATCCAGGATCACGAAATCGAAGGGCTGGACCTGAGCTCTTGGCGAATAAGCTGCAATGGTGCGGAACCGGTCAACCCAGCCACCATCGAACGGTTCATCGCCCGCTTCGAGCCTTACGGCTTCCGGCCGGACGCCATGGCGCCAGTGTATGGGCTGGCCGAGTGCTCGGTCGGACTGACGCTGCAACCGCCGGGGCGGACACCGATCATCGACCGGGTGCGGCGCGGCGCGTTCATGGCTGGCGGTCGAGCCGAACCGGCGGATGCGAACGAAGCGAATGCCCTGCTCTTCCCCGCCTGCGGCCAGCCACTCCCCGGCCACCAACTGCGCATCGTCGACGACCACGGCCGGGAACTACCGGAGCGGCAGGAAGGACGGCTGGAATTTCAGGGGCCGTCGGCGACGGCTGGTTACTACCGCAATCCCGAGGCCACACAGCGACTGTTCCCGCACGGCGACGACTGGCTAGACTCCGGCGACCGCGCCTATCTGGCCAACGGCGACGTGTACCTGACCGGCCGAGTCAAGGATCTGATCATTCGCGGCGGGCGCAACATTTACCCTTACGAACTGGAACAGGCCGTCGGAGAAATTCCGGGAATCCGCAAGGGCTGCGTGGCGGTTTTCGCCAGCGCCGACCTCGCCACCGGCAGCGAACACCTGGTCGTGGTCGCCGAAACCCGCGCCACCCAACCGGAAGCATTGGCCAAGCTACGCCAACAGATTCAGAGCGTTGGGGTGGACTTGCTGGGAACGCCACCGGACCAAGTGGTGCTGGCACCGCCGCATACGGTGCTAAAAACCTCCAGCGGCAAAATCCGCCGGTCGGCCATTCGGGAGCTATTCGAGCGCAACGCGCTCGGGCGCGGCGGCCGGGCGCTGTGGCTGCAATTGACGCGGATCGCACTAGCCAGCGGTTGGGCGCAAACGCAGCGATTTTGGCGCGGCGCATTGGAGCGACTGTATGCCGCTTACGCCTGGACCCTGTTCGGGCTGCTGGCACCGGCGGTGTGGCTGGGGATCATGACGCTACCGAAGCTGAAATGGCGCTGGGCACTGAGCCGGACCGCGACTTGGCTGCTAGCTCAGCTCACCGGTACGCCGTTGACGGTGCGCGGGCTCGAACACTTGCCAGCCGGTCCCTGCGTACTGGTAGCCAACCACTCCAGCTTCTTGGATGCCTACGTGCTAATGGCGACCATCCCACGCCGTTTTCATTACGTCGCCAAGCGAGAATTGCTGGATAACCGCTGGATTGGCCCTCCGCTGCAACGGATCGGCACGTTGTTCGTCGAGCGCTTCGACATACAGCGCAGTGCCGACGAAGCCCGCAAGATCGCCGAGGCGGCGCACGCCGGTCACTCGCTCGGGTTTTTCCCGGAAGGCACCTTCAAACGCATGCCGGGGCTGCTGTCGTTTCGCATGGGTGCGTTTCTGGCGGCGGCGCAAGCAGGGACACCGGTGGTCCCGGTCACGATTCGCGGCACCCGCTCGATGCTGCGCGCCGGCTCCTGGTTTCCACGCCGCGGCCGGCTGGAAGTGCGGGTCGAAGCGCCGGTTCAGCCGGATGGCGACGATTGGGCGGCGGCGGTGCGGCTACGCGATCGGGCACGGGCGGCGATTCTGCGCCACTGCGGCGAACCGGATTTGGGAGAATGACCCACG
>DAOTGT010000382.1:0-2436 GCA_035447285.1 Candidatus Competibacter sp.
CAGCGCCCGACCATTCTCCTTCTGGTCGGGCAACACGTAAAAATCAATGCGCGGCACGCCCATCCTCCCGCTGCGCCTCGGCGGCCCGGTCCAGCAAATACTGGGTCAACAGTGGCACCGGCCGCCCGGTCGCGCCCTTGGCCTTGCCGGTTTTCCAAGCGGTGCCGGCGATATCCAGATGTGCCCAGTGGTATTTTTTGGCAAAACGGGACAGGAAACAGGCCGCCATGATCGCACCACCATCCCGGCTGCCAGAGATATTGGCCATATCGGCAAAATTGCTGTCCAGCCCCTCCTGATAATCCTCCCACAACGGCAGTTCCCACACCCGGTCGGCGGCGGCTTGGCCGGCGGCGGTGAGCGCATGCGCCAGCGGCGGATGGTTACTGAGCAAACCGTGCGGGTGACGACCCAGGGCGATGATGCAAGCGCCGGTCAGGGTAGCGATATCGATCACTGCCGCCGGCTCGTCGCGTTCGGCGTACGTCATGGCGTCGCACAGGATCAACCGACCTTCGGCGTCGGTATTGAGAATTTCGATGGTCTGGCCGGACAAGCTGGTGACGATGTCGCCCGGTCGGGTGGCCCGCCCGCCCGGCATGTTCTCCACCGCCGGAATCAGACCGGTCACGTTGAGCGGCAACTTCAGTTCGGCGCAGGCGCGCAGCGTCCCCAGCACGCTGGCCGCGCCGCACATGTCGTATTTCATCTCGTCCATGCCTTCGCCCGGCTTGAGCGAGATGCCACCGGTATCGAAGGTCACGCCCTTGCCGACCAATACGTAGGGTTTATGCGCCGCCGGCCCTTGCCGGTAATCCAGACGGATCAGCTTGGCCGGCTGGGCGCTACCGCGTGTCACCGCCAGCAGCGCGCCCATGCCCAGCCGTTCCATGTCGGCCTCTTCCAGCACCTCGACCCGGAGGGCCGGAAATTCCCGCGCCAGCGTCCGGGCCTGTTCGGCCAGATAAGTCGGCGTGCACAGATTGGCGGGCAGATTGCCCAGATCCTTGGTCAGCTTGACGCCGGCGCTGATCGCGACCCCCTCGATCACCGCCTGTTCGCCGCCCGCTAGTTCCCGCCGGCCGGGTACGCTGAGTATAATCTTGCGCAAGGAACGGCGCGGCGCGTCCTTTTTGCTTTTGAGGAGGTCGAACCGGTATTGCGACCCCTCGACCACCTCGACCATCTGGCGGATTTTCCAGTTGAGATCGCGGCCCTTGACCGCAAGATCGGTCAAATACACCACTGCCTCGGTAGCACCGGTCTCGTTCAGAGCCGTAGCGACGTGAGTCATAATCTGTTGGAAGCGGCGATCGTCCAGATCGCGCTCCCGGCCGCAGCCGACCAGCAGCACTCGCTCGCACAGTGCCTCGGGCACGTTGAACAGCAGCAGCGATTGGCCCAGCTTGCCTTCCAGGTCGCCACGGCGCAGCAGGTTGCCGAGATAGCCGCCGACGGCGGCGTCGAACTGTTCGGCCGAAACGGTCAGTCGCCGGGATTCGTAAACGCCCAGCACCAGGCAGGCGGTGCGCTGTTTTTCTGGATTGCCGCTCTTGACCGTAAATTCCATCGGCGGATTTCCTCCGAGTTTGAATGAGTGACGGGTCCTGCCGGACCCAGAACCAGGCAGGCCACTGAGCCGTGGAACGCAGCCGAACCGCCGGAGCGGTTGGGGATGCGTCGGCGCCTGGAAAACGAAACAGGGTATTTCCACCGAACCGCCGGATGATGAAGGGCGATACAGCATCTTGAATGCGTTGAGTTTAGCCGGAAATCACCAGGCCTCACAGTCAGGCCCGCAACGGAGCGCTCTCGAACGTGCCTTCCATCATTGACCGTTACCTGATGCGGGAGATCGGCCTGACCCTGCTGGCGACCGCGCTGGTGCTGCTGGCGATGATCCTCAGCCACCGGCTCGCCAATTACCTGAGCCAGGTCGCCAACGGCCTGCTCGCACGCGATTCCATTTTCCTCCTCCTCGGGTTTCAGGCGATCGAAATTCTGAGCCTGCTCATCCCGCTGGCGTTTCTGCTGAGCATCGTGCTCACCCTGGGCCGACTGTACCGCGATCATGAAATGACCGCGCTGGCCGCCTGCGGTTACGGCCCGCTGTTGGCTTACCGGGCGGTGTTTCTGCTGGCGGTGCCGTTGGCCCTGCTCACCGCCGGGCTTTCGCTGTTCCTGTCGCCGGTGACCATGGAATTCCAGTTCGAACTACTGGCCAAGGCCCGCAAGGAAGCCGAAATTTCCATGTTCACGCCGGGCACCTTTCGCGAAGTGCTGGAAGGCCGACACGTAGTCTACATCGGCGGCCTGGACGAACGAGAGATGCACAACGTCTTCATCCAAAGCCGCGAGCCCGACGGCGACATCAGCATCACCACCGGCGAGCGGGGGCGGCAGGAAACCGACGCGAACGACCTGCGCCACATCGTG
>DAOTGT010000383.1:0-2433 GCA_035447285.1 Candidatus Competibacter sp.
CGACGCCATAGGTATGAAAGCGCAGCGCCACCGGCGCGAACATGGCATCGGCGCAGGTGAAACGCCCGAACAGCCAGGGCCCCTCCTCATCGTCGCTGATCGCCTGACGACAGGTGCTCCAAAGAGCCACCACCCGCTCGATTTCCGTCTGAGCCGCCAGCGAGGGCACGACGCCCGCGCGTCGGCTACGGCAATTGAAAGGCAATTCCTCGCGCAGCGCGGCGAAACCCGCATGCATCTCGCTGGCCGCCGAACGGGCCAGCGCCCGCTCATGCACATCGACCGGCCAGACCGCCGGATACCGTTCAGCCAGATATTCGCCGATCGCCAGCGACTCCCAAATCACTCGATCACCATCCAGCAGGACCGGAACCCGGCCGGAGGGAGAATAGCGGGCAATCTGCGCGGCGGTGTCCGGCGCATGCAGCGGGACGGAAATCTCCTGAAACGCTACCCCGAGATGTCTCAGCAACAACCAGGGACGCAACGACCAGGATGAGTAGGTTTTATTGCCGATAACCAGGGTCAGGGCGGATATCATGGAGAAACTCCTTATGGGTGAATCATCGAAGTGAGCGGACCTTCACGAGCGCCAGAACGGTTTGCTGCCTTCCCGGAAGGCGTCGGCGCGGCTGAGCCCGATATCCTTCAGCATCCTGTCGTCAAGGGCGAGCAGTTCGCGGCGCTGACGATAAACCGCATGGCGATCGCGCAGCCACACGAGCATGCCGACAAGCAGGACGCCAAGGCTGGGACGACGATTGGCGGGACGTTCCAGGCACAGAGTCGCATTATGGATCATGTTCGGGTCCTCCAGAGTCTCAAGGGGTCGCGAGTTATCATGAAGAACGCCTATTGATTCATCCAACGAATAAGTTTTATATGACACATCATTTTTCGTGATGAATCGGGAGCACTTGCATGTCCGCCCAACTTGACCCGGATCTCCTGCGCACCTTTGTCGCCATCGTCGATGCGGGTGGCTTCACCGCCGCCGCGCAGCAGGTGCATCGCACCCAATCCGCCGTATCGATGCAGGTACGACGGCTGGAAACCCTGCTGGATCGGGCATTGTTCCAGCGCGAGGGGCGCGGTGTGCAGCTCACGCCGGATGGCGAAGCGATGCTTGGCTATGCGCGTCGTTTATTGAAGCTGCACGACGAAGCCTTGGCGGTGTTGGCTCGGCCGGATCTGTCCGGCTTGGTGCGTCTGGGCACGCCGGACGATTACGTGGGACGGTTTCTGCCCGACATCCTGGTCCGCTTCGCCCGCGCCTTCCCGCGCGTCCAGGTGGAAGTGCATTGCGAGCCCAGCGTCAACCTGCGGCGCTTGCTGGCCGAGGATCGGCTCGACCTGGCGCTGATCACCTGTACGCCGGGCGCGGAAACCGGCGAGGTGCTACGTCGGGAACCGACTGTGTGGGCGACCGCCGAGCGCCATCTCGCCCATGAAGACGAACCGCTGCCATTGGCGCTGTTCCAGGCCGGTTGTCCGTTTCGCGACTGGGCGCTGGCCGGTCTGAGCGGACTGGGTCGGCCGTATCGCATTGCCTATACCAGCGCCAGCATCAGCGGCGTTCTGGCGGCGGTGACCGCCGGGCTGGCGGTGACGGTGCTCGGCCGCAGCGTGCTGCCGGCCGGCGTCCGCCCTCTCGGCGCGGCGGAGGGATTCCCGCCGTTGCCGCCAGCCAGCATCACGCTGCATCGTGGCGGTTCGGTTTCGGCGGTGGCGGAATGCCTGGCCGGTTACATGCGCGAAGGCTTCGCGGCCGAGGCGTTGTCTTCGTCGATGTCCACGGGCAACCCGGCGATCCTGGCTTGAAGGCAATACCGCCTGTCTCTTCAAGCAAGCCGCCGCGTTGCCCAGGCCAGCGCGGCTTCCAGACGATCGTTGCCCCAAAACAGCTCGTCGTCGACGATGAAGGTGGGGGCACCGAAGATCCCCAGGGCCACGGCCCGTTCGGTTTGCGCCCGCAGCAACGCCTTACCGTCGGGCGATTGCGCTTGTTGCAGCAGTTCGGCTCCCGGCAGGTCCAAGCGGTTCAGACACTGCTCCAGCACCTCCGGCTGGGCGATATCCCGATCCTCGGCGAAATTGGCCCGGAACACGGCGCGCACGAAATCCGGTAGCCACGGTTCCGCCGCGAACCGGCAGGCGATCCGCGCGGCGAGCACACTATGTTGCGGGAATCGACCGGGTCGGCGGAAGGGCAGTTCCAGATCGGCGCAGATGCGCTCCAGATCCCGCCACATATAGCGCCCCTGAGCCGGAAAAAGATTGAACGGCGAATCGTTCCAACCCTGGGCCTGGAAGATCGGACCGAGCAGAAAAGCCTTCCATTCCAGCAGGACCCCATGCCGACGGGCCAGCGCTTCCACCCGCAGGGCGGCTGGATAGGAATAGGTGCTGGCGAATTCGAACCAGAATTGCATG
>DAOTGT010000384.1:0-1063 GCA_035447285.1 Candidatus Competibacter sp.
CCGAAGTGGTCGCGCCGCCGATCAGCAGCGGGATGTCGAAGCCTTGCCGTTTCATTTCCTTGGCGACGTTGACCATTTCGTCCAGCGACGGCGTGATCAAGCCGGACAGACCGATCATGTCCGCGCCATGCTCGCGGGCGGCGTCGAAAATCTTTTGGGCCGGGACCATGACGCCCAGATCGACCACTTCGAAGTTGTTGCATTGGAGGACCACGCCGACGATGTTCTTGCCGATGTCGTGCACGTCGCCCTTGACCGTGGCCAGCACGATGCGGCCGTTGCTGCGACGCTCGCCTTCGGCCTGTTCCGCCTCGATGTAGGGAATCAGGTAGGCCACGGCTTTTTTCATCACCCGCGCCGATTTCACCACCTGCGGCAAGAACATCTTGCCGGCCCCGAACAGGTCGCCGACTACGTTCATGCCGTCCATCAAGGGACCCTCGATGACGTGCAGCGGTCGTTCGGCTTGCTGACGGGCTTCCTCGGTGTCGATGTCAACGAATTCGTCGATGCCCTTGACCAGCGCGTGTTCCAGCCGCTTGGCGACCGGCCAGGAACGCCAACTATCATCTAAGCGACGAATCTCTCGAATGAAAAAATCAGACCGGTCAGCGATGTCCAACAGGCGCTCGGTGGCGTCCGGGCGGCGGTTAAGAATGACCTCTTCCACGCATTCCCGCAGTTCGGCCGGAATTTCTTCGTAGATCGCCAGTTGTCCGGCGTTGACGATGCCCATGTCCATGCCGGCCTGGATGGCGTGGTAAAGGAATACCGAATGGATAGCCTCGCGCACCGGGTTGTTGCCCCGGAACGAGAAGGAGACGTTGGACACGCCGCCGGAGATCAGCGCGTAAGACAATTCCGCCTTGATCCGCCGGGTGGCTTCGATGAAGTCCACCGCGTAGTTGTTGTGCTCGGCGATACCGGTGGCGACGGCGAAGATGTTGGGATCGAAGATGATGTCTTGCGGCGGGAAGCCAACCTGCTCAGTCAGAATTCGGTAGGCGCGCTGACAGATGGCGAACTTGCGATCCTCGGTATCGGCCTGGCCCTGTTCGTCGAA
>DAOTGT010000384.1:1163-2432 GCA_035447285.1 Candidatus Competibacter sp.
TTGGTGCGCTCGCCGACATTGATGAACAGCGAGTCCGGGCCGATATTCAACGGTTCCAACCCAGCCAGGCGGCAGCGCGGCTCGATGGCGGGAATCGGGCGCGGCGGTAGATCCTGGACCGCTTCGACGATGGCGCGAACATGCGCGGGCGTGGTGCCGCAGCAACCGCCGACGATGTTGAGAAAACCGCTCTCGGCGAATTCGCGAATGGTGGCGGCCATGGTCTCAGGGGTTTCATCGTATTCGCCAAACGCGTTCGGTAGGCCGGCGTTGGGATGGGCGGAGAGGTAAGTGTCGGCGATGCGCGCCAGTTCGGCCACGTAGGGCCGCAGTTGGGTCGCGCCCAGTGCGCAATTCAGGCCGAAGGACAGCGGCCGGATGTGTGAGAGCGAGTTCCAGAACGCCTCGGTGGTTTGCCCGGACAGGGTGCGGCCGGAAGCGTCGGTGATGGTGCCCGAGATCATCACCGGTCGCCGAATACCGGAATCGTCGAAAAATTGCTGGATGGCGAACAGCGCCGCCTTGGCGTTGAGCGTGTCGAAAATGGTTTCGACCAGCAGGATATCCACGCTACCCTCGACCAGGGCTTGGGTCGCTTCGGTGTAGGCGGTGACCAATTCGTCGAAGCCGATGTTGCGAAAGCCCGGATTATTCACGTCCGGCGACAGGCTGGCGGTGCGGTTGGTGGGGCCGAGCACCCCGGCGACGAAGCGCGGCCGATCGGGCGTGCTGTATTGATCGACGGCTTCGCGCGCCAGCCGGGCCGCTTCCCGGTTCAGCTCCGGCACGAGGCTTTCCATGCCGTAGTCGTGCATGGATATCGAGGTGGAGTTGAAGGTATTGGTTTCGATGATGTCGGCACCAGCGTCGAGATAGGCGGCGTGGATCTCGCGGATGATGTCCGGCTGGGTCAGCGCCAGCAGATCGTTGTTGCCCTTGAGATCGCTGGGCCAGTCGCGAAAACGCTCGCCCCGGTAATCGAACTCTTGCAGGCGATAGCTCTGGATCATGGTGCCCATGGCGCCGTCCAGAATCAGGATGCGGCGGGCGAGCAGGGCGGAGAGTTCGGCGGTGCGGTCAACGGTCATCGGTCAGGTACTCGGCAACTTCGATGGAATACTTGTAAGGTATCAGAAGGCGGAAGAACGGGCAGCCGGCTTGTGCGCCTTGCGGGCCGATACCCTGGCGGCTGGCCGGGCATTCAAGTCAACTGGAAGGCATCCCGAATCCATTCTACCTGTGGTTCGCCATCGGCCTGGAGGATCGCCA
>DAOTGT010000385.1:0-2422 GCA_035447285.1 Candidatus Competibacter sp.
GGGCGGACGCCGAACGTCTGGCGCACTTGCTGGAGCGGTTGCGCGACCGCATCGATGGCATTCGTGTCACCCTCGATACTCACCAGTTGCTGGACATCGCCCATCCCGTGTTTTGGGTCGATGGCGCGGGCCGGCGACCGGCACCTTTCACCCAGATCAGCGTGGCCGATGTCGAGAACGGGATCTGGCGCGCCTACGACGGGCATGCCCAACAGCGAGCGCTGGCTTACGTGCGGGCGCTGCGCGATAACGGCCGCTACCAACTGACCATCTGGCCGCCGCATTGCCTGATTGGCACCTGGGGCCATAACGTGATGCCGGTGGTGGCCAAGGCGCTGCGTGCTTGGGAGGAAGCCAAGTTCGCGCGGGTGGATTACGTGATCAAGGGTCATAATCCCTGGACCGAGCATTATTCGGCGGTACAGGCCGACGTGCCCGATCCGGCCGATCCGGGCACCCAGATCAACCGACGACTGATTCAGGTCCTGGAAAACGCCGATGTGGTGGCCTTGTCCGGCCAAGCGCTCTCGCATTGTGTCGCCAACACGGTCCGGGATATCGCCGACCAGTTCGGCCAGGAGAGTATTCGCAAGCTGGTGCTGATTGAGGATACCAGTTCGCCGGTGCCAGGCTTCGAGGCGCTGGCCCAGCAATTCGTAACCGACATGCGGCGGCGTGGCATGAAAACGGCCAGAGCGGCGGATTTTCTGCGCTGAGCGGCGGGCGGGTGGTCTACGCTGGCTGTATCCGACTCGCCAACACGGTCCGGCATCGTTTCCACTTAGCTTCGCGGGTTGCCCCATGACGATTACTCTGGACTCGCATTACACCATCGGTCAGTTGCATCTGTTCTGCCAGGACTATGTCTGTCACGGTTGGGAGCCTTATCCCTACGTGATCCTGGCGGACGGTTGTTCCGCCGAGCCGGATAGCGACGTGGGGGCGAGGTTGCTGGTGCTGAACGCCCGCCGCTTGCTGCCGCGATTTATGGCCGCCGCCACGGATGAAGCCGGACGTCGCGCCTGTCATTGGCGATTGGGACGGCGGATCGTGCGCCGTGCCGCCCGGCAGGCGCGAGAGTTGGGCGCGGGCAGCGCGCTCGATGCCACGTTGCTGATTGCTTGGTGCGATGGGACCACGGTATACGTGCATTTTTATGGCGATGGTTGTCTAGCCGCCCGGCGCGCCGATGGTGGGGTAGTGGCGATTCAGGTCGAATACGCTGGAAACGTTCCCTATTATCTCTCCTATCTGCTGGATCGGGAACGGTTGGCGCTTTATCGAGCAGTTACTGACAATCCGCTGGCGGCGCAAAGCGTCGGTTATGTCGACGAGACCGGAACGACGACCCGGCTGGAGCGTTTCGATGCCCCCCTTGTATTCAGCTTCTCCCTGGACGCCTTCCCGACGGTGGCGGTGGCCACTGACGGTCTGCAGTCGTTTGTCAGCGCGAGCACCAACGAACGGTTGAGTGTGTTGGAGGTGGCGCGGGAAATGCTGGAGTTCGACCGGTCGCAAGATCGTTTCGTCCAGCGCCGGCTGCACAAGCTGCTGCTCGAATACAGCAAGCAACTGGTATTCAATCTCGACGATCTCGGTATCGGAATATTCACCCGAACGGAGTAAATCCACGGTCGCGACCGAACCGGGCGAGGCGGCGCGGGTCGACCATTGCCATGTGCCGCGTCGTACAAAAAGCCGGCCTTTGCCGTCCGATCGGCACGCCTTCTTACCGCGCGGCATCAGCCGCCATGCGCGGTAAGATCGGTCAGAAGAACCGTAGGTAGGCTTCCAGCACCTTGAGGGTGTAGTCGCCGGTCGCGCCGTTTCGGTACTGTTCCGGGTCGCCGCTCATCCACCAGGCGGCGGCACGCTGCACGGCGACGATCTCGTTGTTGTTGCTGGCGGCAAGCTGCTCGCGTAGCACGTTCCCCATCACGCAGGCCACCACTTGTCGGGCCAGAGCCGGGTCGGCGGCGAACTGATCCGGCGTCACGTCCTGGTTCAGGCAACGTCGCGACCAGCGAACGATATTGTCCGGTTTGACTTGCCAGTCGCTGTACAGCCCGGCCCCGGCTTGCGGCGCCGACAGGCGCAGCGCCTCGACCAGGGCTTCCACCTTGGCTTCGGAAATCGGCGCCTGAGCGGTGGCCAGCAGGGTCCAGAACAGCAGCAGGGTTCCCAGCAGCGGCAAGCGGCGCGGCCGGGCGCGAAGGAGTACGGTGACGGGGTCGGTGCCAATCATGAAGCCTTCTCTCGCGGTGACAAAGGAAAGGGTCGAGCGAAGCCGTGCTAGCGTGCCAGAGTCCGGTCCAGCGCGCGATAGCTGATGGCCTCGGTAAGATGCGGGGTCTTGATGCCGTCGCCGCCGGCCAGATCGGCGATGGTCCGAGCGACTTTCAGAATGCGATGATAAGCGCGC
>DAOTGT010000386.1:0-2396 GCA_035447285.1 Candidatus Competibacter sp.
GAATCGGAAGGCCGCTTAATGAACCGGGTGTCCACAAGAAGATGGCAAGATCATCTGAGTACTTTCGACACTTGAACGGCAGTTCACGGTTGTTTGTCTTCCTGATGCATACCTGACGTCTTCACGACGCCTTTTCCAGGACGCTCACGACCAGGGCTTTTGTCCCAAGCTGCTCATGGTGGTTTGCCACCCGCTCCCGCAAGCCGATGGCGAGGGGTCATACCCTCATCTCCTACACCGCTTGCCGCAGCACACTGACATCGGATACCCACAGCGCATTCGAACGCGCCGCCGTGAACTGGCGGTTGACCCGATCCTCAGGACAGGCGGCTTCCGGGTTGCTGACCGTGGTTTTGACCGGCTTGCCACGCCGCATGTCTTTCAGGTCGAGCCTCCGCATCAGCCGCTCCACCGTGCAGCGGGCCACCTCCACGCCTTCGCGCCGCAATTGCCGCCAGACCTTGTCGGCGCCGTAGACCTGCCAATGCTCGTCCCAGACCTGTTGGATTTGCCCGCACAGACGCTCATCACACTGGGCGCGGGCCGACCTGTGCGCCGGGTCGGCCTCCCAGGCGGCATGCAGATAATATGTCGATGGAGCGATCGGCAGCACCTTGCGGATCGGCTCGACTCCATGGACATCACGGTGCTGGTCGATGAACTCCTTCATCGCTTGAACGGGCGGTCGAGCTCCGCCTGGGCAAAATACACCGACGCCTTTCGCAGGATTTCGTTGGCTTGGCGCAGCTCCCGCACCTCCCGCTCCAACGCCTTGATCCGCTCCCGCTCGGCGGCGCTCTCGTCACCCCTTCCCGCTCGCCGCTATCCCGCTCGGCCTGCCGTGCCCAGCGCCGTAACGTTTCGGCCGTGCAGCCGATCTTGGTGGCAATGGAACCAATGGCCGCCCATTGCGATTCATGTTCGCCTTGATGCTCCCGCACCATGCGAACGACTCGCTCCCTGACTTCCGATGAAAAGTTTGTCGATGTCTTCATGGCTCCATACCCTCAAAGGTTGGAGCCTCCAAGAAAGCCGGGGCGGTTCAATGCCTTCAACAACCGCTCGGTGTTTGCCCGACCCATGGCGTTGCGCCAACTCGATTTTCTTGGCATACGGCTTATCCAAGGTCGAGTCATCAACCACCAACACACCCCGCTGTCGCTCGACTTGTGGGGCGGCTTCTTGCCACAGCGTCGCCGCATCCGGTTTCTGGCGATGCAACAAGCGGGTAAACGCATCATCCGCCGGCGGATCGGCCCTCTCGGGCTGCACCCGCGCCGCCTCCGTCGCACTGCACACCTTCGGCGTCCCAATCAGAAAATTGATATACGCTTCATCCTCAACTTTAGGTCGGTTCATGGCCCTTTTGTATACGATCCGCAGGTAACTGCGTAACTCCTAACAAAGTAGAATTAATGACTACCGGACAACCCCCCCAAGCAGCGGTCTACAGGCCGAACGGGTTGGGCTACTTGATGAGTTCCAATGCCACTGAAAGACATGGCACAACACTTGCCTGAGGAAATCTGGGCGCTGTTCGAGCCGATTTTGCCGGCTCGCATCGGGTGTGGGAATGGTCGTCCGCCCAAGAGCAATCGCGACTGTTTCCACGCCTTGCTGTACGTGTTGGTCACGGGGATGCCTTGGGAGCTGCTCCCGGGCCTGCTTCCCATCCTACAAAACGGTCCAACGGCGGTTGACCGTCCGGCTGGTGCTCGACGTATTCCCTCAAGCCTGGCGGCAGTTGGGCGAACGGTATCAAACACTGCATGGGATCAACTACTGGGATCAACTACTGGGATCAAGTCTTGCTCGACGGCTCCAAGAAGCCGGCTAAAAAAGGGGCGAACAAACCGGGCCTTCCCGGTGGACCGGGCCCAATGCGGGACTGCCTTGCAGCTCGCATGCGACGGTCGGGCCATGCCCTTGGGAGCGGTCGTGACCTCGGCCAATGCTCGCGACGGCTGCCACACCGAGGCGCTGCCCACCGCGTGGGATTTCTTCGCCCAGTTCAGCCGTATCGGCCGTCGGCTGGATCGCTCCGCCCAGCGATTGCTCGGCTGGATTCAATGGGCTGCTTGCCTTATCTTCCTCCGCTCGGGTTTTGTCCGGTAGTCCTTAGGTCCTGAAAACCGGACAGCTATTTTCGGGTATTGGGCGGTGCATTTCACCCAGGCGCTCTTTCCAACGGCGGACGTCGTTCTCCATGGAATCCAAGGTGAAGAGTTGACCGGTGATGTAGTCTCCGAAGGTGCCCAGACGCGAGTTCTGGTTGGCCAGGGACGCGCCCAGGTGTGGGTCTTCACGAATCAATAATGCGATCTCCCGAGTGGAATCGATCGCGGTTTGTAGTGCCGCGTGCAGATCGGACAAATGGTGTTGCAAGTCGCTCATGC
>DAOTGT010000387.1:0-2384 GCA_035447285.1 Candidatus Competibacter sp.
TGGTGCCGTTCGCGGCGAAAACGGCCGGCATCCTGCTGCCCTTCGAAGATGTGCTCTACAGCGACCCCTACACCGAGCTGACCCGGGACATCACCAGCGCCTTCTATGCCGGTTACTCCGTCATTCGCGGTGCCCGCTGCGAGCATGTGGCGCTGGCCGCGCCTAGCATCACGGGAGAAATCTGGATCGATGCCAAGACCGACTTGCCCTGCCAGATCGCTGGCATCCTGCTCGATGTGCAAGGGGCTCCCCGCTTCATGGTGGAATACTACGATTGGAAGCTCAAACCGAAACTTCCCGATCGTCTCTTCACCTTCGCCAAACCCCAGGGCGCCGAGCCGATGGACTTCCGCGCCTTGACCGGCACGAGCCGATAACGACCGTGGAGACAACCTTCATGCGCAAACAACTACTGATCCTGGCTCTCGCCGGACTTTCGACCTTACCGATGCATGCTAATGCTTGGCGGGGTGGCGGCTTTGGTGGCGGCTTCCACGCTGGCGCAGGCGGCTTCACCTCCTGGCATCATGCCGGCTACGGCGGCGGGGGCTTTGGCGGCGCCTATCACGCCGGCTGGGGTGGGGCAACTCACGTTGGCTACGGCGGCGTGACCCACGTCGGCTACGGTGGCGCCTATCACGCTGGCTACGGTGGTGGCGCCTATTACCACCCGGCCTACCATGCAGGCGGTTGCTGGGGCTGCGTGGGCGGCTACAGCGCCGGTGCGGTCGCCGCCGCCGGTGTGGTGGGACTGGCCGCTGGCGCGGCCATTGGCTCGGCCGCCAGTAGCACGACAGTGGTGCAGCAACCGGTGTACATCACCGGCCCCGCCATCGGCACCGAAGTAATGGCCTTGCCCGGCAGCGGTTGCAACAGTGTCTCCGCCAACGGCATTCGCTACTACAACTGTGGCAGCAGCTACTACCAGCCGCACTTCGGCAGCAACGGCGTGTACTACACCGTCGTCGCTAATCCGTTTTGATCCACCCCAACCCGTAAGGAGCTAAGCATGAAAACAGCAATGACCTTGACCCTACTGGCTGCCACCAGCCTGCTGGCGACCTCGGCGATAGCGCAGGATAAGACCACCTCGACCGCCGCGCCGACCATGGCGGCGATAGCCGACGCCTTGGATGTCGGTGAGAAGATGACCGCCACCGCGATGGTGCTGGAAGTGGATCAAAGGCATCGGACGCTCACCCTGAAGGGCGAGGATGGCAAGCCTTTCACCATTCAGGTCGGCGACGAAGTGCGTAACCTGGCGCAGGTGAAGGCTGGTGACACGGTGGTGGCCACCTATCGCCAGGCGCTGGCGGTATCACTCGAAGTCGTCAAAGGCACGGGCGTTAACGCCCGGCTAGTCACCGTCAGCGCCGGTCGCGCGCCGGAGGGTGCGATGCCGGCTGGCGTGGTGGAAGAGAAAGTGCAGATGGTTGGTACCGTGCTCGCCATCAACAAGGAAAAACGTACGGTGCTGATCCAGGGCGCGGTCCATCACGTGACCCTGAAGATTCCAGCCGACATGGATATCAAGGACCTGAAGGCGGGTGATCAAGTCCGGGCGACCTATACCCAGGAACTGGCCGTGTCGGTCGAACCGACGGCCGGCCCCGGCCCGTGGTTCCAAAACAAGCAGGAATAAGGAGACCGCATCATAACTCCCCTTTCCCTTTGCGAGAGGGGGGGTTATATCTAGTTTTTTCAATCTGTTAGCCTGACAAATCACATGTCTGGAGTGAGAATGGCATGATGAAAAAACCTATCTGTTTAGCCTTGATCCTGGTGACCGGTCTTGTTATCGGCGGCGCCCAAGCCGCCGACCTAGGACCGCGCCACCACGCGCAAGGTCAATACGACGCCATGACCGCCACCTATAAGGTGGTCGAAGGCGATGATCTGGACGCGATTGCCGTACGCTTCGGGGTCGCCGTGGCCATGCTGAAGGAGCAGAACAAACTCAGTTCGAACGAGATTGAAATCGGCCAGCAGCTGGTCATTCCGGCGGGGACGTCGAGCGGTACCAAAGTGGAGGTCACCGGTGTCCTGGGCTCACCCAGTGCCACGACCACCATTCCCGGTAACCAGCTTCCCGCACCCCAGCCGAAGTTCGACGGCGTGATCAAGGACGATGCCCTGAATTCCAAACAATGGTGGGCACCGCGTGTCGTGCCTCCCAAGGGTGCGCCGAATATCTTGCTCATCCTCACCGATGACGCCGGCTTCGGCGTTCCCAGCACCTTCGGCGGCGTGATTCCGACGCCCGCGATGGACCGGATCGCGGAGAATGGACTGCGCTACAACCGCATTTTCTCCACCTCGCTGTGCTCGCCGACCCGTGCCGCGCTGATCACCGGGCGCAACCATCACTCGGTGGGTTTCGGCGT
>DAOTGT010000388.1:0-2382 GCA_035447285.1 Candidatus Competibacter sp.
AGGTGCGCGAGTTTTTCGGCAAGGAACCGCGCAAGGACGTGAACCCCGATGAAGCTGTCGCGGTCGGCGCCGCGATTCAGGGCGGGGTGCTGGGCGGTTCGGTCAAGGACGTGCTGCTGCTCGACGTGACCCCGCTGAGCCTGGGTATCGAAACCCTGGGCGGCGTGATGACCAAGCTGATCGAGAAGAACACCACGATTCCGACCAAGGCGCAGCAGGTGTTCTCGACCGCCGACGACAACCAGACCGCGGTGACCGTGCATGTGTTGCAGGGCGAGCGCGAGATGGCCTCGGCCAACAAGTCGCTGGGCAAGTTCGATTTGCAGGACATTCCGCCGGCCCCGCGCGGCGTGCCGCAGATCGAGGTGATCTTCGATATCGACGCCAATGGCATTCTGCATGTGTCCGCCAAGGACAAGGCGACCGGCAAGGAAAACCGGATCGTGATCAAGGCGTCCTCCGGTCTGTCCGAGGATGAGATCAAGCGGATGGTCGGCGATGCCGAGGCGCACGCGGAAGAGGACAAAAAGTTCCACGAACTGGTCAACGCGCGCAATCAGGCCGAGAATCTGATCCACGCCACCGAGAAGACCCTGCGGGATCTGGGCGACAAGATCGAAGGCGGCGAGCGCGCGGCGATCGAGTCGGCGATCAGCGATCTGCGCACCACCGTTAAGACCGACAACATGAGCGCCATTGAGGCCAAGACCCGGACGCTGGCCGAACTGTCCGGCAAGATGGCCGAGCGGGTCTACGGCCAGTCGGGCGACGGGCCGCACGGCGGCGGTTCGGACGGGCCGCATGGTGGCGCGGGTAGTGGCCATAAGCCGGCCGATGACGGTGTGGTGGACGCCGAGTTCGAGGAAGTGAAGAAGTAAACGCCGTACTTGCGGTAAACTGCGAATCCGGGAACGCGTGAGCGTTCCCGGGTTTTCGGTTCTGGATGACATAACCTGGCAGGCACTCGCAACGCAACCCCATGTCCAAGCGCGATTATTACGAAGTTCTCAACGTGGCTCGCAACGCCAGCGAAGCCGAAGTCAAGCAAGCCTACCGGCGGCTGGCGATGAAGTTGCATCCCGACCGAAACCCCGGCGATCAAGTGGCCGAGGAGCGGTTCAAGGAAGCCAAGGAGGCTTACGAGGTGCTGAGCGACTCACGTAAGCGGACGGCTTACGACCAGTTCGGCCACGCGGGGGTGGACGGCACGGCGGGCGGCGGCTTCGGCGGCTTCGGTGAGGCCGCCGACCTGGGCGACATATTCGGTGGCGTGTTTCGCGACATTTTTGGCGGGATGCGGGGTGCCGGTGGCGGCGGCCAGAACTATCGCGGGGCCGATCTGCGCTACACCCTGGATTTGACGCTGGAAGAAGCGGTATTCGGCACCACCGCCAAGATTCGCGTGCCGACGCTGGTCTCCTGCGCGACCTGCGCTGGCAGCGGCGCCAAGCCGGGCACCAAGCCCACCACTTGTCCCACTTGCCGTGGGGCCGGTCAGGTGCGGATGCAACAGGGTTTTTTCTCGATCCAGCAGGCCTGCCCACGCTGCCAGGGACGAGGGACGATCATTCCCGACCCCTGCGAGACCTGCCGTGGCAGCGGTCGGATCGAGGAGCAGAAGACGCTGTCGGTCAAGGTACCGGCCGGAGTGGACAACGGCGACCGTATCCGGCTGACGGGCGAGGGCGAGGTGGGCGAGCACGGCGGCTCGCCGGGCGATCTGTATGTGCAGATCCAGGTGAAGCCGCACCCGATCTTTACCCGCGAGGATAACGATCTGTACTGCGAGGTGCCGATCGGTTTCCACACCGCCGCGCTCGGTGGCGAGCTGGAGGTGCCGACCCTGGACGGGCGACTGAGCCTGAAGATTCCGCCGGAGACCCAGACCAGCAAGGTATTCCGCTTGCGCGGCAAGGGCGTCAAGCCGGTGCGCGGCGGGCCGACTGGCGATCTGCTGTGCCGGATCGTGGTCGAAACCCCGGTCAACCTGACGCGGGAACAGAAGGAACTGCTGGAGAAGTTCGCGGCCACCATGGAAGCCAGCGGCGAGCGCCACACGCCGCAGCAGGGTAGCTGGCTGGATGGCGTCAAGAAGTTCTTCGAGGATATGAAGTTCTGAAAATCCCGCCTTGCGTTGCCTGCTGAGTTGGGGCGGGTGGCTGGCTTGTATATGGTAGTGGTGCGATTGACGAAGAGCTTTCAACCCTTCGTCAAACAACGTTCATGTGAAGATCAACCATGACAACGTGGCCCGTTCAATATCATTTAGGGCAGTTTCCCCCCAAAGAAGGACTCGATTGGTCACGCTTGATTCCGTTAATCGGCCACTGCCAGTGCTGGTCTTGCGCGTTACGATGGTTTGCTGTCCGCGATCCCGAATGC
>DAOTGT010000389.1:0-2376 GCA_035447285.1 Candidatus Competibacter sp.
CGACCTTGTGCGCGATCACGTATCAGCAGCCTTGAACGCCGCCCAAGCGCGACCGGACAGTTTACCGCCGGTTGCGCGCAACCAAGGCCTCCACCGTGCTCGCCTTGATTGACGCCAATCACTTCTACGTGGCCTGCGAGCGGGTCTTCGATCCTCGCCTCGAAGACCGCCCGGTGGTGGTGTTGTCCAACAACGACGGCTGCGTGGTGGCCCGTTCGCCGGAAGCGAAAACCCTCGGCATTCCGATGGGGGTGCCCTGGTTTCAATGCCGAGATCTAGCCCGCCGTCACGGCATCATCGCCCGTTCCAGCAACTATGCGCTATACGCCGATCTCAGCGCCCGATTGATGGCGGTGCTAAGTCAGTTCTCACCCCGGCAGGCAATCTACTCCATCGATGAATGTTTTCTCGACCTGTCCGGCCTGAAGCGATATGACTTCACCACTTACGGCCAAGCCATGCGGGCGCAAGTCCAACGTTGGCTGGGCTTGCCGGTCGGCGTCGGAATCGCCGCCACCCAGACCCTGGCCAAGGTGGCGAATCACTGCGCCAAGCGGCGGTCGGAATGGACGGGTGTGTGTCACTTCAGCGCACTGGCGCCCGACCAGCAAGCGGCGCTATTGGCCGAGCTGGACGTGGCAACGGTGTGGGGCATCGGCCCGCGCTGGGCAGCCCGGCTGCGCGCCCTGGGCATCCTCACCGCCAGGGACTTGCGAGACGCCGACTCCAAAACCTTGCGCCGGCGCTTCGGGGTAGTCCTGGAACGGATCGTCTGGGAGTTGCGCGGAGTGACCTGCCTGGAGTGGGCGGAGATCGTGCCACCCAAACAGCAGTTCATCGCCTCTCGGTCATTCGGTCGGCCGGTCACCGCGCTGGAGGAATTGCAAGCCGCCGTCGCCCATCATGTGGCTCGCGCCGCCGCCCGGCTCCGCCGCCAGGGTAGTCAGGCCCAGGCCCTACAGATCCTGCTGCGTCCGCACCGGGAAGGCGCCGCGACGGCGCCCGCCCCAATCATCGGCCTGATCCGACTGGCCATCCCCAGCGCCGACAGCGCCGCGTTGACGCATGCCGCCATGCGCGGGGTTGCAACGCTGGTCCAGCCCGGCCGGCGCTACCAGGGTGCGGGGGTCATGCTACTGGACTTGACGCCAGCGGCGCGCGCTCAGCGCGATTGGATCACGGCGGGCGATGACGACCGCGCGGCGGCACGGCTTACGGTGTTGGATCAGGTCAATGCCCGCTGGGGCCGAGGCACGCTGCGCCTGGCTCGCGAGGGTTTTCTCCAGCCTTGGGCCATGCGCCAGGACCGCCGTTCACCGGCCTACACCAGCCGCTGGGACGCGCTACCCGTCGTCAGTGCCGATCGGCGGTCGGTTCCCGCGGATCCCATCGACGCACTCTCATTCCGATAGAAAAGAGGAGCGCTGGCCATGTGTGGTCGCTTCATCCAATGCACAAGCGGCGAGGCATTGGCCGAACGCTTTCATCTGCCGATCATCCCGGACCTGACACCCCGCTACAACGTCGCGCCCAGTCAATCCGTGGGGGTGATCCGGGTTACCCACGCTGGCCATCGGGAGTTCGTCGCCCTGCGCTGGGGTCTGGTGCCGGCGTGGTCGCCGGAACCGCGCACGGCGTACAGCACATTCAACGCCCGCGCCGAGACCGTGGCGGACAAACCGACCTACCGTCACGCCTTCCGCCGGCGCCGGTGCCTGATTCCCGCCGATGGCTTCTATGAATGGCGCACGGTCGGGAAACGCAAGCAACCGTATTGCATTGCACCGACCGACGGCGAACCGTTTGCCTTCGCCGGGCTCTGGGAACGCTGGGAGCGGGACGGAACCGTCGTGGAATCTTGTACGATCGTGGTCACGACCGCGAACGCCACCATCACCCCTCTTCATGATCGGATGCCGGTGATCCTGGCGCGCGCGGACGAAGCCTTGTGGCTCGATCCGGCCCTGACCGATCCCGCCATCCTACAACCCTTGTTGGTACCCTGCGCGCCCGAGCGGCTGCGGGTCTGGCCGGTGGGCACGGCGGTGAACCGTCCCGGCAGCGAGGGACCGGACTTAATGACGCCACTCACATAGCAAAATGCGGTCTCCCAACCAACGACCCACCGAACCCTTCAGCGTTAGGCCGGCCGCACAGTGGCGCAAATTCGTTTTGAGGTCGCACCGCCAGCCGGGGACCGTGCCACATCGAAGCCCATCGTTACCTACCGCACCACCCGGCCGTCGCTCATCACCACGATGCCCTGGCGAGCATTGACCGCCCGCACCGCGCCCAGCGCTTTCAGCCGCTCACCGGCGACTACGGTCACCTCCCCGCCTTTCGGCGTGCGCAACCAGGCGCGGTGGCCGCTGACCG
>DAOTGT010000390.1:0-2359 GCA_035447285.1 Candidatus Competibacter sp.
GGGAATTGCCAGAATTCCGGCATCAGCCACGGATGCGGGTAGGAGGACAGTCCCTGGCCTTCGGTTTCCTGGCGGAAATTGAGCAATTGCTCCTCGGTCAGCCGGCCTTCGAGGAAAGCTCGGGCATAAAAACCCGGCGCGGAATGGCCCTGGAAATAGATCAAGTCGCCGCCGTGATGTTCCGTCGGCGCGTGCCAGAAGTGACCGAAGCCGATGTCGTAGAGCAGCGCGGACGACTGGAAGCTGGCGATGTGGCCACCCAGTTCGGACGATTCCTGGTTGGCGCGCAGGATGATCGCCATCGCGTTCCAGCGGATGGCGGAACGGATTTTGTGTTCGATGTCCCGGTCGCCCGGCGTGCGCGCCTCGTTCTCGGGTGCGATGGTGTTGCGGTAAGCGGTGTTCAGCGACGCGGGAATGTAAATGCCTTGGCGCCGCGCCTCCTGCACCAGCGTGTCCACCAGAAAATTGGCCCGTTCCGGGCCCTGGTGTTGCTGGACAGCGCGCAGGGCGTCGAGCCACTCTTGGGTTTCCAGCGGATCCAGATCGCGATTGGTTGCCACGAGTTCTTCTCCTCGGTTGTTGGTTATGGGTGGTCACGCGCGAGAATGCCGCGCACGGGGATTACGTCGCCATGCTCTAGACAATGATAGGTAATGATGGGCAGACCACCATCGGTGGTGAAACGATACTCGGTCACATCCCGCTGGCAGTGGGGGCAAGCCGCAGCAGCAAGCACATTGTCGGATCGTGGAAGGACGGGCACGGTAAGTCCGCCGTTGGGGTGAGACGCGCTTTTTCCACGCCTGGGTCCGATGCGGCGGGTTATCACGACCGCCCTCCTTCTTTGGGCCGCTCGCGCACTGTATGCGGCGCCGAGGAACCGCAACGGGTATAGGCGACCGTGATCGCGAACCGCGGCGGGTCGGCGCCGTCATGACAGGGCTTCGATGGTTTGGCGGTCGGCGCTGGCCAGTCCCAGGATGGCCACAATCTTGGCGTTGTGGTTACGGTGCATGTCAGGTCTTCCTGGCGGCATCTCGGGTCGCCGAGGATGATTGCATCGGGTTGGATCGTGGCGCCGACACTAAAAAAATGCCGCGCCCGTCCATATCCCCGTCCGCCAAGCTCCCCCGCAGCCTGCGGCCAGCGATCGGAGGGACTCTCCACCTGAGTCCACGGGCACGGCAAACCACCACAGGTCTCGAACGGAATGACAATCGTGGCAACCGATGGATCGGTTATCGTCGCGTCTTCGATTTTAGTGAGAGCCATGCGATTACCATCGAGTACGGATAACCACCCGTTTGTCAGTCACCAGCGCAGCCGATAAACAATGAACGGAAAAAACTCTACAAGTCCGTGTTACTTGATGTCTTGGATAAAATTGCGCCGATTCCCAATCTGTGTCTTTTTTTGATACTGGCCTGGTGTTATACCGACTATCTGGGAAAAGTACCGATGAAAGTGGCTCTGATCACAAAAGCCAACGTGAAACGCCACCTCCCCAATTGGATCACCATGTCGTAACATTTCCTTAGCATGCAATACCTTCAGCAGCATTTGGTAGCGATGCGGCGTTATGCCCAGCGTTGTGGTGAACAACCGCACAAGATGGAATTTGCTGATCCCGGCCACAAGGGCCAGTTCATCCAGATGGATGTGTTCGGCATAACGTGCGCTCAAATGAGCGACGGAGACCTCGATGGGTGGCAAACGCTGCCAAGCCAGGAAGATTGTTTGCGAATTCGATGATATAAGTTTTTGCTCGCGCATCAGCGTTTCTGCCGCACGGAGCAAGGGTAGCGCGACGCAGACGAGGTCGGCTTGTCGCAGTACCTCGTCGAGAGAGAGCAGGCAAGCATTACAGGCAACCTCAACCTCAGGCACCGAATGCACATGGTGGTAGAGGATTTTCATGCCGAAGTCCATACCAGCTTGACAAGCAACCACATGACCGATGAGATCCATACCGAGAACACCGAGGGTTTTGGTAAGTATCTTCCTCTCGGAGAAGAATTCTCTGACGCTACGCTTTTCCTTCGCGAGGAGTTCCGCGAGTCTAATAACCGCAAATCCCGTATTCCACACTTGGGGATGCCCGATCAAGGATCGTTCACTCGAGTCCTTGGTAGCGAAGGTCGCTATCACCTCATTCAAAGCAATGATGTCAATATGATCCATCGGGTTTCCCTTGTTTACGTCAGATTTCGCAGCTTGTCTTTTTATTAATTTATTAAAATCAATAAATTAATTTTAAGCAGGCTTAACTTATTAGGGTTATCGTCTCCGCGAGGATGCTTAATGAAACCGGTTACAAAAACGGTTAAAAAATTGAATCTCTGCTCTTCTTGGTGGG
>DAOTGT010000391.1:0-2352 GCA_035447285.1 Candidatus Competibacter sp.
GTCTTCTATGGCCGTACCGGTTCGGCGCTGCGCCAAGCCGAGACGCCGGCGGCCCAGTGTCACGACCGGAACCCGGCGCGGGAAGCCGAACGGCGGGAAGCGGAGAAATGCGTCAAGGGCTACCAGGCCCTGGGCGAATTCTGGCTGGCCGACAATCGGCGCGGCTTGCAGCGGGTGACCCCCTCGGGGGTTGTACCGGCGTCTTCCGCGCCGCCCCCGTCCGCGCCGCCGGCGCTGCCCTTCCTGTACTGGCGGTGGCGACCGGAGCCGGAGATGGATGAGGCCGCCCAGCAGGCGCAACTGGAAGCCGCGCTCCGCCCCGTGGCAGCGCAATTGGCGCGGGTGGGCTGGTCGCTCCCCACGATCGAATCAGACACTGACGCCTCCCAGTTGCGGTCAGTGGTGATCACGCAAGCGACCGGTTCGCTCACGATCACGGACGGCCACCGGCCGATGATCGCCTTCTGGCTGCTACTGACGCGAGCCTGTCCGCTGGTGCGACTGGCGGATGAACAGGGGCAGCCGGTTACCGCCTGGCCGCCCCAACTGCCGGAGGACCCGGCGATCCTGGAAACCTTGGGCTTAAAACCCCAAGACCTGAGTCAACTGCTCACCGCTACAAACGGCGGCGGTTGGTTCTTCTGAAATTCCACCCCCCGGGCGGACGTCCACATTCGCCCCCAGGGGTGCGCGTGGCGTTCGCCTTTTATTTTGAGGAGAACGTCATGCAACCGCAAAGCTTGGATTGGCTCTCCGACCAACTGATGTTCGTCAATGTGGACATCACCAACTGGTCGGGCAAGAAGACCCTGACTCCCGAAGACCTCGGACTGGACCGGTCACAACTCCCGCCGGAGACCCTGGTCTCGCTGGGGGACAAGCAGTTGGTCGATCCCGAAGCGTTGAAAGCCTTCGGATCGATCCGCAGCGCGGCCCGTCGTCTTTGTCTGGCGGTGGGGACGCGCTTCCTGGGCGGCTATGCCGTGCCGGTGGCGAAAGCGCCGGCGCTGCTGGCCGAACTGGATAGGCTCGGTCAACGCTACCAGGACGCCCGCACGGCGTTCCTGGCCGGCTACGACACGCAATTGGCCGCCTGGACCCAGCAACAGCCCCCGGAGTGGCAACGCCTGATCCAGGACGCGCGGGTTCCGGCGGAGTACGTCGGCGGCCGGCTGCGTTTCGCTATCCAGGCCGTGCGCTTCGCCGCGCCCGACCCGGCGGTGGTTGACCATTCGGGTCTGTCCCAGGCGCTGTCCGGCCTGAGCGGGCAGGTCCTCCACGAGATCGCCAGCGTGGCGCGCGAAACCCTGGAACGCTCGTTTCAGGGCAAGACCGCCGTCACCCGGCGGGCGCTCAGTCCGCTGGCGTCCATCCGCGACAAGCTGGAGGGGCTGACCTTTCTCGACAGCCGCTTTCAAGCGATCGTCGGCGAGATTGACCGGCGGGTGTCCCAGGTCCCAACCCAGGGGCCGATCGCCAACGGCGTGTTGGCCGGGCTGACCCAGTTTCTCAGTCTGGCCGCCCAACCGGATGGGCTACGGACCTGGGCGGAGAGCACCCCGGTTTGGGAAGCCCCGCAAGCGCGACTGGGGCTGCTCAACAGCCTCACCTCCACGCCCGCGTCTCACCTGGACGCGGAGGAATTGCCCGAGGAACTGACCGAGGAATTGACCCCGGAATTGACCCTGGAATTGATCCCGGAACCCTCGTCCACCCTGACCCCCGAGCGGGCCTCGGCATCCCCGATGGACGCGGAAGCGCCCGCGTTCATCGAGGACGACGAACCGGTCTCCCCGGTTGTTGTTGAAGCTGAAGATGAAGTTGAAGCTGAAGCTGAAGCTGAAGCTGAAGCCGAACCGGCCGCGTCCACGGCGGACACCGGCTGGTTTTTCTAAGTCACTCTTTCCCCACGGGGACGCCTACGTCCCCTCGGGGGCGCGGTGCGTCCTTTTACTTCATCAGGAGGCATCATGAAAAAGAACCCCTTGCTGGGCGCGTTACCGATCCTCGCCCAGATGTTGGGTCGCCGGCTCGGCGTCCAGGTGGTGATTGGCGCCGACGAGGCCCAAACCGATGGCCAAATCATCTATCTGCCGGCTTTACCAGCGGACGATGCCGCGTTCGCCGTCTTGGCCAATGGCTACATCGACCATGAGGCCGCGCACATCCGGTACACGGACTTCGCGGTCCCGAAGCCGGACGGCGTGGCGGGTGACTTCAGCAACTTGCTGGAGGATATCCGCATCGAGCAGGCGCTCAGCACGGTTTATCCCGGCAGTCGGGACAACCTGGCGGCCCTGGTCGCGGCCCTGGAAGTCGAGCAACCGATAACGCCACCGGCGGATGCGGCCA
>DAOTGT010000392.1:0-2347 GCA_035447285.1 Candidatus Competibacter sp.
TACTTCAATGCCCATCAGGATCTGCTGGGCGAGACGCCGCGCTTCGACATGTTCAACCCGCAGTGGCGGATCTTTTCCAGTAACTATCAGGGGCCGGTAGCGCGCTTGATGGACGCCAAGATTCAGAATAGCGTGATCGCCGCTGGTTCAATGGTGCGTCAGGCCACCATCGTCAATACCATCATTCGCCGCGAAGTCACGATCGAAGACGATGTGGAGATCGAGGATTGCTTGATTCAGGACTATGTCCACATCAAACGCGGTGCCCGGTTGCGGCGTGCCATCATCGGCGGTTACAACGTGATCGAGGCGGGCACTCGCATCGGCTACGATCTCGAACAGGATCGCAAACTATACGAAGTGACCCAGGGCGGTATTACGGTGGTCGGGCCGGGCGAAGTCACCTCGGCCATGCGGGCGTTTAGCGAGTGAGGGCAGGGGGCGGGTCTCGGGTGTCCGGTTTTTTTCCATCCCGGTTTCCCGTCCCCTATTCCGTTATCCCCTTATAGGGATTGGAGCCGATGAGCAGTCCATCCAACACCGTCGTCTGGCCCGGTCGGCCGTATCCACTGGGCGCGAATTGGGACGGCGAGGGCGTCAACTTCGCGCTGTTTTCGGAACACGCCGAGCAGGTGGTGTTGTGTCTGTTCGATGCGCGGGGCAAACATGAAATCGAGCAAATCCCCCTGCGCGAACAAACCGGCCGAGTCTGGCACGGTTATCTGCCGGACGCTCGACCCGGCCTGCTGTATGGTTACCGGGTGCAGGGGCCGCATCGGCCGGAGGAAGGTCACCGATTCAACGCGCATAAGCTGTTGCTCGATCCCTACGCCAAGGCCATCGTCGGCCAGATTCAATGGAGCGATGCCCAGTTCGGCTACCGGATCGGTGGTCGCACCGAGGATCTGAGCTTCAGTACCCGCAACAGCGGACCGGGCATGCCCAAGTGTCTGGTGGCGGATACCGCCTTTTTCTGGGGTGACGACCGGCCGCCGCGCACGCCCTGGCACGACACGCTCATCTACGAACTGCATGTGCGCGGTTTCACCATGCGCCATCCCGATGTGCCGGCCAACCTGCGTGGCAGTTACGCCGGACTGGCCTGCGGGCCGGTGATCGATTATCTCAAGGCGCTGGGAGTGACGGCGGTGGAGTTGCTGCCGATCCAGTACTTCATCGACGAACGTCATCTGCTGGATCGCGGCCTGCGCAACTATTGGGGCTACAGCCCACTCGGCTATTTCGCTCCGGACCCGCGCTACGCCGCCACCGACAATCCGGTCGCCGAATTCAAGAGCATGGTCAAGTCGCTACACTCGGCCGGCATCGAAGTGATCCTCGACGTGGTCTACAACCACACCGCCGAGGGCAATCAGATGGGTCCGACCCTGAGTTTTCGCGGCATCGACAATGCCAGTTATTACCGCTTGTCGCCCGAGCATCCGCGCTACACCATGGATTACACCGGCTGCGGCAACACCCTGAACACTGCCCATCCCCGGGTGTTGCAGATGGTGATGGACAGTTTGCGTTATTGGGTGCAAGAGATGCATGTGGACGGTTTCCGCTTCGACTTGGCTGCCGTGCTGGCGCGGGAAGCGGACGGTACGATCGATCAGAACGGCACGTTCATGGACGTGATCCAGCAGGACCCGGTGCTATCGCAGGTCAAGTTGATCGCCGAGCCATGGGACGTGGGCGAGAACGGCTATCAGGTCGGCCAGTTTCCGGTCGGTTGGAGCGAGTGGAACGGCAAGTATCGCGACGTGGTGCGCGACTATTGGCGCGGTGAGGGCGGATTGATCGGCGAGCTGGCCTATCGCTTGACCGGTTCCGCCGATCTGTACCAACACAACGGCCGCCGCCCGCACGCCAGCATCAATTTCATCACCGCCCACGATGGGTTCACCCTGTACGATCTGGTCAGCCACAACGAGCGTCACAACGAAGCCAACGGCGAGAACAACCAGGACGGCGATTCGCACAACCGCAGTTGGAACTGCGGGGCGGAGGGCGATACCAACGATCCGGTCGTGCTGGCGCTGCGCTTGCACCAACGGCGTAATCTGCTGGCGACCCTGCTGCTGTCGCAGGGTGTGCCGATGTTGCTGGCCGGCGACGAGGTCGGCCGCACCCAACGCGGCAACAACAATGCCTATTGCCAGGACAACGAACTCAGTTGGCTGAATTGGGATCTGGCCTGGTTGCGGGAGAATCGCGAGTTGCTGGTGTTCACCCAGCACCTGATCCAAATTCGTCGCCGGCATCCCACGTTTCGCCGTCGGCATTTTTTTCGCGGTATCCATGGCGACGGCGTCCGCGACATTCTTTGGTTCAACCCCGACGG
>DAOTGT010000393.1:0-2303 GCA_035447285.1 Candidatus Competibacter sp.
CTCAGCTCCCGGTAGGGAGCACCCCCGCTTCATTGAATCGTCATTTAAGCATAACAGTGTCGAATCGGGAAATCCGGTTTGCGAATCAAACAAACCGAATGGTGTCCCAATCCTGGTTGTTATATTTCCACTCATGCAAGCTTGCGAGGTAACAGACTCATGGACTACCGATTTTTAGGCGCTTCGGGTTTCAAAGTTCCCGTCCTGACCTTGGGCACGGGCACCTTTGGCGGCCGGGGCGAACTGTTCAAGGCTTGGGGTAGTACCGATGTCGCCGAGGCCAAACGCTTGGTCGATCTCTGCCTCGAAGCGGGTTTGAACATGTTCGACTCCGCCGACATCTATTCGGACGGCGCGGCCGAGGAAATTCTGGGCGCGGCCATCAAAGGCCGTCGCGACCAGGTGCTGATTTCCACCAAGGCCACCTTCCGTAGTGGTGCCGGCGCCAACGAGGTCGGCTCCTCGCGCCATCATCTCATTCGATCCGTCGATAGCGCCTTGCGTCGTCTAGGCACCGACTATATCGATCTGTTTCAACTCCACGGCTTCGACGCGGCCACGCCGGTCGAAGAGACCTTGCGTACCCTCGATGATCTGGTCACGGCCGGCAAGCTCCGTTACGTAGGTTGCTCGAATTTCTCGGGTTGGCACCTGATGAAGTCCTTGGCGGTCGCGGAACGGTACGGCTGGACGCGCTACGTGGCGCATCAGGCGTACTATTCGCTGGTAGGCCGGGAATACGAGTGGGAATTGATGCCGCTGGCCCTCGACCAAGGGGTTGGTTGCGTGGTTTGGAGCCCGCTGGGATGGGGACGGCTCACCGGCCGCATCCGCCGCGGCCAGCCACTGCCCACGGCCAGCCGCTTGCAAAGTTCGGTCGCCACCAGCGCGGGGCCTCAGGTCTCGGAGGAGTATTTGTTCAAGGTCGTGGATGCGCTGGACGAAGTGGCCGCCGAAACCGGCAAGACCATTCCCCAGATCGCACTCAATTGGCTCTTGGGGCGCCCCTCCATCGCCACGGTCATCATCGGCGCGCGCGACGAGAACCAGCTCCGCGACAACCTGGGCGCCGTCGGCTGGAGCCTTACGGCCGAACAAGTCGCGAAACTGGATCAGGCTAGTGCCGTGCCAAGGATTTACCCTTACTGGCATCAAGCCGGCTTCAGCGAGCGGAATCCATTCCCAACCGGGGCGTGAACCCGTACCCGCCGTTCCGGCGGCGGGCACAACGGGCATCCGACCCGGCGCGATCAGCCGCCGGTCGATGGCAAAAAAGCGTTCAGATGGGTGCGCAAGGCGGCGGCCAGCGCCCGCGCGGCCGGACCCGCCCCGGTTTCATCGGCCACCACCAGGTAGAGCGCCCGACGATGGCGGGCGCCGCTGGTCAAAGGCAAGGGCAGCAACTGGCCGGCGTCCAACTGTTCTTGAATCGAATGGCGCGGCAGCCAACTGAACGCCAAACCCGCGCTAACCAGCGCCAGCGCCGTGTCCGGGTGGCTGACCGTCCAGCGCCGGGCAGACAGCCAGCCTTCGTCGCGCGGCTGGCGGGCACCGGAATCGCGCACCACCACTTGAGTGGCGTTTTCCAGGTCGGCGGCGCTCAACGCCTCGCCGCGCTGGTGCAGAGGATGGTCGGGCGCGGCCACCGCCACGAATTCAGCTTCGGCGATGGCGTCGCCCAGAAAACCCGGCGGTACCCGAGTCACTAGCGCCAAATCGACTTCGCCGCGCAGCAAGGCGTCCTCGGCGCCCGATAGCATTTCCTCATGCAACTGTAGGCGCGTCGCCAGGCATTGCGCCGCGAACGCCGCCAGCGCGGCCAGCAACGGGGCAGTGGGACACAGTCCATCCACCGCCAGCCGTACTTCGGGTTCCCAGCCCTGGAGCAACGCGCGGGCGCGCCGCTCCAGGCGCAATGCGGTATCCAGCAGCGGCCGAGCGTCCCGCAGCAACGCCTCGCCAGCCGGGGTCAACACCATGCGGCGACCGTCCGGGACCAGCAGATCCACGCCCAATTGGGCCTGCAAACGCGCCACGGCGTAACTGATCGCCGACTGACTGCGATGCAGCGCGGCGGCGGCTTGGGCAAAACCGCCGCATTCCACAATGGCCTGCAAGACCTGCCATTGCTCCAGCGTGGTTCGTGGAATGGGCATCGAATTGGTCGAATAAGCAGCAGTTGAAATCGACGGCGACGCCGTCATGGAGATCGACCGAGCGCAATTCGATGAGGTTACTTTAGGCGCTACTCAAATGCGAATTACGCGCTTTGCGGCGGGGCGTTCAACAGGAACATGGCGGCG
>DAOTGT010000394.1:0-2303 GCA_035447285.1 Candidatus Competibacter sp.
GATGCGCGGGTCATAGGCCCGCGCGCACGCGATGAAACTGAACGGTTCCGGCGGCATGGAATCCGCCATCAGCCAGTCCAGAAAATCCTTTCGCTCCGTATCGCCGACCAAGGGATCGGCGAGCAGGCGCAAGTGGCGGAACAGAAACCACACCTGGAGTTCTTCCGTATGGGTTTCCAGCCAGGCCCGGTCGTCCTGCCAGTCCCGGTATTGGGCGGGCCGGTCGATCGGGGCCTTGGGTTGGCTGGGCGCGGGCGCGGGCGCCGGCGTCGGCGTGACGACCGGCAAGCTTTCGAGAAAGCTCAATTGCATGGCGTCCTCCTTGCAAAAATGGGGACGCGCCTCGCCCCATCGGGGAAGGTGAGTCCCCGGGGGGTTGCGTGGAAAAAGACCCGTGCTAGGCTGATCTCCGTTGTCATTTGGAGACCGTCATGCACGCGCATTGTGATGAAAAGAACCGAGGCGAGATTCTTGACCTCGATCACTATTTGCTGGGGGACCCGCACACCCAGCGGGTCCGGTTCACGCGGACCGGACAGAAGGCGCTGGCGGCGCGTTTTGCCCAATCCGGCGTGAACCTTGGGCGGTTACGCACCCTGGAGGCCGTCAAAGACGCTATCGCCTGGGTGACGCAATGCGAATATCATCGCCTCCCCGCCCGCGAGCAGAAGGACGATGCGGCGGTGGATGTGATCCACGATCTGAACTTCATCGTGGATGGCCTCACGGGGCAGCCGCTCGTGCCGCTGAGGGAACGGCGCCAGCGGCGTCATCAGGTGTTCGAGGCGCTTCTAGCCGCTCTGGGCATGACCCCCGAGCCGCTTTTTGACGCCCCGCAAGATTGAAAAAACCACGCATGCGCTACGCCGCCTGGCGTGGCGTGTTCGCGGACGTTTGATCCGGCAGGATCAACCCGTCTGGATCGTCCTGCTGGCACAACCCCTTCACGGCACACAGCCCGCAGGGGGAGTTGTGGGCCATCAGCCCGCGCCGAGAGAAGCGCTGGCGGTCGATGTCCTCGGCCACCCAGAGCACCTTTTGGCGATAGGCGTTCAGGCCCGTTGCCGGGCGGCGTGGCGCGGTGATGGGTGCGCACACCTCCGGGCCTTTCCCGGTCTTGCTCACCTTGCGTTTGATGAGTTCGACCAGGCCCAAGCGATCGACCGGGGGAATCCCCAACCGGTCGGCATGGACATCCAGCAGCCACTGGTAACCGGTCAGTTGATCGGCGACGGCCAGCCAATCGAGGTCCGTGGCGCTACTGGGCGTTTTCAGGTCCAGTGCGGCCACGTTCCCATCGACGTGGCACGCCACCAAGTCAAACCGACCGACATAGGTCAGGCCGGCAGTTAGCTTCAGCTCCAGCTTCAGTTCCAGAAGCGGTTGATCCTGGCCATCCAGCGCTGGCAGCCAGCCGAAAGTGGGCCAGCGTGTCATAAACTGCGTGACCAGGACCTGGCCGGTTTCGGTCAGCGATTCCGGCGATTGCGTCGCGGAATAGGCGATGCCGCCCTGCGCGCGCGCCGTGTGCCAGTCGGTGGCAAATTGCGCGCCCGCGTCGAAGGGCTGGCCGGCGAACATTTGGCGCAACGCCTGTTCCACGACCCGATGCACCACGCGACCAAACACGAGGTTGGCGGCAGTATGCACCGGGCGAATCCGCAGCACTTCTTCGAGGTAATACTGCTGCGGGCAGGTCTCGTACTTCAAAACCGACGTGGGGGAGAGACGCATGGTCGTCCTCCTCACGCGGCAACGGCGATGGCGGGCGTCGCCTCATCTGCACGACGCGCTGCCGAAGCCGCCAAGCCCTGGAAGTGGGCAATGGCCACCTCGAATCCCTGATCGAGAGGCGTCCAACGATCGATGCCACGGCCTTTCAGGAAGACCGCGACGACCAAGGCTGTGTCGTCATGGGCGGATGCTGGCGCGTGCGGCGTCAGCTCCCACACCTGAACCGTCCCCGTGGGGAAGCGGACGCCCTCGAAGCGGGCCACGATCATGCCGCGACCCACATGTTGGGCAATTTCCGCCACCGCCCGGAAGGACGGTGATGGGACATAATGACGGTTGTTTTGCATGGGGCGTGTCCTCCTAAGAAAAAGGGAATTGAAAAAACGGGGACACACCCCACCCCCGCTGGGGTTTGGCGTATCCCCCGGGGGTTGCAAAAACAGGAATTCATGCGAGCCTGATCCTATGGCTTCACAGGAGGGCCGACATGAATTCAAATGACGACAAACGCCAGTGGTTTATCGCGGATACGGGTTCCGACCGCATCCGCTTCACCGCCATGGGTCATC
>DAOTGT010000395.1:0-2295 GCA_035447285.1 Candidatus Competibacter sp.
CGCTTGGCTTCCGCCGCTGCCTGCCGCTTGGCTTCCTGCTTGGCTTCCGCCGCTGCCTGCCGCTTGGCTTCCAGAGCTGCTTGACGTTGCTCCTCTGCTTGCTGTTTGGCTGCCTCGGCTGCTTTGCGTTTCGCCTCCGCCGCCGCTTCGCGTTGCTCTTCAGCTTTGTGTTTGGCTTCTTCTTCCTGACGCCGTTCCTCAGCCTCGCGCTTCTCTTCCTCGCGCTGACGGCGAAGTTCCGCCTGTCGCCGCTCTTCCGTCTCCCGCGCCGCTCGCGCCAGTTCGGCCTGGCGCTCGGCTTCCGCGCGTTGCTGGCGACGCTCTTCCTCCGCCAAGCGCTCCAATTCTTCGCGAATCGCGACTTCGTCCACCACCTCGGCCGGAATCGCTTCGATCTCAACCTGCTCGGGATGCAGCGCATCCGTGATATTCAGATTCAACAATAAAAATAGGCCGACCAAAGCATGGACGGCAATAGTGACCGCCGTCGCCACGAGGTCTTGGTACTTTTCCCCACGCCCGAGTTGCATCAACCGCGGTTACCGCTGGCTCGCCGATCCGTCCGGAGGCGCCGTGGACAAACCAACCTTGACCGCGCCGGCGTTGCGCAGCGCGGTCATGCCCTTGATGACCTGATCGTATTTGACTTCCCGGTCGGCACGCACCAAGACTGGTGGTTGCGGTTTGTGCGCCATCAGTTCCGCAACGCTTTGCAGCCGTGGCTCCAAGGTGTCGCAATCCACCAGTTGCGCTTTCTCCGTACCAATCCCCAGATAACAGGCACCATCCTTCTGCACCGATAGCACCACCACTTCGGACGCTTGATCCCGGTCGTTCAACGATTCCGCTGGCGCCTTGGGCAAATCCACCTCCACCCCCTGATTGAGCAGTGGCGCGGTGACCATGAAAATGACCAGCAACACCAACATCACGTCGATGTAGGGCACAATGTTGATTTCCGCTTTCAGGCGGCCATGCGAACTGCGCCGTGCCATGACCAGTTAACCTTGGGCAACCGGGGCACGAGCGGCCTCGGCGTAGCTTTTGCGCAAGTGGTAGGACTGCCGCTGAAGGATATTGGAAAACTCCTCCATAAACGTCTCATAGCGATTGGCCAACCGGTCGACTTCATGCGCGTAGCGGTTGTAGAAAATAACCGCGGGGATGGCCGCGAACAGACCCATCGCGGTCGCGACCAGCGCCTCGGCGATACCCGGCGCCACCTGCGCCAGCGTGGCCTGCTGCGCTAGGCCCAATGCCCGGAACGCGTTCATGATGCCCCAGACCGTGCCGAACAAGCCGATGTACGGACTGGTGGAACCCGTCGTCGCCAGCAGGGACAGATAGACCTCCAGGTCGTCCAACTCGCGCGAACCGGCCGCTCGCATCGCCCGTTGCGCGCCGCTGACCACGGACTCCGGGTCCACGGTCGGTTGGGAACGCAAGCGCAGGAACTCCTGAAAGCCCGCCAGGAAAATCGCCTCCATCCCCCAAACCACTTCCTTTTGGCGGTTGATGCGCGCATACAACGAGGCCAGATCGATTCCCGACCAAAAATCGTCCTCGAACTGGTTCGCCGCCCGCCGCGCGGAAGTCAACACCATGCCCTTCTTACCGATCACCCACCACGAGCTCAGCGAAATCAGCACCAATCCCAACAGGACCAGTTGCACGATCAGGCTGGCGTTAGCGATCAGGCTCCAGAACGACAAATCATGGGTCACCGACAATCTCCCTCATCAACTGCCGGGGCAACCGGCGTGCCCGGAAATTCTCCGCATCGATACATGCGACCTTGACTCGCGCGCCGCACAACACTTCAGTGGAATCGGCCCGACGGATGCTCTGGGCGAAAGTGAGGCTGGCGCCGCCTACTTCCGCGACCTGGCTAATGACTTCCAACAGATCGTTGAACCGGGCCGGCCGATGATAGTCCATGCTCAGCGTCCGCACCGCGAATAACACTCGCCGGTCGCGCAGCAGGGCGTCCTGCTCGAAACCGCGGGCGCGCAACCACTCGGTGCGAGCGCGCTCCATGAACTTCAGATAGTTAGCGTAATACACCACCCCGCCGCTATCGGTATCCTCATAGTAAACCCGCACCGGCCAGACAAACATTTCCCGTTTCCACTAAAATCGATTTTGCCTATCCCAACAATGCCGCTGCTCTATCCGGAGCCGCGCGAGTCCGTGGAGATCCCTCATCATGCGCGCCCTTATTGTACCGGTCCTGCTGCTGGTTGCCCTGCCTGTTTTCGCGGCGACTCCGTTGACCTTCGAAGAGGTCGACACCGA
>DAOTGT010000396.1:0-2284 GCA_035447285.1 Candidatus Competibacter sp.
TTCGACCGGGGCGAACTGGCCGAACGGATGGTGCGCGATTGTCTGCCGGCCATTACCGCCAAGTCCGGTGGCGAGTTCAGCTATTCGCTCAAGAACATCCACCGTTCCATCGGTGCGCGGCTGTCGGGCGAAATTGCCCGCCGCCACGGCGACTTGGGCATGGAGAGCGCACCGATCAAGCTGCGGCTGACCGGCACCGCCGGCCAGAGCTTCGGTGTATGGAACGCGGGAGGCTTGCATCTCTATCTGGAAGGCGACGCCAACGACTATGTCGGCAAGGGCATGGTCGGAGGCAAGCTGGTGATCCGTCCGCCCGCAAACAGCCGTTTCGATGGCCATCGTACTCCGATCATCGGCAACACCTGTCTGTACGGCGCCACCGGCGGCACCCTGTACGCCGCCGGGACCGCCGGCGAGCGCTTCGCGGTGCGCAATTCCGGGGTGCTGGCGGTGGTGGAAGGGGTCGGCGATCATGGCTGCGAGTACATGACTGGCGGCGTGGTGGTGGTGCTGGGCGAGACCGGCGTCAACTTCGGCGCCGGCATGACCGGTGGTTTCGCCTTCGTGCTGGACGAGCACAACGCCTTCGTGGACCGCTACAACCATGAACTGATCGACATCCACCGCATCGCCACCGAGAACATGGAGCCACAGCGCAATTACCTGTTGGCACTGATCGAGGATTACGTCGCCGAAACCGGCAGCGTCTGGGGTCAGGCCATTCTCGACGACTTCCGCTACTACGCCAGCCGCACCTGGTTGGTGAAGCCGAAAGCCGCCGAGTTGGAATCCTTGCTGGAAACGCTGCGCGAGGCGGCATAAGACCCGCGCGGACACCGCCTGAACCCAAGCAGCCGTGGGGGTGCCCGTCAAGCGGGTCCCCACGGGCAAGTTCTCTCATTCCTCTTTGTCGTTGGATGCACCGATGTCGAAAGCCAAGCCCTTGCTGTTTATCGATGTGCCCCGTCAGGACCCGAACAAGAAACCGGCCCGCGAGCGGGTGGTCGAGTTCGGGGAAATCTACGGGCAGTTCAACCCCCAGTCCGCCGCGACCCAGGCCGGAAGATGCCTGCATTGCGGCAACCCCTACTGCGAATGGAAGTGTCCGGTCCACAACTACATTCCCAATTGGTTGCAACTGGTCGCCGAGGGCAACCTGTTCGAAGCCGCCGAAATGTCCCACCGCACCAACTCGCTGCCCGAGGTTTGCGGTCGGGTTTGCCCGCAGGATCGGTTGTGCGAGGGCGACTGCACCCTGAATGACGGTTTTGGAGCGGTCACCATCGGCGCGGTCGAGAAATACATTACCGACGAGGCGCTCAAGGCTGGCTGGCGGCCCGATCTGTCCGCCGTGACACCCACCGGCAAACGGGTCGCCATCGTCGGCGCCGGTCCGGCCGGACTGGGCTGCGCCGATATCCTGGCGCGCAACGGCGTCAAGCCGGTGGTGTTCGATCGCTACCCGCAGATCGGTGGGCTGCTGACCTTCGGGATTCCGCCGTTCAAGCTGGAAAAGGAGGTGATACAGACCCGGCGCGAGATCATGGAGGGCATGGGCGTCGAGTTCCGCCTTGGGGTCGAAATCGGCCGAGACCTCGCTTTCCAGCAACTGCTGGATCAGTACGACGCCGTGTTTCTCGGCATGGGCACCTACACTTTCATGAAGGGCGGCTTTCCCGGCGAGGGCTTGTCGGGCGTGCACGACGCCTTGCCCTACCTGATTTCCAACGTCAACCGGCTGTTGGGGCTGGAGCGGGACCCGCACGAGTTCGTCGATATGCAGAACCAGCGGGTGGTGGTGCTGGGCGGCGGCGACACGGCGATGGACTGCAATCGCACCGCCGTCCGGCAGGGCGCGGCCAGCGTCACCTGCGCTTATCGCCGCGACGAGGCCAACATGCCCGGCTCGCGCCGCGAAGTCGCCAACGCCAAGGAAGAGGGGGTACGGTTTCTATGGAACCGGCAACCGATCGAGATCGTCGGTGACGAACGAGTGGAGGGCGTCAAGGTCTGCGCCACCCGACTCGGCGCGGCCGACGCCCGTGGCCGCCGCGCTCCGGAAGTCGTGCCGGGTTCGGAGGAGATCATTCCGGCCGACCGGGTGATCATCGCGTTTGGCTTCCAGCCCAGTCCGGCCCCGTGGTTCGCCGACTTCGGCATCGCCGTGGACGATCGCGGCCGGGTCCGCGCCACGCCGGCCGGCGCACGCAGGTTTCAGACCGCCAATCCCAAGGTGTTTGCCGGCGGCGACATGGTGCGCGGCTCCGATCTGGTGGTGACCGCC
>DAOTGT010000397.1:0-2283 GCA_035447285.1 Candidatus Competibacter sp.
GCCAAGCCTGGGATTCCCACCGGGCTTTGGAGAGAACCCACCCGGTGCGCCGTTCGGTTGCCGCCGCGCGCAGGATACGCCGCCATTGCCACTGCGGGAAGGGGGCGCTAGGCTTTGGGAAGGTTGCCGGGTGAGGGGCGGCTGCAATTCGATCAGAAGGAGATTCAACGTGAACCGCGATGAGTGGTTGATGAACCGGGTGGCGTTGCTGAAGGGCTTGAAGTCAAGCACCGAACCCCAGCAGTTGTTGGTGCTGCTGGCCGAGAAGCCCGACCGCTCGGCGGCGGATAACCAACTGCTGGCGGCCTTGGTTCGCTTGGAACAGGCCAATGACCGGGCTGCTCAGGCGCGCTTGGCGGCAACGAAGTTGATCCAGGCGAATAAGCGCCAGTCCGCCAAGGAAGAGCGCAAGGCCCGCGCCCATCGGCTGATTCAGCAGGGGGTATTGTTCGATCTGGCGGGCTTGGCCCATCGCAGCCGGGGCGAGTTGCTCGGCTTGCTCCTCGCCGCCGCCAAGACTGAAGACCCCGGCCGCTGGGCGCACTGGAAGGAGGTCGGCGATGCGCTGTTGGCCGAAAAGGGCGATGCGGAAGCGTAGCCGATAAGCTCCTGGCCGGGAGTGGTTAGAACAGGTTGCTTAGTCGGCGTGCGCCGTGAACGACGCGAACCACTTCGATGCCGTCGTCCGTTTCTCGATACAGGATCAGGTAGTTTCCCGCCGGAAAGTGGCGTAGCTCCGGCGCGATGTCCGACCGGGCAGCCCCGAGTCGGGGCTGCCCGGCCAGCAGCGCGAACTTCTTTTCGAACTCGTCGAGCAGGTGGTCGGCGGCGTCGGGGTTGTCCTGGGCGATGTAAACCCAGATATCGATCAGGTCTTCGTCAGCCTGCGCCGTCCTCTGGACGATGGTCATGTCGCCTCAAGCTCCCGGCTGGCTCTGGGCTTCGAGACGGCGGCGGGCTTCCGCCTTGAGGTCGGCCATGCCCGCGAACCGGCTCGGGCCGCTGTGGAGCCCTTCTTGCCACAGGCGGCGCAGTTCCTCGACTTCCTGCTGCTGCAAGGCGCGTTTCAGCTTCCAGTCCCGCAGCGCCTCCCGCACGATCTCGCTGTTGCTGGCGTAGTCGCCGCTCTCCACGGCCTGCCGCACCACCGCCGCCATTTCCGGGGTGAGCGCGATGCTGACTTTCTCGACGTTGGGCATGGTGGGGAGCCTCCGCATCAGTCGGTAGTAAATATTGCTACTTTATCCTACCTCTGGCCGTAGTGCCACCGCTGCCGCGTGGGGGTAGGGTGCTGGAGAGGGATGGCCGGACCTCCTTCAGGGCGCTAGAAGGCCGCTGAGGCGGTTTTGGAGGCATTGGCGGGAGGGAGCACCGCTTTCGACCGGTGCCCAGTGCAAGAGCTGGCCGAATAGGGATCGTAACCCTTCGCGACTAGGCGGCGGGCTAGCTCCTTCCTCGCGGCGTCCGATGGCCCGCTTTCGGGGGATTGGTCGGACTCGCTTCCCCTCGTCTCCGCCTCGCCGAGAACATCGAACGCACTCCACCGCCTCACGGTGGCGCGTTACCCTGACCGCTGAGCGATCCACTCCTTGAGCGCCGCATCCATCCGCGCCTGCCAGCCTTTGCCGGTCGCTTTGAAGTACGCCACCACCTCGGGCGAATAGCGCACCGTCAACTGGGTTTTGCGGGGTTTCAGACCGGGTCCGCGCGCCCGGTGCAGCGCCGCCAGCGTCGCCGCCACCCCACCGCCCGGCGTGACCGTGGCATCGCGCCAGAACGCCTCGACGGCGGCCGGGTCGTTCGGATCGTAGGGAGTTTCGTCGTCGGTCGCGATATCCGCGTCGGCCAGCGCCCGCAGCTTGTTCAGGTCAGTGCCCAACGGTTTGCCAGTAGCGTTGCTCTTCATGTCGTGTCGCCTTGCGGACCGAAATCAGGTGCGGCGCGGCGGGACGGTCCACCCACACCACGAACACCACCACCCCGTAGAACAGCCCCAGACTTTGCAGGCGCTGTTCCCCGTAAGCCTCGCGGCGGTCCTCCTCCGTCGCCATCGGCGCGTCGAAAACAACCTCACAATCGGCCAAGTCGATGCCGTGCTTGCGGAGATTCTCCAGCCGTTTCGGCTCGTCCCAAGTGATCATCCTCTAATCGTAGCTACAAAAAAGCCTATTTTGCCACGCGGCGCCGATTTTGGCGGGTTAATCGCCCGTCCGGTTTGGATTTCGGGTTGAAAAGCCCTTCTCGACGAAGCGATGGGATAGAGGGCCGATGGCCTTCTCGGCC
>DAOTGT010000398.1:0-2271 GCA_035447285.1 Candidatus Competibacter sp.
TACATCACGTCGCCGGTGATCATCTTGGCGTAATCGGTGGCGAGGAACGCGGTGGCGACCCCCACATCTTCAATGGTGCACAGCGCTCGTTCCGGCGCTCGTTCGGCGGCCTTCTCCAGCAATTCGTCAAACCGGTTGATGCCTGAAGCCGCCCGGGTCTTGATCGGGCCGGGCGAGATCGGGTGCACCCGGATACCCTTGGGACCCAGTTCGGCGGCCAGATAGATGGACGCCGCCTGCAGCGCGGCCTTGACCGGACCCATGACGTTGTAGTGCTCGACCACCCGTTCGGCGCCATAGTAGGTCATGGCGAACAGGGTGCCTCCGTCCGTCATCAGTGGTTCCGCCAGGTGCGCCATCTCGATGAAGGAATAACAGGACACGTCCATCGCGGTCAGGAATCCTTCCCGCGAGCAATCCACCACCCGACCTTGCAAATCTTCGCGCGGCGCAAAGGCGATGGAGTGCATGGCGATGTCCAATCGGCCCCAATGCTGGCGGATAGCTTCGAACACCGCTGCCATTTGTCCCTCGACCCGCACATCGCAAGGAAGATACAGTTCCGGGGGAACGTCGAGCGCTTCGGCTAGGGGCTGGGTGTAGTGCTTGGTCTTGTCGTTGAGGTAGGTCATCGCCACTTCGGCACCCATCTTGCGCATGGCGCGGGCGCAACCGAAGGCGATGGATTGATCGTTGGCGATGCCGAGAATGACGGCTTTCTTGCCTTCCAACGCGATCGAGGTGATTTTTTCGATCGGATCGTCTTCAGACGGGGCGTACTGTTCGACGGGTGGCGACATCGTGATTTTCTCCGCTGGGAAAAGGAAAAGGTCGGCTACGCCGCCCGCAATTCGTCGCGGACGTGCAGGGCGATCATCAGTTCTTCGTTGGTCGGAATGACCCAAACCGGAATCAGACTGTCCTCGCTCGAAATGCGTGGACCACCGCACCGGTTGGCTTCCGGGTCCAAACGGATACCGAGCCATTTCGCCCCGAGGCAGACCTGCTCACGCACGATCGGGGCGTTTTCGCCAATGCCGGCGGTAAATATCACGGCATCGAGCCCTCCCAGCGTGCTGGCCAGCGCGCCCAAATGCTTGCCGATGTGATAGACGAACAGCTCGACGGCCTCTGCGGCGTGTGGGTCGTCGCTCTCCAGCAAGTCGCGCATATCGTTGGAAACTCCCGACACACCCAACAACCCGGATTCCTTGTACAGCAGTTTTTCAAGGCCCTTGGCGTCGTAGCCACGGTCCTGCATCAGATACAGCACCACGCCGGGGTCCATTCCACCGGTACGGGTTCCCATCGGCAAACCGTCAACGGCCGTGAAGCCCATCGTGCTTTCGATGCTGCGGCCGTCAAGAAGCGCGCACATGCTGGCGCCCGAACCCAGGTGAGCGACCACCACCTTGCGGGCTTCCGGCAAGGTATCGGGCAAGCGGTGGGCGATATATTCGTAGGACAGACCGTGGAAACCGTAACGCCGCACGCCGGACTCGGTCAGCGCCCTCGGCAGGGCGAACAGTTGCGCCACCCGAGGCTGAGTACGATGAAAGGCGGTATCGAAGCAGGCGACCTGTGGCAGCTTCGGAGCCACTTCGGCCAATGCGCGAATGGCGGCCAGGTTGTGTGGTTGGTGCAGCGGGGCCAGCGGCACCAAATGCTCCAGATCGGCAATGACGTCCTCATTGAGCCGGACTGCCCGGTCGTAATCCAAACCGCCATGCACCACCCGATGACCGGCGGCCACGATTTCGATGTCGCTGGCACATTCTTCCAACCAGCCCAGGATGTAGCGCAGGGCGCCGGCATGATTCAGCGTCGAACCGCGCGGCCATTCGTCGCGCTCGTCGATTATCCGCCCGATCGCGTCCTTGACCTGAAAGCTCGGATCGCTGCCCAGACCTTCCATCTGGCCCTTGAATAGCAAGGCCGGCTCTGGCCGGTCACCATCCGTGAAAACAGCGAATTTGATGCTGGACGAACCGGCGTTGATGACCAGAATGCCTTGTTCCATGATATTTTTTACCCTCCTGTTTTCAGCAAGACCGCGCCCTTGCGCTGGGCTTCCGCGAACAGTACCGCGACCGCGCAGGAGGCCAGCCGGGCCTGAGGACCATCGGCGCGGCTGGTCAGCACGATCGGCGCGCGGGCGCCGAGCACGATGCCGGCCGCCTCGGCCCCGGCCATGAAGGTCAATTGTTTGGCCAGCATGTTGCCGGCTTCCAGATCGGGCACCACCAGGATGTCCGCCTTTCCCGCCACCGG
>DAOTGT010000399.1:0-2250 GCA_035447285.1 Candidatus Competibacter sp.
GGCGGCATGAGCATCGCCCTCAGCACCCTGGGCGCCCATTATTTGGATCTGGCCAACGCGGTCGGCATCAGTCCGGAACTGCTGCACCGAGTCGCGGTAATGTCCTCCGGCAGTTTCGACTCGCTGCCCCATAACGGCGCGGTGATCACCCTGTTGAGCATTTGCCGGCTGACCCACCGGCAATCCTACTTCGATATTTTCATGGTTTCCGTGGCCATCCCGGTGAGCGCTCTGGTCGTCGTCATCACTCTGGAAACGATGTTTGGCAGTTTCTGAGCCTGGCCTGCCGCCCGCGACCACGGGCGGCGGTTCCCATTAAATCAATGAGGGACATCTCATGCCGCATCCCCTGCTCACCTCCCTGCATATCCCCGAACGCGGCAAGGTCGTCAATGCCCGCGAGGCCGTGAGTCTGATCCGCCCCAGCGACACGGTGGCCACCAGCGGCTTTGTCGGCACCGGTTTTGCCGAGAGCATCGCTCGTGCCGTGGAGGAACTGTACCTGGCCCCCGACGTGCCGGCGCTGGATAAACCCCACAATCTAACTTTGGTCTACGCCGCCGGTCAGGGCGACGGCAAATCCCGTGGTCTCAATCACTTCGGCCACGAAGGGCTGGTCAAGCGCATCATCGGCGGGCATTGGGGGCTGGTGCCGAAGCTGCAAGCACTGGCGGTGGACAACAAGATCGAAGCCTGGAACCTGCCGCAGGGCGTGATCACCCATCTGTACCGCGATATCGCCGCCGGCAAGCCGGGGACCTTGACCCGGGTCGGATTGGGCACTTTCGTCGATCCGCGCCACGGTGGTGGCAAGCTCAACACCCGCACCGAGGCGGATCTGATCGAACTGATGGTGATCGGCGGTCAGGAATATCTGTTTTACAAGGCGTTTCCGATCAATGTCGGTATCATCCGCGCCACCACCGCCGACGTCGATGGCAATCTGACGATGGAAAAGGAGGCACTGACGCTGGAATCACTGGCCATCGCCATGGCGGCACGCAATTCCGGCGGCATCGTCATCGCCCAGGTGGAGCGAGTGGCCGAGCACGGTTTCATGCGGCCCAAGGATGTGCGGGTGCCGGGTATTCTGGTGGATTGCATCGTGGTCGCGCCGCCGGAACATCACTGGCAGACCTTCGCCACTCAATACAACCCCGCGTTTTCCGGCGAGATCAAGGTGCCGCTGGCCTCGATTGCGCCGATGCCGATGAGCGAACGCAAGATCATCGCCCGTCGTTCGGCGCTGGAACTGACGATGAACGCCATCGTCAATCTCGGCATCGGCATGCCGGAGGGCGTGGCCAGCATCGCCGCCGAGGAGAAGATCATCGATCTGCTGACCCTGACCGCCGAGCCGGGCGTGGTGGGCGGCATTCCCGCCGGCGGGCTGGATTTCGGCGCCGCCACCAACGTCCAGGCGATCATCGATCAGCCCAATCAGTTCGATTTCTACGATGGCGGCGGGCTGGACATCGCGGTGTTGGGGCTGGCTCAGGTCGACCGGCAGGGCAATCTCAACGTTTCGAAATTCGGCCCGCGCATCGCCGGCGCTGGCGGCTTCATCAATATCAGTCAGAATGCCCGGAAGGTGGTGTTCGCCGGGACATTCACCGCCGGCGGGCTGGACATCGTGGTGGAAGACGGTCAGTTATGCATCCGGCGCGACGGTGGCACCGCCAAGTTCATCGAAGCGGTCGAGCAGCGCACCTTCAGCGGTGAGGTTGCCTATCGCGGCAAGCAGCCGGTGCTGTACGTGACCGAACGGGCGGTGTTCCGTTTGGGTTCGGAAGGGCCGGAACTGATTGAGATCGCGCCGGGAATCGACCTGGAGCGCGATGTGCTGGCGAAGATGGGATTTCGACCCGCCATTAGCTCTCAACTCAAGCTCATGGACGCCCGTGTTTTCCAGGAAGGACCGATGGGCTTGCGCGACCTGATGGCGGCGCGGCCACTCGATCAGCGCCTATCCTACGATCCGGTCAAGAATCGATTTTTCCTCAATTTCGAGGGCTTGGCGATCCGCAGCCACGACGATATCGAACGTATCCGGGCCGCAGTGCGCAATCAGGTCGAACCGTTGGGCAAGAAGGTGTTCGCGATCGTCAATTACGATAATTTCTCGATCACCCCGGAATTGATGCAGGAATACATGGATATGGTGAGCGACGTGGTGCAGCTCTACTTGAGCGTGACCCGCTACACCACCAATACCTTTCTGCGAGCCCAGCTTGGCGATGCCCTGCGCCA
>DAOTGT010000400.1:0-2249 GCA_035447285.1 Candidatus Competibacter sp.
ACCTATCTCAAGGATTACGCTCCACCCGCCTATCGCCTGCCGACGATCGATCTGCGCTTCGAGCTGGGCGAGGATTTCACCACGGTGCGTTCCCACCTGCGGGTCGAACGCATCGACGCCATCTCGACTGACACACCATTGGTGCTGGATGGTCAGCAGTTGGAACTGATTGCGCTGGAGTTGGACGGCGCGCCACTGGCGGCCGACCGGTATCGGGTCGAGGAGGAGCGGCTGACGTTGTTCGCCCCGCCGGCATCATTCGAACTGACGGTGGTGACGCACATCCGGCCACAGGACAACGTTTCACTGGAAGGCTTGTATCAATCCAGCGGTAATTTCTGCACCCAGTGCGAAGCGGAAGGGTTCCGCAAGATCACCTACTTCCTCGATCGACCGGATGCGATGGCGGTCTTTACCACCACCCTGGTGGCGGACAAGGCACGCTATCCGGTGCTGCTGTCCAACGGTAATCCGGTGGACGGAGGCGAGTTGGACAATGGCCGGCACTGGGCCACTTGGCACGACCCCTTTCCCAAGCCTTGTTATCTGTTTGCCCTGGTCGCCGGTCATCTCCGCCATCTCGAAGACACCTTCGTCACCCGTTCCGGGCGCACGGTGAAGCTGCGTATTTACGTCGAGCCGGATAATCTCGATCAATGCGAGCATGCGATGTATGCGCTCAAGGCCGCCATGGCTTGGGACGAGCAGCGCTTCGGGCTGGAATACGATCTGGATCTGTATCAGATCGTGGCGGTCGGCGATTTCAACATGGGGGCGATGGAGAACAAGGGCCTCAACATCTTCAACACCAAATATGTGTTGGCCAAGCCGGAAATCGCCACCGACGCCGACTATCAGGGCATCCTTGGCGTCATCGGTCACGAATACTTCCACAACTGGACCGGTAATCGGGTCACCTGCCGCGACTGGTTCCAACTCAGCCTCAAGGAAGGGTTGACCGTGTTTCGCGATCAGGAGTTTTCTTCCGATCTCGGCTCGCGCGGGGTCAAGCGCATCGAAGATGTGCGGATGCTGCGCACCAGCCAGTTCCCGCAGGACGCCGGACCGATGGCGCATCCGGTGCGACCGGATTCCTACATCGAGATCAACAACTTCTACACCGTAACCATCTACAACAAGGGTGCCGAGGTGATTCGGATGATCGAGACCTTGCTTGGCCGGGACGGGTTCCGGCGCGGCATGGATCTTTATTTCCAGCGCCACGATGGTCAGGCGGTGACCTGCGACGATTTCGTGGCGGCGATGGCCGATGCCAACGCTGCCGATCTGAGCCAATTCAAGCGCTGGTACCATCAGGCCGGTACCCCGGAACTGACCGTCAGCGATAGCCATGACGCGACGACATGCACCTACACGCTGACCGTGCGCCAGTCCTGCCCGCCGACGCCGGGCCAACCCAGCAAGGAACCGTTTCACATTCCGCTGGCGCTGGGGTTGCTGGACGCGGCGGGTCACGATCTGCCGCTGCAACTGGAGGGAGAGAACGAGCCACGCGGGACAACCCGAGTGCTGGAACTGCGCCAATCCGAGCACACCTTCCGGTTCGAAAATGTCCCGGCGCGGCCCGTACCTTCGTTGTTACGCGGTTTTTCCGCCCCGGTCCGGTTGAACAGTGCCGAGAGCGACGCGGACCTGCGGTTCCGCTTGGCCCGCGACAGCGATGATTTCAACCGCTGGGATGCTGGCCAAACGCTGGCGGTGCGCACCATCCTGGCCCTGGTCGAGGATCGCCGCCAGGGGCGGAACTGGACGTTGCCCGAATCGTTCGGCGCCGCTTTTGGCCAAGCGCTGGAGTCCGGGGCCGATCCGGCACTGCTGGCTCAGGTGTTGACCCTGCCCGGCGAAACCTATCTGGCCGAACAGATGCAGGAGGTGGACGTGGACGGCATTCATGCCGCCCGAATCTTCGTCCAGCGGACGCTGGCGCAACGCTTGCGCGAAGCCTTGTTGGCGACTTACGAGACCTTGCACGCCGACGAGCGGGACGGCTACCGCGCCGAAGCCGCCGCCATCGGCCGGCGGGCGCTCAAGAACATCTGCCTGGATTACCTGACGCGGCTTGATGACGCCAGTCTGCGCGATCTGTGCCTCAAACAGTTTTACGAGGCCGACAACATGACCGATCAACTCGGTGCCTTGGCCGCGCTCGCCAACCACGATGGCCCGGAGCGGGCCGCCGCCCTGGCGGCTTTTTACGAACGTTGGCGGCGCGAGGCCTTGGTGGTGGA
>DAOTGT010000401.1:0-2248 GCA_035447285.1 Candidatus Competibacter sp.
TGATCTCGTCGGCTAGCAGCAGGTTATGAAAGATGGGGCCTTGCTGGAACTGAAAGGATGCCTCCTGTGGCCTGTAAATTTCAGTGCCGGTCAAATCCGCCGGGAGCAAATCCGGTGTGAATTGGACGCGGTGAAAATCGCCCTCCAATCCCGCGGCCAAGGTTTTGATGGCCGTCGTCTTGGCCAGCCCAGGCGCACCTTCGACCAGCAGATGTCCATCAGCCAGCAAGGCGATCAACAGCCGCGTATTCAACGCGTCCTGACCGAGAATCCGTCGGTTCAGATAATCGAGTAAACCTCTGATATCTGGTAGAACCGAAGGGGTTGTCGAAGTTTGCGTCGATGGATCGGCGTTCATGGCGTCCTTCTTGGTTTGAAATACTCAAGTACCTGCCCGATTGCAAAGCGCTGATGCTCGATGCGGTTTGGCAACGGCAATACACTTCCGTCGGCGAGTGGGTCCCGTTCAGCAATTCCAACACCCGCTCCGCCTTGAATTGGGGTGAAAACTGTCTGCCTTCGCCCATCGGAGCCACCTCACTGAATAGTTTGATTTCTCTTCGTCGATCATCCGATCTTTCGAGGTTACTATCTCAGCATATTGAAAATGATAAAATGCTTAGCTTAAGCGAATCTTAAGGCGGGAACGGTTTTCCGTGCTTTTCTAAATGTTTCTCCGCGTTTATAATTATTGCTACATCAGTCGGTTAATTGTTTACGGCAATTACCGGCCATATCCCCAGATTTCCCTGCGGAGTAGCACCGGAGTAGCACCGGACACGCCGACCCCGGCCAAGCACCGCTTGAATTTCACCAAGGCTGCCCTGCAAGCCTTACCCGCGCCAGCCACCGGTCGCGCCCACTTCCACGATGCCAAAATGCCCGGCTTGGTGCTGTCGATCACCGCTGCCGGCTGTCGTTCGTTCTTGGTGTATCGCAAGCTGAACGCCCGGCCGGTGCGAGTCACTTTGGGGCGGTTTCCGCCATTGACCGTGGAACAAGCCTGTCGCATGGCCGCCACCACGCTGGCCCGGCTGGCGGAAGGCGTCAACTCGAACGCCGAACGCCGTGAGGCCCAGGCCCGCGCGCTCACTTTGAGCGAAGTTCTGAACGATTACCTGGCTGCCCGAACGCTCAAGCCCAAGACCGTAAAGTATTACCGGTGGTTGGTGGAGGACCCGGCCGGCGCGTTCGCCGATTGGAAGGATAAGCCGTTGCTCGCCATCAGTCGCGATCAAGTTGAGCGGCGCCATCGGCAATTGGTGGAACGATCTCCCGGTATCGCCAATCTGGCATTCACCGTATTAAGCGCGCTGTTCAAGTTCGCCGCCGCGCGCTACGAGCACAACAGCCAGCCGCTGATCGTGAGTAACCCGGTCAAGCGCCTATCGGGGATCGGTACCTGGTGCGACCTACCCCGCCGGCAAGACTACATTTCCCCCGCCAAACTGGGCGCTTGGTGGCAAGCCACCGAACTGCTTGATCCAACCCCCCGCGATCTTCTGCTGCTGCTGCTGCTGACCGGCCTACGAAAGAACGAGGGCGCGGCTTTACGCTGGCAGCATATCGACCTGATCAGCCAGACCCTGCACGTTCCAGAAACCAAGAACCACCGGCCGCTGACTTTGCCCTTGTCGGATTGGCTGATGAATCTGCTGGGCGAACGGTTGGACGGTGCCGCATTGCCCTACGTGTTCCCGAACGCCAGCGGCCGGGGTCACTTTACCGCCGTGCCGCTGGCTTGCCACAAGGTGGCGGAAGCAGCCGGCATGCCCCGCATGACGCATGATTTGCGGAGAACCTTCATTACCGCCGCCGAAAGCATTGATATTCACCCCTATACCATCAAGGCGTTGGTGAACCACCACAACAGCGGCGACGTGACCCAGGGTTACGTGCAAATTAGCATCGAACGCCTGCGGGCACCCATGCAGCTGCGGGCACCCATGCAGCAGATTACCGACCACCTCTTGAAAGCGGCCGGCGTGAAAGCCAGCGCCGCCTTGGTGGAACTGCCCACGCGCCGCAGCTGATCGACATCGCCCGCCTACTGGGTCAAATGGCATGCTGATCGCCATTAAGATCCATCCCTTGATTTGAAATAGGCTGACAAGAGGTGGCTCCAGAACCACTGACGATATAGCGTCATAGCATCGTTCTCGCGCCCGTTGGCGGCGAAGCGCCCGCTTACCGCACCCGATTACCCATCATCCATCCCCCGCATACACGGCACGGGTAGCCTCAAAGG
>DAOTGT010000402.1:0-2215 GCA_035447285.1 Candidatus Competibacter sp.
TCCCGAACAGATACGGCAAATAATCATCGGCCTCCTGATCAATCGTTACGCAGAACGGATGCAATCCGGCACGCCGCGCTTCAATCAGCGCCATACGGGTATCCTCAATCCCATAGCGCCCTTCGTAATGATCCAGATCATTGGGCTTGCCATCGGTCAACAGCAACAGCAGGCGGCGGGCGGCGGTCTGCTGGCTGAGCGTCAGGGTCGCGTAACGCAGCGCTGCACCCATGCGCGTGTAGTAACCCGGCTTGATGGCCTGAATCCGCCCCCGGATGGTCGCGGTATACCGCTCAGTGAAACTTTTAATGCGTTGCACCCGGACGTGCTGGCGCTTGCGCGAGGAAAACCCGTACAGCGCAAAGCGGTCACCGGTCGCCGCCAGCGCTTCGGCGAACAGAAATAAACTGTCGCGGATCATCTCGATCACCCGCCCGTGATTATTCACCCACGCGTCGGTCGATAGCGACAAGTCCGCCAGCAGGAGACAGGCCAGATCGCGCTCCTGCCGGGCCAGTTGCCGGTACAATCCACGTTCATAACCGGATTCGCCGCTGGTGCGGTCGGCGGCATAGCGCACCCAGGCGTCCAGATCGAGTTCCTCGCCGTCCGGTTGGGCGCTGCGCCAACCGCGCGCCGGTCGCAGCACTTCAAACTGGCGGCGCAGGCGTTGCGCCGCGCGACGCAAGACCAGCGGCAATTCACACGGCGTCGCCCGCCGCGCCAGCATTTCCTGCACCGCGCAATAATCGGGCAACAGCGTCTGTTTGCGATAATCCCATTCCGGAAAGGGCCGCCCTGGCCCCAGCGGCAGGTCATCCTCGCTGGCGGAAGGCAAATCGAGATCGAACCGCACCCGCGCAGCGGTGCGGGCGCCATCCTGGGTGATGCTCAACACCGGCATATCATTGGCTGCCCGCCCAGCGTCCGCTGCCGGATCATCGTCATCCGGGCGATTCACCCGCACAAATTCGGCCCAGGACAACAAACTCTCGGCGCGAAACGGCAACAGGAAGGGACTTTGCCGCTCGGGTAAATCGGTATATTCCGCGCGCCGGCGCTGGCGATCCCGTTCCACCGGTTGGCCGCCGCCTGAGCGACGCCGATCGTCCGGGTTATCCTTGCGCCCGGGTCGGGTCGCTGCTGGGGCCGGCGGGGGATACAGCCAGAGCGGAACCGGTGGCAACGGTCGCCGCGCCGCCGGCCATTGCGCAACGCTGCCCGGCTCCTGCAACGCCTGACCGAGCGCCGTTTCCTGCGCTGCTTCATCCGGCGGCAACTGCGCCGGGGGTGTCCGCGTCTTCAACACCGCATCGATCAGACGCCGGTAACGGGACCGCAGACCGGGATAACGTCCCAGCGTTATTTGCGTTGCCTGCTGATTCTGCGCCCACCAGGGCGCGTCAGCCTCCACAACATCGTGCGCGGCGGCCAGGGCAATCAGCCACAGATACAGATCGCGGTTCAAAGCCCGGCTCGGCAATACCGTCAGTTGTCTGGGCAATTGCAGCGTTTCCCGATCCCGGCACGCCTGCTCCACGGTATCCCCGACCCCGGCGATACGCGCCAGCCAACCGCGTCGCGCGCCCTGTGGCTGCGCCGACGCAGGCACCACGCGCAGACCGGGATCGCCGCCCAAGGCGCGGAACAGCAACCCGGCGGTTTTCTCCATTTCCGCCAGCGTGACCGTCGCTTCCGGCGCCGACCGCTGCGCCATGCGAGTGATCCAGCGATGCCACAGCGCGCCGACCTGTTCTTCCATCTCAAGGTCACTCCATCTTACGCATGAATCTGTTGAAACTTTCGCAACAACTTCTGCATCATCAGACGATCGACTTGAGGGGGCTGGACACGGCTTTAGGCTTGTCCACCACCACCTGGCCCGTCAGCAACCCTTGCGAGCCATCGGCCTGCAACGCCTGCTGACCCTCGATCCAGTCCAGCAGACTCCCCTGGGGATTATCGCGCTGCACCGTTCCACAAGCGTCGATGCATTGGCCACATTGAGTGCAGGCAAACATCAAGCGTTTGATATTGCGTGGCTTGAGACGCATCGGGCAGGCGTGATCGCAGAAAGACGGGCAAGCGGCGCAATCACGCGCGCGCTCCCGCTGATAACCCACAACCATCGCCTGACGGTTCGTCATCCACGCCAGGCTTTGAAACATCCCGACGGCGCAGGCGTAGCGGCAGAACAGATGCCGGGCAAAGGTGA
>DAOTGT010000403.1:0-2160 GCA_035447285.1 Candidatus Competibacter sp.
AGGTGGTCATTGTCGGCGCCGGCGTGGCCGGTTTGCAAGCCATCGCCACCGCCAAGCGGCTGGGTGCGATGGTGGAAGCCTACGACATTCGCCCTGCGGCCCGTCAGGAAATCGAATCGCTGGGCGCCAAGATGATCGACACCGGCGTCAACGCGGCCGCCGAGGGCGGTTACGCCCGTGAATTGACGGCGGAAGAAAAGCAGAAGCAGGCCGATGTGTTGGCCAAACACATCGCCGCCGCCAACGCGGTCGTCACCACCGCCGCCATTCCTGGTCGGCCCGCGCCGAAGATCGTCACCACGGCGATGGTGGAAAACATGAAGCGTGGGGCGGTCATCGTCGATTTGGCGGCGGAATCCGGCGGCAACTGCGAATTGACCCACCCTGGCGAAACCTACGAGCACAACGGCGTGGTGATCGACGGTCCGCTCAATATCCCCAGTAATTTCCCGGTTCCGGCCAGCGAGATGTACGCCAAGAATCTGTACAACTTCCTGTCGCCGATGATCAAGGACGGTGCCTTGAATCTGGATTGGGACGACGAAGTGATCGCCAAGAGCGCGTTGACCCGTGATGGGCAGGTCGTTCATGAGCCCACCCGCAAATTGCTCGAACAATAACCCGGAGAAGCATTGATGGAAGTCATGAAGCAAGTTGTTGAGTTCTTCTCCCCGATTTACATCCTGATGTTGGCTGGTTTTCTGGGCTATGAAATCATCGGCAAGGTACCGGTGATTCTGCATACGCCACTGATGTCCGGCACCAACTTCGTTCACGGTATCGTGCTGGTCGGCGCGATGGTGGCGCTCGGCCAGGCCGTGACCCCGCTGGAGCAGACGATTGGGTTCCTGGGCGTACTGCTGGGCGCGGGCAATGCGGTCGGCGGCTACTTCGTCACCGAGCGGATGCTCGAAATGTTCAAGAGCAGCAAGGGCCAGGAGAAGTAAGTCATGGGTTATCTGATTGAAACGGTTTATTTCCTGACGGCCGCGTTATTCATCGTCGGCCTCAAGCGGATGTCGCATCCGACCACCGCCCGCAGCGGCATCGTCTGGGCGGGCTATGGCATGGTGCTGGCCACCGTGGTCAGCTTCGTGCATCCGCAGATCACCGCGCATATCGTGACGACCAACTATGTGTTAATGGTGATCGCCATTGCCATTGGCGGCGCGATTGCCTGGTGGGGCGCCAAGAAGGTGCCGATGACCGCCATGCCGCAGATGATCGCCATTTATAATGGCATGGGTGGTGGCGCGGCGGCGGCGATTGCCGCGGTGGAATTGCTCAAGAGTCATGGCGCTGGGGCGCCGGAAACCCATGTCTTCATCATGGCGGTGGCCGGCGCGCTGATCGGCGCGGTGGCGTTCTCCGGCTCGGTGGTGGCTTTCGGCAAGCTGCAGGAACTCAAGTTCTTCAAGGATGACGCTAAGTTTCGTTTCACAGGGCAGCAGAAATTCAATGCGGCAGTCTTCGGCGCGGCGGTCGTACTCGGTTTGGTCATTGCGCTGAGTCATAGCTCCAGCGGCGCCCTGATCTCGGTGTTCTTCCTGCTGGCGTTGGCGTTTGGCGCGATGATGGCCCTGCCGATCGGTGGCGCGGATATGCCGGTGGTCATCTCGCTGTTCAACGCCTTCACCGGCTTGGCGGTGGCGCTGGAAGGCTTTGTGCTGGGCAACTCGGCGATGATCATTGCCGGTATCATCGTCGGCTCGTCGGGTACCTTGTTGACCCTGATGATGGCCAAGGCCATGAACCGCTCGGTATCGAACGTACTGTTCAGCAACTGGGCGGCGCTGGCTAGTGGCGAGGCGCAGGCGGTAACGGGTAGCCTCAAGCCGATGGAGCCGCCGGATGCGGCCATTCAGATGGCGTATGCGAGCAAGGTCATCATCGTTCCCGGTTATGGCATGGCGGTGGCTCAGGCGCAGCACAAGATCTGGGAAATGTGCAAGCTGCTCATGGAACGTGATGTCGACGTCAAGTTCGCCATTCACCCGGTTGCTGGTCGGATGCCTGGCCACATGAACGTGCTGTTGGCGGAAGCCGGCGTTCCCTACGACCTGATCTTCGACATGGACGAGATCAACGAAGAGTTCTCCACCGCCGACGTGGCGTTGGTGATCGGCGCCAACGACGTGGTGAATCCGGCGGCGCGCACCG
>DAOTGT010000404.1:0-2154 GCA_035447285.1 Candidatus Competibacter sp.
CCCGCATCAAGCTCAAACGCCTCTACCCATCAATCCAGGTCGGGTGACGTACTAGAATGCTGAACAACAACGCATGCTCCAAGCCATACCGCCGACCTTGGGCACGGCGGTGATCGGGAATCGCGGAGAGAAAAGTCGGCAAGAGCATCAGTGCCTCCCATGATCTAAAAAGATCATGGAATGAACTGGTTGAGAAGCATTGAACAGCCCTGTCTGGGCGAGCATCTTAGAGCCTGTGCAAAAACTCATCACGTAGAAACACAGGCTTACTGATGATAGAGCGCCTTTCACGCCAGAAAAGCCACAATATCTTTATGTAGGTATTTGTTTTAAATTAATTTAGTTTTTATACAGTCTCTTAAAACCCTGGATCGACAGGTGGAGGAACTGGATGAACAAATCCAGCGATGGCATCGAGAACAGGCCGCCAGCCGCAAGTTGGCCGCGATCCCGGGTATCGGCCCGCTCACGGCGAGCGCCTTGGTGGCCACCCTCGGCGATGCTCGACAGTTCGAAAATGGCCGGCAGTTGGCGGCCTGGTTGGGATTGGTTCCCAAGCAGCATTCCAGCGGCGGCAAGCCCACGTTGCTGGGCATTGGCAAGCGCGGCGATACCTATTTGCGGACGCTGCTCATTCACGGCGCGCGCGCGGTCATCCACGTCGCCAAGCGCCCATCGAATCATGCGGGAAACTGGCTCGCTCAGTTGCTCCATCGACGAAACCCAAATGTGGCGGCGGTGGCCCTGGCCAACAAAAATGCGCGGAGGGTCTGGGCGCTGCTCGCGCACGACCGCAAGTTCCAACCAGACTACGCCCCGGCGGCGATCGGGGTGTGGCCGAACCCTCCATTGAATCCCCGTACTCAACAAAATAGAGCATTCGCTTCACCGATTGCTTGGGCAATCATGACAGGATGGCAAGACAGATCAGACCGTGGCGGGCAGAACCCGATGGGCTCAACGTGCTTCCAGCACGACCTATTGATGGTGGAGTCCGCCAGCACATTCCATCAGGGACCGAGGCCAAGCCTCATGAAAAGTCCGGATGTATGGCCGCAATCTTCCTCGTCTCGCCGTCATCGATTGGTGGCTTGTAGCAAACCGGGGCGACCATGTATGAGCCAAAGAGACAATACCCCTCTTGCCATTACGTCACCGGCGAGGCGACGATGATTCATGCCAGCAACAGATTACCGAGGGAATCACCCATGACCCACTCCGATGTACTGCTCCAACAACTGGCTAGCGATAACTATGCCGGTATCTGCCCGGAAGCGCTGGCGGCACTGGAGCAGGTCAACCAGGGCCACGAACCGCCCTACGGGCAGGATCGCTGGACCGCCGAGGCTTGCGACCGGTTCCGGGAGCTGTTCGAGACACCCTGCGAGGTGTTTTTCGTCCTCAACGGCACGGCGGCCAACTCGCTGGCGCTGGCCAGCTTGTGCCAGTCCTATCACAGTATCGTCTGCCACCGCCTCGCCCACGTCGAAACCGACGAATGCGGCGCGCCGGAATTCTTCTCGCATGGCGCCAAGCTGCTGCTGGCCGAAGGTTACGATGGCAAGCTCGATCCGGCCAGCGTCGAACAACTAGTCACCAAGCGCAGCGACATCCATTACCCCAAACCGAAGGTGATCAGCCTGACCCAATCCACCGAGCTGGGCACGGTCTACACGCCCGCCGAACTGCACGCCATCCATCAGGTCGCGCGGCGGCATGGGTTGAAGCTGCACCTGGACGGCGCCCGCTTCGCCAACGCGGTGGCCGCGCTCGGTCTGACGCCACGCGCCCTCACCGTCGATTGCGGCGCGGACGTGCTGTGCTTCGGCGGCGCCAAGAACGGGCTGGCGCTGGGCGAGGCGGTACTGTTTTTCGATCTGGCCGCCGCCGAGGAATTCGCCTACCGTTGCAAGCAGGCCGGGCAACTGGCGTCCAAGATGCGGTTTTTGGCGGCCCAGTGGCTGGGGGTGCTGAAAACCGGCGCCTGGCTGCGTCATGCCGCCCACGCCAACCATTGCGCTGCCGTCCTGGAAGCCGCGTTGCGGGAACTGCCGGAAGTGGATCTGATGTTCCCGCGACAAGCCAACGCGGTATTCATACAGCTACCGGAAGCGGTCATCGCGGCGCTGCATCGGCGGGGTTGGCGGTTCTACA
>DAOTGT010000405.1:0-2150 GCA_035447285.1 Candidatus Competibacter sp.
CTCCCTCCAAACCGGGGGATCAGGATCTCAAATTTCGACCAGTGTGCCCAATTCGACGACGCGGTTGGTGGGAATACGGAAGAAGTCAGTGGCGCTTTGGGCGTTGCGCAGCATCCAGATAAAGTAAATCTCACGCCACAGCATCATCGGCGGAGCCAGCTTGGGCACCACCACTTCCCGGCTGAGGAAAAAAGAAGTGCTATTGAGATCGAACGCAAGGCCCTTCGCCCCGCATGCCGCCAGCGCCTGGGGGAGATCGGGCTGTTCCATGAAGCCATAGCGCACCAACACCCGATAGAAGCTCTGGCCGAGGTCGACGACTTCGACCCGATCCGATTCGGCAACGTGAGGTATTTCGGCGGTGAGGACGGTGACCAGCACGTTGCGGGCGTGCAGCACCTCGTTATGCTTGATGTTGTGCAGCAAGGCCGAAGGAGCGCCCTCGGGTCGGCTGGTGAGATAAATGGCCGTGCTGCCGACCCGCGTCAAGGGCCGATTCTCAATCGAGTGGATGAACTGATCGAGCGGCATGGTCAGGTTGCCCATTTCCTGGAACAGAAGCCGCCGGCCGCGCCGCCAGGTGGTCAGGGTGGTGAAGGACGCCAACGCGATGACGATCGGGAACCAACCGCCTTGCAGTAGCTTGATGGCGTTGGCGGAGAAGAAGGCAAAGTCGATCAGCAGCAACGCCGCAAGCAGGGGCGCGGCCAGCCAGGGATTCCAGCGCCAGGCAAGGAACACGACGAACGAGACCAGAATCGTGTCGATCATCATGGTACCGGTCACGGCGATGCCGTAGGCCGCCGCCAGGTTGCTGGAGGATTGGAAACCGAACACCAGCGCCATGACCGCGAGATACAAGGTCCAGTTGGTGAACGGAATATAGATTTGCCCGGCCTCCATGTGCGAGGTATGGATGATCTGCATGCGCGGCAGGTAGCCGAGTTGAATGGCCTGTCGCGCCACCGAGAACGCCCCCGAGATCACCGCCTGCGAGGCGATCACCGTCGCCGCCGTGGCCAACGCCACCATCGGGATCAGCGCCCAACCGGGCGCCAGCAGATAGAAGGGGTTCTGGATCGCGCCGGGGTCCTGGAGCAACAGGGCGCCCTGGCCGTAGTAGTTCAGGACCAGCGCCGGCAGCACGAAGCTAAACCAGGCGGCGCGGATCGGGAATTTACCGAAATGCCCCATGTCGGTGTACAGCGCCTCGCCACCGGTCACCGCCAGGACGATCGCGCCGAGCGCGAGGAAGCTTTCCCAGGGATGACGGAACAGAAACTCGACCGCATGGACCGGGTTGAGCGCCGCCAGCACGGCCGGCGCCTCCCACACATGGATGATGCCCAACACCGCGAGGATACCGAACCAAGCGCACATGATCGGACCGAAGAAGCGGCCGACGGCGCCGGTGCCATAGCGCTGAATCCAGAACAGCCCGGTCAGCACCACGGCGGTGATCGGCAGCACGTATTCCCTGAATTGCGGCGCGATCACTTCCAGTCCCTCGACCGCGCTGAGCACCGAGATGGCCGGCGTGATCATGCTATCGCCGTAGAACAACGCGGCGGCGAAGATACCCAGCATGGTCACGAACCAGGTGGCGCGCGAGCCCTTGGTCAGTTCCGTCACGCGGGCGAGCAGGGCCAGACTGCCGCCCTCGCCGCGATTGTCGGCGCGCATGATGATGGCGACGTATTTCAAGGTCACCAACGCCATGATGGTCCAGAAAATCAGCGACAAAACCCCGAGAATGCTCTCCGGTTCCACCACGATGGGGTGGTGCCCGGCAAAGGTTTCCTTGAGCGCGTAAAGTGGGCTGGTGCCGATATCGCCGAAGACTACCCCGATGGCGCCGACGATCAGCGCCGACGAACGACTCTTGCTTTCATGCGCGGACATGGTGCCGTACTCCCGGTTTATCGTTGTTCGAATTGCGGCCGGTTCCGCGTCCATCGCCAAAATAGCCGATGACGCAACGCATCATAAAATGCGGCTTAGGCTAAAGCAAGGTCTTAAAAAAGGGCGTTTTTTCAGCCTTTCAACGGTTGTTGACGCGCTCCCGATTCAGCGCCCTATCGATCGGGTCGGCGGGGCGAATGACGATCTGCTCCCACAGCCGGGCCGGCATTCGCCTGGGCAACCCAGCG
>DAOTGT010000406.1:0-2147 GCA_035447285.1 Candidatus Competibacter sp.
CAAATCAACAAGGTATCGCTGCACCCGTCGATATAGCGCAAACGCCCGACAGTCTCCAAGGGACCGCCGATCTGCCGCAGACCGCGATAACCAGACAGGGCGATCACCAGGCCAGCGCCACCGCGCACCGAACCGGGGTCGGGCAAGGCGAAAAACATCCCCTGGCCTAATTCACAGCCACCCCAGACATCGCGCAGCACAGAGCGACCACGGGTCACCATGCCGTAGCTGGTCGCGCCGTCCGGCAACGTCAAGCATTCTTCATCCCACCCCCAAATCTGGACCGAATCCAAATCCAGCAGCAGGCCGTGACGAATCTCCAAGGGTTTGAACGTGGTCATGATAGGCTCGGAAAAGTGATCACCGCGCGATGCGGGATCGGCTAGCCGGCTCTCGAAAGGAGCCGCAACAGGAATGGAGTGGGAACCGGCCTGTAAGCCGGGTTCTGTCAAGGACGATCATTCATCTGCGACGCCTGTCACCAGACGCCTGTAGCGACCTACCCAGGAGCCGCGCGGACCACGCGTAAATGCCCCTCTATTTGGTCTTGCTCCGGGTGGGGTTTACCCTGCCACGCCTGTTGCCAGCCGCGCGGTGCGCTCTTACCGCACCTTTTCACCCTTACCGGTTCTCGCGAACGTAGGCGGTGTATTTTCTGTGGCACTTTCCGTCGGCTTACGCCGCCCAGGCGTTACCTGGCACCCTGTCCTGTGGAGCCCGGACTTTCCTCCATATCATCATGCGATACAGCGACCGTCCAGCCGGTTCCCGGCTCTTAGTGTCCCCTGCCGAACGCTGCTTGGCAAGATCGGCTTGTGAATGGGAATATCCACCATCCGACTCCAACCACCCCGCCTCACTCTCCCTCCATGGCGGAGGAAAGATGGGAATCGCTCCCCAGGGCCAGCGCCAGATCGTACAGTGCCTTTTTCCGCAAGCCGGTTAACTTGGCCGCCACCGCCGCCGCCCGGCTGGCGGGCAGTTCCGCCAGCAGCGCCACCAGCAAGCGGCGCGTCTCCGCCGTATCCGCCTCGCTCGCTGCCGGCGCGCCCTGCACGATCACTACAAACTCACCCTTGCGACGATGCGGATCGGCGTCCAGCCAATCCCTCAATTCGCTCAGACTGGCGGTGTGAATCTCCTCGAAACGCTTGGTCAACTCGCGGGCGACCGTCGCCGGGCGTTCCCCACCGAACACCGCCGCCAAATCGGCCAAGGTTTCGGTGATGCGATGGCTGGCTTCCAGAAAGATCAGCGTGCGTTCCTCTCGCGTCAAGGCTTGCAGACGCTCGCGGCGCGCAACGGATTTGGGGGGCAGAAAACCTTCGAAGGTAAAACGGTCGGTCGGCAACCCGGCCACCGACAGGGCCGCCACAATGCTGCTCGGCCCCGGCACCGGGATGACCTTCAGCCCCTGCCGACGCAGTTCGCGCACCAACGGAAAGCCCGGATCGCTAATCAGCGGTGTACCGGCATCCGACACCAACGCCAACGCCTGCCCTTCTTGCAGACGTGCAATCACTGCTTCCAGGCGTGCCCGTTCGTTGTGCTCATGCAGGGAAAACATCGGTGTATCGATACCGAAATGCGCAAGCAACTGACCGGTATGCCGGGTATCCTCGGCGGCGATGCCCTGCACTTCCCGCAAGATGCGCAGGGCGCGCGCGCTGATATCCTCCAGATTGCCGATGGGGGTGGCAATCACATACAGCGCGCCGGATTCGACGGTCATGGTTTGAACCTCTACAATGCGCGGGTTTTTGAAACCCTGATTTTTCATTACCCTGCCGGAGATCGCCCGTGATCAACCGCGTCGCCCAAGGCAGCGCCGCCGAGGATCTGGCCTGCCGCTATCTGGAAGCGCGTGGTCTGACTCTGGTGACGCGCAATGTCCGCTGCCGGGGCGGCGAATTGGATCTGATCATGCGCGACGGCGAGCACCTGATCTTCGTGGAAGTGCGCAGCCGCAGCCATACCCGCTACGGCACGCCGGCCGAATCGGTCACTCGAAGCAAACAGCAGCGCCTGCTCCGCGCCGCCGCGCTCTACCTGCAACGTCAGCGCCTCGACCTGCCCTGCCGCTTCGATGTGGTGGCGATCCTCCAGGCCGATGGCGAACCACAGGTAGAATGGATTCGGGATGCCTT
>DAOTGT010000407.1:0-2143 GCA_035447285.1 Candidatus Competibacter sp.
CTCGGTTATGTGGGCTTACCTTTGGCGGTCGAATTCGGCAAGCAGTTCCCGACGATCGGTCTGGATATCAACGCCGCCCGCATCCGCGAACTCCAGGTCGGCCGTGACAGCACGCTGGAAGTCGCATCCGAGGAACTACGGCAAGCCCACCATCTGCGTTATACCGATCGCGCCGCGGATCTGGCAACCTGCAACGTCTACATCGTCACGGTGCCGACTCCGGTGGACGGCTACAAGCGTCCTGATTTCGGTCCGCTGATCGGCGCCAGCACCACAGTGGGCCGGCTGTTGAAACCGGGCGACGTGGCGATTTACGAATCCACGGTCTACCCCGGCGCCACCGAGGAAATCTGCGTGCCGATCCTGGAACGGGAATCCGGCTTGCGTTTCAATGCGGATTTTTTCGCCGGCTACAGCCCGGAACGCATCAACCCCGGTGACAAGGACCACCGGGTCACCAGTATTCTCAAGGTCACTTCCGGCTCCACGCCGGAAGCGGCGGTGTTCGTGGACGCACTGTACCGGCGCATCATTACCGCCGGAACCCACCGCGCCTCCAGCATCCGCGTGGCGGAGGCCGCCAAGGTGATCGAGAACACCCAGCGCGACGTCAACATCGCCTTGGTCAACGAACTGGCGCTTTTATTCGAGCGCTTGGGCATCGATACCGAAGAAGTGCTGCTCGCCGCCGGTACCAAGTGGAATTTCCTGCCGTTCCGGCCGGGCCTGGTGGGCGGCCATTGCATCGGTGTCGATCCCTATTATCTGACCCACAAGGCCCAGCAGATCGGCCACCACCCGGAAATGATCCTGGCCGGGAGGCGCATCAACGACGGCATGGGCGCCTACGTGGTGCAACGAGTGGTCAAACTGATGAACCAACGCCGGATCGCGGTGATGGACGCCAAGATACTGGTGCTGGGTCTGACCTTCAAGGAAAATTGTCCAGATTTGCGCAACACCCGGGTGGTGGACATCGTTCGGGAATTCAGCGATTACAATGCTCGCGTCGATGTATACGATCCGTGGGTGGACCCCCAGGAGGCCCAGCATGAATACGGCATCGAACCGGTCGCGGAACTGAAGTCGGGACATTACGACGCCATCATCCTGGCGGTGGGCCATCGCCAGTTCCGCGAGATGGGGGCGGAAGGCATCCGAGCCGCCGGCAAACCCAACGCGGTGTTGTTCGATGTCAAATATCTGCTGCCGGCCGGCAGCGTGGACGGTCGCTTGTAAGGGCCGATGCGGAATCCGTCATGAAAATTCTGGTCACGGGCAGCGCTGGCTTCATCGGCTCGACACTGTCCCAACGGCTGCTGGAACGCGGCGACGAAGTCATCGGTTTCGACAATCTGAACGATTACTACGACGTGAACCTGAAACGGGCGCGCTTGGCCCGTCTGCAACGGTATCCCGGATTTACCGAGATATGCGCGAATCTGGAGGATCGACCGGCGCTTACCGAGATTTTCGTTCGACATCGGCCGCGGCGGGTGGTGAATCTAGCGGCGCAGGCCGGGGTGCGCTATTCGATCCAGAACCCGCATGCCTATGTCGATTCCAATCTGGTCGGTTTTGTCAATCTTCTGGAAGCCTGCCGCCACCATGAGGTCGAGCACCTGGTCTATGCCTCGACCAGTTCGGTGTACGGCGCCAACACCAGGATGCCGTTTTCGGTGCACGATAACGTCGATCATCCGCTCAGCTTGTACGCCGCCACCAAGAAAGCCAACGAACTGATGGCCCATACCTACAGCCATTTGTATAGCTTGCCGGCCACCGGTTTGCGCTTTTTCACCGTGTACGGTCCGTGGGGCCGGCCGGACATGGCGCTGTTCCTGTTCACCCGCGCCATCCTGGCCGGCGAACCGATCGGTGTGTTCAATCATGGCCATCACCGCCGTGACTTCACCTACGTCGACGACATCGTCGAAGGGGTGATCCGGGTGTTAGATCGGGTGGCGACCCCAAACCCGGACTGGTCGAGCGATGCACCAGACCCAGCCACCAGCACCGCGCCTTATCGCCTTTACAACATCGGCAGCAACCGGCCGGTGGAACTGATGCGCTATATCGAGGTGTTGGAACAATGCCTGGGGCGGGTGGCGATCAAGAACATGCTGCCGATGCAAGCCGGTGA
>DAOTGT010000408.1:0-2138 GCA_035447285.1 Candidatus Competibacter sp.
GGGATTTCCATCAATGGCAAGGCTCTTGGGCGCAGCGTGACACCATGGTCCGCGTGCACGATCTCAGCCGGGAATTCCACATCGTGGCGCAGGCGGCGGCGCGGGTCGGAGACCCCAATCCCGAACTGGCGCGGGTGATGAACGAAGCGCACTGGCACCTGCTGCGGGCCGAAACCAGTTGCAACTTCTACTGGGGCGAAGCGTGGGTGCATAAGTCTCACGCCGACCTGGACAGCGTCGCCTGGCATCTGGGCGAGGCCAAGGCCATCCTGGGCGACCGGCTGATCGCGCCGCCCACCGCGCCGGCGGAAACGGGCGAAGCCGACGCGACGGAAACCGAGCCGACCGCGACCTCCAACGTTGCGCCGACCGAGCCCGATCCGTCACCCACCGCGCCCGCCACCCCGGAGACCGCCACGGACGAAACCTCCACCACCGCGCGGGCCGAGCCCGACCCGCCGCCCACCGCGCCCGCCGCGCCGGAGTAAAATAAACCCACCGCTTCCGCCCTGGCGTCCCCCGCCGGCGGAGCGGTGAAGATGCGGTTGATCCTTCCACCCATCCCGCGCTTTTAAGCTCCCACCTTACCGCATCGGGCGCCGTGCTATGCTTTTTGCGGCGCCGTCGCGTTTCCTGATTTTCGGCTGTGTTCCCCGCATTTTTCCTGTTCTGGAGGTTCGTTCCATGCCCCTGCTCGCCCTGCAAACCTCAAGCCCGCTTTCCAACCAACAGCGCCATGAGTTGCTCGCTCCGCTGTCGCGGATCGTCGCCGAATGCATCGGCAAACCGGAACGCTACGTCATGGTCACCATCGACCAGACCGCGATGTTGATGGGCGGAGCCGAAGGTCCAGCCGCCTATGCCGAGATCCGCAGCATCGGCGGCCTGAGCGGCGAGGTCAATCGCACCTTGTCCGAGCGCGTCTGCGCCCTGCTGCACGAGCAACTCGGCATTCCGCCCGATCGGATTTACCTTGGCTTCACCAGTGTCGCCGCCACCCACTGGGGCTGGAACGGCGGCACGTTCGGCTGAAGCCGCTCATCGGCGGCGGGCAACTTCAAGATAACCACGCCGCTGTTCTTTCCATCACCGAAGGTACTGTATGAACGCAAAAATCCTCATGAACCCCAACCCGATGACGCTGCGCCCGTCCGATACGGTCGCTACCGCCGCCGACCGCATTCTCAAACACCATCTGCGCCACCTGCCCGTGGTGGACGACCAGGGCCGCTATTTGGGTACGTTCAGCATTTATTCGCTGCTGAAATTGACCCTGCCCAAGGCGGTGCTGGACAAACACGGACTCGATAACGTGTCCTTCATCACCGAGAATCTCGTGGATCTGGCGCGACGCCTGGACGGACGCCGCGAGGAGCCGGTGCGGAACTGGCTGAACATTCATGAGGTCGCCTATCCCGACACCCTTGCCATGGAAGTGATGCTGCTGATGTTGAACGGGCGCACCACCAGTGTGCCGGTGGTGGACAAAACCAGTAATCGTCTGGAGGGTATCGTTTCCTTCTGGGACGTGCTGGAAAAGCTGATGGGGGAGAGCGCCTGAATGCACGACGGGTCCGAAGTGGGCGCGGTATCGGTAATTTTCGGCCTGAACCCCATGTGGGTGGCGGCCATTCTGTTTGCGATCACCTACGTGGTGGTCATGACCGAGAAAGTCAACCGGGCCATCGTCTCCCTGTTGGCGGCGGGCTTGATGATCGTGCTCGGCGTTCTCAATCAGGAAGCCGCCATTCGCGGCATCGACTTCAATACCATCGGCCTGTTGATCGGCATGATGGTGATCGTCGCCATCACTCGCCAATCCGGGGTGTTCCAGTTCATGGCGATTTGGGCGGCCAAGAAGGTCGATGCCCGGCCCTGGGGCATTCTGGTGATGATTGCGCTGGTCACGGCGGTCACCTCGGCGCTTTTGGATAATGTGACCACCGTGCTGCTGGTGGCGCCGGTCACTTTGCTGATTACCGAAGAACTCAAGGTCAGCCCGTATCCCTATCTGTTCGCGATGATCTTCTCGTCCAACATCGGCGGCACGTCCACTCTGATCGGCGATCCGCCCAACATCATGATCGGCTCGGCCACCGGGCTGACCTTCAACGATTTCGCCTATAACCTGCTGCCGG
>DAOTGT010000409.1:0-2137 GCA_035447285.1 Candidatus Competibacter sp.
CTGAATTCCATCGAGGCGGTGATCTGGGTGGCGGTCGGCGGGCGCGGCACGCTGGTTGGCGCGGTGATCGGCGCGGTGCTGGTCAACTACGCCAAGACCTGGTTGACCGGTGCCTTGCCGGAAGTTTGGTTGTTCGCCCTGGGTGGATTGTTCGTGGCGGTCACCGTGTTGCTGCCCTACGGGCTGATCGGCCTGTTGCGGCGACGGGAGAAAGCGGCATGAGCGAACTGATTTCGGAATTGGATGCGGTCGGTCTGCATACGCCGGTCGAGCCGGTCGATGCCACCCATGGCATTTTGCTGTATCTGGAAGAGGTCAGCGTCAGTTTCGACGGCTTCAAGGCCATCGATAAGCTGTCGCTGTATATCGGCGATGGCGAACTGCGCTGCATCATCGGTCCCAACGGTGCCGGCAAGACCACCATGATGGACATCATCACCGGCAAGACCAAGCCGGACAGCGGGCGGGTATTTTTCGGCCAGACCATCGATCTGCTCAAGCTGGACGAACCGGCCATCGCCCGGATTGGCATCGGCCGCAAGTTCCAGAAACCGACCGTGATCGAACCGCTGACCGTGCTGGAGAACTTGGAATTGGCGATGTCGGGCGCCAAGCGGTTGCGCGGGTTACTGTCCACCCGACTGAGCGGTGAGGAACGCGACCGCATCGGCGCGGTGCTGGAGCAGGTCGGTTTGTCCGAGCACGGTGGGCGTCGGGCCGGTATTCTGGCGCATGGCCAGAAGCAGTGGCTGGAAATCGGCATGCTGCTGATGCAGGAACCGCGCCTGTTGTTGGTGGACGAGCCGGTGGCCGGCATGACCCCGGCGGAGATGGACCGTACCGCCGAATTGCTGCGCTCGTTGGCCGGCGCGCACTCGGTGGTGGTGGTCGAGCACGATATGGGCTTCGTTCGCTCCATCGCCGATCAGGTGACCGTGCTGCATCAGGGGCGAGTGCTGGCGGAAGGTCGGCTGGACGAGTTGCAGGTCGACCCCACGGTCATTGAAGTCTATTTGGGAGCCGGCGATGCTTACCATTGAAGGTCTGAACCAGTATTACGGCGAATCGCACACGTTGTGGGATCTGGGACTGGAGGTGCCGGAAGGCGCGGTGATCAGCCTGATGGGTCGCAACGGCGTGGGCAAGACCACTTTGCTGAAGTGCCTGATGGGTCTACTACCGATCCGCTCCGGCACGATCACTTTCGCCGGTGAGGAGCTGAGTCGTCTACCGGCGGAGCGGCGGGCGCCGCTCGGCATCGGTTACGTACCACAGGGCCGGCAGATCTTTCCACTGCTGACCGTGGAAGAAAATCTGAAAATCGGCTTGGCGGCCAATCCCCGGCGCTTACGACAGGTGCCGGAATTGATTTTCGAATTGTTCCCGGTGCTTAAAACCATGCTCAAGCGTCGCGGCGGCGATCTGTCCGGCGGGCAGCAGCAGCAACTGGCTATCGGTCGCGCCCTGGTGCTAGAGCCACGTCTGTTGATCCTCGACGAACCCACCGAGGGTATCCAGCCCAATGTCGTGCGCGAGATTGGCCGGGTCATTCGTCGGCTGAATCAAGAAAAGCTTGAGTGGGCCCGTGAGCAGGCCGCTATCGTTCAGGAGATCGGTGTGGCGGTGCAGCGTTTGAATCAAGAGTTGGGGATGACCGTACTGCTGGTCGAGCAAAAGCTGCCGTTCGCCCGTTGGGTTGCTCAGCAGTTTTGTATCGTCGACAAGGGTCGGGCGGTGGCCACCGGGGCGATTGCCGAGCTGAACGACGATCTAGTGCGGCAGTATTTGACGGTATGAACGGGATTCAGTCGGCGGCGTAAGCCAGCGATAGCGCGCCAGGGCCAACGCTGGCGCCACCGGTCGCGCTCATGATGGATACCATGACTTCAATGCCCCACTGGCGACTGTACCGTTCGAATTCGACGAAGTAGGGCTTCTGCCTGAGTACTTGCGGGTCGCCGGCGTAACTGATCGCCACCAATGGGGTTTTTAGGCCCAATTCGACCGTTTTCCGAACATGATCGAGCAGCTTTGATAAGGCCTTGTCGAAACCGCGCCCCTTGAACGCCAGTTCGATTTCGCCATCGAAAAAGCGGGCAACCGGCTGGTTGCCGAGCAGCCCATCCAGGTGGGACTC
>DAOTGT010000410.1:0-2132 GCA_035447285.1 Candidatus Competibacter sp.
ATGGATACCCCACCCATAGAGCCATGAATTGCGCACCGACTTCACCTCAACGATCTCCGCTAGCGGGATGGACTTCCGAATCAGCCCCACCCCAAAGCGAAACCGTAAGTGGGTCGCGTCGATTTCGACGGTCAGTGCGTAAAACAGGGCGAGGAGGACGGCCAGCGCCAGCGGGCCGCCCACGGTCAGCGGCGCGAGCTGGATGGCAGCCCCCACCCCGGCCAGCACGAGGGTGGCCAACAGCACCGACACGACGATCACCGTGCCAAACTGAATGTGATGGTAGCGCAGAACATTCATCATTGATTTTCAGCGTGAGGTCTGCGGGCGATCACCCAATAGAAGGTCTCCCCACCGGTCTCGATCAACCGGGCGCTGACCACCGTTAGGCCCGCCGTTTCCAGCTTGTGCAAGGCCACCTCGGGACGATCATGGCTATAGGGCAATCGGTATCCCAGGAATTCGATCTCGCCATCGAACTCGTCCTGTCCAGTATATTCCCGCGTCGCCAGCGTTAACAATAGCGCCCCGCCTGGCTTTAGCACTTGCAACAAATCGGCAAACAGTGCTACATGTTCGGCGCGCGGCACATGAAAAACCACATACACGGCAGCCACGCCATCAAAGGATTCCGGCGGGAAATCCAGAGCACGTAAATCCATGGGCTGAAAGGTCGCTTCGGGGACCCGCTGCCGAGCCAGGGCTAGCATCCGCTCGGACATGTCGATGCCGGTCACGGTGTCGCCACGCTGGACGAAGTAGCGGGCCACAGGTTCCCCTGCTCCACAGCCGGCATCCAGGAGGTGCGCCCTTGCTGGGAGATAATCAGCGAATGCGTCCAGTAGGGGCGTAGTATCGAATAGATACCGCCCAGCGGCATAGGTCTCCGCCAAGTCATCATACAAAAACGCTAGATTGGGCATATTCGTTTCTCCGGAGCCAGGGACTCACGGCGGTTCTAATGACATGGACGCGCCTACCGACTGCGGCATCACGGTGCCAAACGGGGAAGGCGTCATTAACCCTGAATGAGGAGAGGCGTCCATGTCATTAGAACCAATTCCGGCGCCCATTCTGCCGTGCCGGTCGCGGCCCAGGGAGAATCTTCACCATCACCGGGCGAGGAAAAGATTTAAAATGCGCCGCATGCAACATGCCGACCCCGGAGGCTTGCTCTGTTGACGCTCGATCTTTCCAGCTTTACCACGACGTTCCTGACCGTGATAGCCGTGTTTCCGGTTTTCCGGCAGCTAATGCAAACAGAGGCTTATTCGCAATGGCGGCTGGTAGCACGCGTGCCGGGTCTAGGCCAACCGGGGCGTTTAGTGAAGAAGGTGTTCGATGATTCTGTTCTCGTCGAATTTCCCACCGATCAAGATCCCGAACTTGATCTCACGTTTACCGTCATTTTCTTTTGATGGCAGATCGATGGCCAACCACGGCGAAAGGGTTGCCTCCATAACCGGCTGCCGGTTTTTATTGAGCACGCCACCCGAAACCATGATCCACGGCAGTCCGTCGCTGAGAAGGTCAACCGTAAAATGCCGAAGCAATCCGTTTAAGTCCCAATAAATATTTCCGTTGGCCGCCTTCATGATAAAGCCGTTGCGGTCGACGTGAATATCGCACGACGCCTTGTTAAACGCGACGTGCAGGCTTAATCCGGTGTCAGCTGAGCGAAAGCTGGTCCCGATTCCCTTGGCCGCGGCGATATTCCGCCAGGTTGCCGATGCATCATTGGGTTTATCCGGAACCATCGGCGTGCTGACGGGTTTCTTCCGCATGGACAGGCTGGTGATCGGGCCAGGAGGAAACGCTTTTGAGTACATAAGGTTAACAAACTTTTCGCGCATATTTCTTGCGAAATAAAAATGGACCCCGGTCGAACGCGGCGGCGTAAAGATCTCGGAGATCGTCTCGATATACGGCACGAAGCTCTCACCCATGAAGCGCCTGAAAACGCTATCGACATGATCGACCTCCCACCGTTTGCGAAGCGCTTCTTGCGAATACTGAGCAGCGGATAACGTACCGCCGCCGACACCTAGGTAAGCACTCATTATTTCCTCCTCATATCATTCACTGGTCTTTCTTTCAGCCGGTCCGGCCAACACGCCCTATCGAACCCGAGG
>DAOTGT010000411.1:0-2131 GCA_035447285.1 Candidatus Competibacter sp.
CGATTTTCCGTGACCGACCGTTGCGACTTTCGCTGCGTCTACTGCATGAGCGAACGCATGACCTTTCTGCCTCGTGCCCGGATTCTGACTTTGGAGGAACTGGCGGCGCTGGGCCGGGCCTTTGTTGAACTGGGCGTGCGCAAGATCCGTATCACCGGCGGCGAACCGCTGGTACGGTGCAACGTACTGTGGCTATTTCAGGAACTGGGTCGGCTGCGCGAGCGCGGGCTGGCGGAACTGGTGCTGACCACCAACGGTTCGCAACTGGAGCGATTGGCGGCGGACCTCAAGGCGGCCGGCGTGGCGCGGCTCAACATCAGCCTGGATAGCCTGAAACCGGAGCGCTTTCGCCGCATCACCCGGACCGGCGAGCTGGATGGGGTGCTGCGCGGCATCCGGGCTGCCCAGGCCGCCGGTTTTCAGCGGCTCAAGCTGAACGCGGTGATCCTGAAACACCGCAACCACGACGAAGTGGTCGATCTGGTCCGCTTCGCCATCGACCAGGGCTTGGATATCAGCTTCATCGAGGAGATGCCGCTGGGTGAAATCGGCGATCACGATCGCGCGGAAATGTATTACTCCAGCGATGCCATCCGCGCCGATTTGGCGAAGGTGTTCTCCCTGACGCGGACCACCGAAAGCACCGGCGGTCCATCACGCTACTACCGCGTGCCGGGAACCGACAGTCGCATCGGTTTCATTTCCCCGCACAGTCATAATTTTTGTGGTGACTGTAACAGAGTGCGGGTTTCAGCCGAAGGTCGTCTGCTGCTCTGTCTCGGCCAGGAACATTCGGTGGATTTGCGTCATGTGCTGCGCGCTCACCCCGGCGACCGCGAACGGCTCAAGCAGGCCATTGTTGCCGCCATGGCGATCAAGCCACTGGGCCATGACTTCCAACTCGGTGGTCAGCCAGTCATCCTGCGCCATATGAACCACACCGGCGGTTGAAAATCCGGGCGACAACTGTCGGTATCCGTTGATTCGAGACCAAGACCGCCATGGTTCGGCCCGCCGCACGGGTGTTTTTGCCCCATCCGTTTTACGGGTTATCGGCGGCTGGGTAAGCCCTGACTTGGAAAATTGCATGCTGATCACCCATCGGTTTGAGTTAACCTTCTCCGCTGGATGAATTGAGCACCTTCAAAAAAACTCGCCCGCAACGCCTTGACCTGGGCTCAAGCACGGTTTGCGGGTGCTTCCGAGATGGCTAGCCAATACAACGTGCTTTGCCGTCTTTCCATCCCATTCACACCATCAGGAGGAACCGATAGGTGGTCAGGAATTGCACGCCCATTATCGTCAACGGCGTCGAAATCGCCGACAGCGCCATTCATGCCGAAATGCGGCATCATCCCGCGCCATCGCCGGAAGCCGCCGAATATTCGGCAAAGCTGGCGCTGGTCGCCAAGGAATTGCTGCTACAAGAAGCGGCCCGATTGGAGATTGTCGGCGATGACGAAGAGGGGCGCATCGCGGCGCTGATCGAACGCGAGGTCAAGACTCCGGAGCCGGATGAAACCAGTTGCCGGCGTTTTTTCCGGGCCAACCATCAGCGTTTTCGCACCGGCGATCTGTTTGAGGTTTCGCATATCCTGTGCGCCGCGCCGCCCGACGACGCCATGGCTCGGGCCGAGGCTCGCGCCCGCGCCGAAAGCGCCCTCGGGCAACTGGCGGACGACGGCGGGAATTTCGCGGAACTGGCCACGATACTGTCGGATTGCCCGTCCAAGCAAAACGGCGGTAGCCTTGGGCAAATCGGGTCGGGGCAGACGGTGCCCGAATTCGAACAGGCGTTGCTGGACATGCGGGAAGGCGAGATTTCCAGCCAGCCGTTGGAGAGCCGCTTCGGCTTTCACCTGATCCGCTTGCACCACAAGACCGAAGGCCAACCGCTGGCGTACAAAAGAGCCCGCGACCAAATCGCCGGCTATCTGCGCGAGAGCGCGCAGCGACAGGGCATCAGTCGGTATCTGTCGTCACTGATAGGTCGCGCCGACATCGCGGGCATCGATCTGCTGGGCACGGATTCGCCGCTGGCGCGGTAGCGGCGCGGAAACGAGGATTTCCGGGGTGACCCACGTCAGCCGTTCGGTCCGGTGTCTGGATGGCGATGCTGCCCACCGTGACC
>DAOTGT010000412.1:0-2128 GCA_035447285.1 Candidatus Competibacter sp.
CCCAGGAGACGATGGAACTGTTCGAGAAGCTGGGCGGCCAGGCGCTGGCCGTGCAGGGCAGCGGGTTGACCCAAAGTGACCACGCCCTGTTGGCCGGGTTCTACCGCGCCGCGCCGAATGCCGTCTATGAGCGCCGCCCCCGCATCGATCCCCTCGATCTGCGCGCCCAACACACCGGCGAGGCGCATGTCCTGCGCGGGACCACCATCGTCCGCGCGAAGCTGTTCTTTGCGGGGTCGTTCCGGTTAGCCGCGTATCGCCTCAACCGCTTTATCGCCCTGGGTGCCGCCGATACCTCAACCCCATCGGCGGCGTTGACGCCAGCGGTCGCCGACGGTGTGGCCACGTTCTCGGACAGGGCGCCAGGGCCGGCCATGCCCGCCGCGTTGGCCGAGGGGGATCGGATCGTCACGACGCCATCGGCAGGCGCCGCCGTGGCGGAATCCTTCGCCCACCGCCTGATCGACGACTATTTGCGGGGGCACCCGGAGCAAGAAGCGGTGAGGGAGGAATCGGTGAGGGAGGAAGCGGTGAGGGAGGAGACGGCATCCACCGTCGATCCACCCACCGCCGCCGATACGGCCCACCCGCCCGTTCCGTCCGACGAAGCGATCCGGGTGACCGTGGAGGCGGTTATCGCCGAAAGCGTCCGACAGGACACGCCGGCCGGCGTGGAGATCCCGCCACTCGAAGCGGCGGAGAGCGATTTCAGCGAGGGAGGCTTTCTCATGCCGCCGGGCGAACCCCCGGCGACCGCCGCGCCGCCCATCCCCAGGAAATCCTCGACCACGCCCGCGACAACGGCAACACCCGATCCGTCACCCGTCGCGCGTCCTCGTCCACGCGCGACATTACCCCGCGTGGCGGTGGACCGATTGGAGGAGCTGGCCGCGCCGGACGCCGTGTTTAACCTCGATGTGCGTGAAATTCATCCCGTGGAGTTGGATAAGACGTGATCGTCCGGCCCTGTCCGACTTGACAGGCAGTCGGGCCACCCACGCCACGCCTCACCTCAAGCGGGGGCGGAGTCATTGAACACGCTGTGGGTTTAGTAACGCGATGTTCGACTTTTCGAAGGGAGATAGGAGCGATAGGGCAAGCGGATGCGGCATGACGGTGCGAGCTAAGCTGAGAGGAACCAACCACCTCAACCGCACAGAGAGACCGCCATGCCGCTTGAAGACTTTATCATCACAGTGTTTTGCTGGGTGGAAGAGCACCTGGAAGCCCTGCTGGGGGATCATCGCTTGCGCCAGCGTGGCTTTGCCCCGAAGTTGGCGGACAGCGAAGTGATCACCATGGAGGTGGTGGGTGAGTTTCTGGGTTTGGATACCGATGTGGGCATCTGGAAGTATTTCCGTCGTCATTGGCCGTCGTGGTTTCCAAGACTCGGATCGCGAACCACGTTTGCCCAGCAAGCGGCCAATCTCTGGGTCGTCAAACAGCGGCTGCATCGGCATCTGCTGATCGACCTGGGCGCGGCGACGGACCCCATGGGTCTGGTGGATGGTTGCCCCCTGCCCGTCTGTGTATTGACCCGCATGCCCCGATGCCGGTTGTTTTCCGAGGTGGCGGATTTGGGCTATTGCGCGGCAAAAAAGCAGTATTATTATGGGCTTCACGGTCATCTGCTGATCACGTTCAACGGGGTGATCACCGCCTGCGCGGTGACCTCGGCGACGGGCGATGAGCGGGAGGCACTCTGGGAGTTGACCGAGGGCTTTCAGGGCTTGCTGGTGGGTGACAAGGGGTACCTCGGCGCCTGGCTGCAAGCGGAACTGGCCACCGTCGGTATCCATTTGCAAACCCCGTTGCGGGCTAACATGATCGATCCTCGCCCCCCTTGGGTCGTCCGGCAACTCACGCGCGTTCGCCGTTTCGTGGAAACCGTCATCGGACAACTAACCGAGCACTTTCATTTCGAGAAAATCCGCGCGCGGGACGTTTGGCATTTGACGAGTCGCATCGCCCGAAAAGTCTTGGCGCACACCCTGGGCATTTTCGTGAACCGGCAAGTCGGTCGTTCAGACCTCCGGTTTGAAGGCCTGATCGCCTAAAAGTCGAACATCGCGTTTTAGTACCGAAATGGGTAATGCCTGCGCGCCCTCCACCGCGTCGATGACGGAGG
>DAOTGT010000413.1:0-2126 GCA_035447285.1 Candidatus Competibacter sp.
CGGCGGATAGAGTGTCGTTCCCGTGGCGCGTGGGGAGTTTTCCGTGTCCGGTGCCTGTCGAAGAGGCTTCACCTCCAGAGGAGAGATCTTTCACCATGCCGACGCTTGCGGCGCATCCGAACGCCCAGAACGAACCGGTCCTGCTGGCGTGCGGACTTGTCAAACAGTTTGCCGGCCGCCGCGTGGTCGATGGGGTGGACTTGCGCTGTCGGGCCGGTCAGGTGCTGGGCCTGCTGGGCGCCAATGGGGCCGGCAAAACCACGACTCTGCGGCTGTGCTACGGGTTCCTTCAACCCGATGCCGGCACGATCCGCGTGGCGGGGGTCGACCGACACACCGATCCCGAGGCGGCCGCCCGGTGGGTGGGGGTCTGCACTCAGGACGACACCTTCGACACCGATTTCACGGTGCGCGGCAACCTGGAGCAAATGAGCCGCTACTTCCGCCCTCGCCCGCCCGCCGTCAAAGCGCGGGTTACCGCCTTGCTTGAGCGTTTCGGGCTGGACCGCTATGCGAATGCCAAACCCGACATCCTCTCGGGTGGCTACCGGCGCCGACTCATGCTGGCCCGCGCCCTGGTCCACGAACCTCGGCTGTTGTTCCTGGACGAACCCACCACGGGGTTGGACCCGCAAGCGCGCCTGGAGGTCTGGGAATTGATCGACACCCTCCGGCGCGAAGGGTTGGGTATCGTCCTGACCACCCATTACATGGACGAAGCCGAGCGCCTGTCCGACGAATTGCTGATTTTGCGCGAGGGCCGTGTCGTGGCGGCCGGGCACTCCCGAGCGGTGCTGGGCAATCTGATCGGTGAGCATATGCTGGTGTTGGACGCCCGCGATCCAGCGGTGCCGGCGGTCCGCGACTGGGTACGGCAGGCGGGCCTGCCGGAACCCACCCGGGTACTTTCCAGCTTGCACCTCGCGCTGGATGGGCCGGGTCTGGCCCAATTCAGCACCCGGTTTGGCGATCTGCGCTTCGAGGTCCGCCCCCCTACCCTGGACGACCTGTTCCTGAAACTGGCTGAACCATCATGATCCCCTCCTACCGCGCCGCTTTTCAGTGGCAGAGCCGCGCCGTTCTGGGTCGACACCTGACCGTGTACCGGCGCAACTGGCACACGGCCGCGCTGCCGCCCCTGCTGGAACCGATCATCCTGTTGCTGGCGTTCGGGGTGGGATTGGGTGGTTTCATCCCGGAGTTCGCCTGGCGCGGTCGGCCCGTCTCCTATCTGGCCTATCTGGCGCCCGGCATGTTGGCCTATACCGCGTTCATGACTGCGTTCTTTCAGGCCCTGTTCGCGGCCTACATCCGCATGCATTACCAGAAAACCTGGGAAGGGCAACTCGTCACCCAGCTGCGTTTGGAACACGTCGTCTGGGGCGAAGTGTTGTGGGCCGCCACGTTGGGAACGGTCTACGCTTTGATCGTGACCTTGGTACTGGCGGGATTCTCCTTGACCGGCTGGTTGCAACTATACTGGGCCAACGCCTTCCTGGTTCTCCCCCTGCTGTTTCTCGCCGCCCTGGCTTTCGCCACGCTGGGGCTTTTGTTCACGGCGCTCGTGCCCAGTATCGACCATATGAACATCCCCTTTTTCCTGGTGATTATGCCGCTGGGGTTCACCAGCAGTACCTACTTCCCGCTGGAGGGCGACTCCCCCTGGACGCAGGCCTGGCTGGTCCTGAATCCCTTGCACCACTTGGCGGAAGGGATTCGCCTCTTGCTGCTGGTCGGCGAACCTAACCACCACTTGGTGGCCGCCTGTGGTCTGTTTTTGTTGATGATTCTGATCCTGATACCCGTCGACGAGCGGCTGTTGCGACGCCGGGTGTTGGGAGAAGGCTAAGATTCCACCGTTGCCGTTACCGGTCGGCCGACAGCGAACTGTCCTGTCCGATCCGCCGGTAGACCGTTCCGGTGAAGAGCGCCAGCAGCGTCGATCCGCTGCGTACCTCGACCCGATAGACCGCCGTGCGTCGCCCCAGGTGAACCTCGGTGGCGAGCGCTTCCACATCCGCCCCAGCTTGACTGGCTTGCAGATACTCCATGTGGACGGCGAGCGCCACCGCCAGGGTCCCGTGCGCATTGGATGCCAAGGCGAAAGCGGCATCGGCCACGGTGTA
>DAOTGT010000414.1:0-2125 GCA_035447285.1 Candidatus Competibacter sp.
GGCAATCCGACTGTAATTACCCCCGCGCCTGACCACGATGTGTGGGCGGGGGGGCGATCGCGCGTGGGATGACTCTGTGCGCCAGCGGCCCGCCACCGATACTGGGCGGCGGAAAATTGGTAGAGGTCGGCTGGGGCATGCAGAAATTCTACTCCATCACCATTGATCCCGGTGAACCGGATGCGCACGATCCATTTCCGTTTGGGATCTTTGTTGATTAGCAGCACCGACCATGATCCATCGGGACGCAGGATCGGATAGGCGCTGATCAAGGCGGCGCCATTCCCGGTGCGGTCGGGATGTCCAGAGTATACATAGTGAGGTTGATCGGCCGCTCCAACCCATTGCCTGGCGAGGAGCCGGGCGCCATGGTAGGTGGCGGTGCGCGCTCGGATCCGGCGGCGGTCGTCGCTGAGAAACAGCGTGTTGTTGCCCCAGGTTTCGCAGGTCGGTTCACGTTCCAGTGGACTTGGCTCGTAACCATAGAGATAAGTGGCCGCGCCTCCCAAGGTCAGGAATTGTCCGACGGCGTCTGCGTTGAACAAGGCTCCTGGGAGATCCACTTCGGCTTGGGTGGCGAAAACGGAATAGCCGTACTCGGTCATCAGTAGAGGGATGGATGGCGGCAACCCTTGCCGGCGCAGTTGATCCAGCGCCTCCGCCAGTAGGCTCGGCCCCCGCGGCAGATGCCGGCCGGGCGGCATACAGATCTCGTCGAACGGATACCATTCGAATGACAGAAAGGCCAGATCCCGACTGCGTTCTCGTTCTTGTAAATAAGCGAGCAGCCGGGTGAGCCAAGGCCGATCCTCGATGTCATCGTGGCCCGTCCACGCCATCATGGGATCCAGCGGCAGGGACTGAAAGGATGGGCCTCCCAACTCCACTTCCGGATCCACCGCGCGCAGCGCGTCCGCGACTTGCAGGTACAAGGCGCCGTAATCCTCCGGAGCCACATACTGGCCATCCGGTTCCTCGCCCATTTCGACACGACGCACCGAATAACCCCGGCGGCGCACATAGCTGAGCAGGTTGGCATCGTTGGCGGGAGTATCGTAAAGCACGCCGACTGGCAGCAGAACCGGTAGGTCGTTGGTGAGCCCGCTGGCGAAAACCTGGTCGATGCCGGGCTGTTCGATCGTCGGATCGAAATCGGAGGCCCGGTGCCAGGGATCGGTGGAGGACACAAAGAAGAGAGTCTGGCGATCCCGCTTGGTGCCGTGGCGTATCACGTCGCGCAGAACGCCCTGTTCCAGGCGACCGAGATACACCTCGCGGATGGCATAACCCAGGCCATCGCGGATATCGCTGGAGCCGGCTGGCGCGGTGCCCGAGGCAGCATTCATCAGGACCCGCACGAAATGAACCTTGACGGGCGTGGTCGTCAAGCGCAGGGTCACATCGCCACCCTGAGCTTCCGACACGACGCCCGTCGTGAAATCCCGCCAGCTCCCCGGAGGATATTCATCCGGATATTCAGGGTCCTCGCCGTCCCAGTACTGCACCCGATAACGCTTGGCGTAGGGCACACCCCAAACGATGCGAATGGCGTTCACGGCTTGGCGCTTGCCAAGATCGGCGATCAGCCACTGTGGGTGACGGGCGTCGTCCTCGCCGGTATAGCGATGATCGAGATAGGGATTGCTCTTCCAGAAAGTGGCCAGATCGCCGTCGGCGAGGCGCGAGTAGCCGTTATTCTCGGCCTGGTCGATGGTGTTGCCTCGACGCGGAAGACGGTATCCATGGGAAATCGCGATCGGATCGAGCACGCGATTGTCCGAGGTCCAATAGCCGCGGGCGTGATCCGGGTCGCTCCAGCGTCCTCTGGGATTCCAATGCCAAACGGCGATGCCGAGTTCCGTGCGCAACCGGTAACTGAGCGGTCGCAGCCCCACCGAACGCATCGCGGCCAGTGTCGCGGGGCGGAAAATGGCGCTGCTGACGCCCCGGTCCTGCCCATCCACGGTCGCGCCGAGCGCTTGGGACGGAATCACGGTGTTGGTCGGTCCGGAGTCAAGATTCACGTCCACGGTGACCGTGGCTGCCGGCGCTTGGGGAATTCCCCACGGCAGGGCGACAAACAGCATGATCAGAAAGACCGGCGCCGGCAACAGCGTGACAGAAA
>DAOTGT010000415.1:0-2119 GCA_035447285.1 Candidatus Competibacter sp.
TCCTCGACTTCGATGGTGGAGATGTTCTCGCCACCGGAGATGATGATGTCCTTGGAGCGGTCCTTGATATCGATGTAGCCGTCCTCGTGCCAGACCGCCAGATCGCCGCTGTGGAACCAGCCGCCCCGGAACGCTTCCTCGCTGGCGGCGGGGTTCTTCAGATAACCCTTCATCACCACATTGCCGCGCATGAAGATTTCGCCGATGGTTTCGCCATCTTGTGGCACCGGTTCCAGCGTCTGGGGGTCGGCCACCATCAATCCTTCCAGCATCGGGTAGCGTACCCCCTGGCGGGATTTCAGCGCCGCTCGCTCGGGCAGGCTCAACTCGTCCCATTCGCCATGCCAGGCGCATACCACCGATGGCCCATAGGTCTCGGTCAGGCCGTAGGTATGGGTGACATCGAAATTCATCTGTTGCATGCCTTCGATCACGGCGGCGGGCGGCGCGGCGCCGGCGGTCATCACCTTGACCGGGTGACCGATGCCCGCTTTCATTTCGTCCGGGGCGTTCTTGAGCAAATTCAGCACGATCGGCGCACCGCAGAAGTGATTGACCTTTTCCTGTTTGATCAGATCGAACACCAGGTCGGCGCGTACCTGGCGCAGGCAGACACTGGTGCCGACCGTGGCGGCGATGGTCCACGGGAAGCACCAGCCGTTGCAATGGAACATCGGCAGGGTCCACAGATAGACCGGATGCAGGCCCATGTTCCATACCAGGGCGTTGCTGACCGCGTTCAGATACGCGCCGCGATGGTGATAGACCACTCCCTTGGGATTGCCGGTGGTGCCGGAGGTGTAGTTCAGGGTAATGGCCTGCCACTCGTTGGCCGGAAGCTGCCAGGCAAACTCGGGGTCGCCCTCGGCCAGCAAGGTCTCATAGTCCAGCGTGCCCAGTTTCTCGCCGCCGACGAACTGCGGGTCATCCACGTCGATGATCAGCGGCCGTTTGGCCACCGGCACCAGCTTCAGCGCCTTGCCGATGGTCTCGGAGAACTCGCGGTCGGTGAGCAGGATTTTCGCCTCGCCGTGTTCGAGCATGAAAGCGATGGTTTCGGCGTCCAACCGGATATTCAAGGTGTTCAGCGTCGCGCCGGACATCGGGACGCCAAAGTGCGCCTCGAACATTTCCGGGATGTTGGGCAGCATCGCCGCAACGGTATGGCCAAGGCCGATACCGCGTTTTTGCAGTGCCGAAGCCAACCGCCGGCACCGGGCGTAGGTTTCCGCCCAGTCGCGCCGAACGGGACCATGCACCACGGCGGTGTAGTGGGGGTAAACCGAAGCGGCCCGTTCGATAAAGGTCAACGGAGTCAACGGAACGTAGTTGGCCGGGTTCTGATCAAGACTCATTTCATAGATATTGTGGGCGCTGAGGCTCACGGCGGGTTCCTCTAAGGTGGTTTGAGTTTGTTGTGGTGTTCGCAGAATGCGCGGGAGACACGGAAAAACGGATGATAATTGAGTATTGACGAGGCTCAGCAGCCTTTCCACGTCGGTTTGCGTTTGGCGATGAAGGCATCGATGCCTTCGCGGGCGTCTTCGCTGTTCATGTTGCAGGCCATGGCCTCGCTGGCGCAAGCGTAGGCTTCTTCCAGGGGTAGTCCCAATTGCCGATAGAACAATTCCTTGCCCATGCGAATCGCCAGCGACGACTTGCCGCAAATGGCGTCGGCCAGTCGCCAGATCTCCGCGTCCAGTTGCTCCAGCGGCGTTACCCGGTTGATCAGGCCCTGACGCTGGGCGGTCGGCGCGTCGATGAACTCGCCCGTCAACAACATTTCCAGCGCTTGCTTGCGACCCAGGTTGCGGCTCAACGCCACGCCGGGCGTGGAGCAGAATAATCCGACGTTGATGCCGGAGACCGCAAACCGGGCATTGTCGGACGCAACCGCCAGATCGCAGGCCGCGACCAGTTGGCAGCCGGCGGCGGTGGCGATGCCGTGCACTCGCGCGATCACCGGTTGCGGCAAGCGGTTGATGGTCAGCATCACCTGCCCGCATTGGGCGAACAGCGCGCTGTGAAAAGCCGGGTCGTTGTGGGCACGCATTTCCTTGAGATCGTGGCCGGCGCAGAACGCCGCGCCGCTCCCGGCGATGACCACGACCCGAATGGT
>DAOTGT010000416.1:0-2118 GCA_035447285.1 Candidatus Competibacter sp.
GGCGGGTTGCGGGTCGAGATCGTGCTACCGGTGGACGACCTACAGCACCTTTGAGGCGAATCCCCTAAAGCCTCCCCGGTTCCACCGGGGGATACTTACTTGCACCGCGCCAGATCCGCAATGGGTGTGTTGAGGACCGCGAAGGGTTCGGTAAACGGTTGATCCATGCTGGCCAGGAGGGTCAGGGTGACGGCTGCGGTGATCGAGAAGACGGCCAGTGTTATCGCTTGGGCGCGCGGTTTGTCGAGTTGCACCAGACCGATGGCAATCTGGGTCATGAAGCCGAGAAAGATGACCAGTACCCACTTGCCGATATGACTGTGGCCGCTGCTGAGCTGGATACGGTTGACCCGGTACGTTCGGACCTGGTTGAAAGCGTTCAGCATTTCCCGGCGCAGCGTTGCATCCACCCGAGCGGTGAATTCCGGGGTGGCGAGCGCTAGCATCAGGTTGTCCAGAGCCGTTTCGGCGGTGGGCGAGGCTTTGCCGTCCAGCAGCATCGTCGGCCATTCCTGTTGCACGACCGCTTTCGCGTAGGTACAGATCCGTTCGGCCAAGGGTTGGGTGGTCGGCTCCAGGATCTCCGCGAGGTGCGACAGTAGTTTCAGATTGCTGGTTTCCTGGAGGACGGATTGTTGTGCTTGCTCGGCCCGTTGCCAAATATCGGCGCCCATGAATCCGACCGATAGACTGAACAGTATCGCGACCGAGGAAAAGTAGGGAGCCACGACACCCAGATTGCCGCGCCAGAAAGGAGCGAGCCGGCTGCGTTGAAAGAACCACCACAGAGCGGCGGCGGTGGCCAGCCAGAATATCAGGGTGGCGGGCACCCCCAGCCAAAATGGAAAATCGAGCCAGGTTTCGATCATGGTCAATACCTCATTCGCTATCCGGTTCGTACCCCAGATTCGGTGCCAGCCACTTTTCCGCTTCCGTCAGCGTCCAGGCCTTGCGGCGGGCGTAGTCGGTGACCTGATCGCGACCCAGGCGACCCAGGCCGAAGTAGCGCGCTTCGGGGTGGCTGAAATACCAGCCGCTCACCGCCGCCGTCGGGGTCATGGCGAAGCTCTCGGTCAGCTGGATGTCGGCGTTCTGGGCTACATCCAGTAATTGCCAGAGCAAACCCTTCTCGGTGTGGTCGGGGCAGGCCGGATAGCCGGGAGCGGGGCGGATGCCCTGGTAGCGTTCGGCGATCAGGTCCTCGTTGCTCAGCGTCTCGGTTGCCGCGTAACGCCAGAATTCCCGCCGTACTCGCTCGTGCAGCCGCTCAGCCAGCGCCTCGGCCAGCCGGTCGGCCAGCGCCTTCAGCAGGATAGCGCTGTAGTCGTCATGAGCGCGTTCGAATTCCGCCACCCGTTCGTCGATGCCGATACCGGTGGTGACGGCGAAGGCACCCAAGTAGTCGGCCATCCCGGTTTCACGCGGCGCGATCCAGTCGGCCAGGCAGTGATGCGGCTTGCCGGCTGGTTTCGGACCCTGTTGGCGCAGGTGATGCAAGATCATGGATGCCGACTCGCGGCCTTCGTCGGGATACAAAGCTACGTCGTCCTCGCCGGTCCGATTGGCCGGGAAGAAACCGATCACCGCCCGTGCCGTCAGCCATCGTTCCGTGAGTATCTTGTCCAACATGGCTTGGGCGTCGGCGAACAAGTGGCGGGCGTGCTCGCCCTGTTCGGGATCGTCGAAAAGTACCGGATAGCGCCCGCGCAGCTCCCAAGCATGGAAGAACGGCGTCCAGTCGATCCGCTCCACCAATTCCGTCAGCGGGTAGTCGTCGAAAGCACGGATGCCGAGAAAACTCGGTTTGGGCGGAGTATAGCCGGACCAGTCGAGCGCTGGACGATTGGCGCGGACTTGGGCCAACGGCAGCAAGGCTTCCCGTCCACGTCGATTGGCGTGTTGTTCGCGTTTCAGGACATAGTCGGCCTTGGTCTTGGCCACGTAATCGGCCTTGGAGTCGGCGCCGACCAGGTTTTGTGCCACGCCCACCGCCCGCGAAGCATCCTTGACGTACACCACCGGGCCGGGATATTGCGGATCGATCTTCACCGCCGTGTGCATCGCCGAAGTGGTCGCGCCGCCGATCAGCAGCGGGATGTCGAAGCCTTGCCGTTTCAT
>DAOTGT010000417.1:0-2117 GCA_035447285.1 Candidatus Competibacter sp.
CCGCCTTCGCCATCATGCGCTGGCAAGGTATCAACGCCAATATCCTGTCACTGGGTGGCATCGCCATCGCCATCGGTGCCATGGTCGATGCCGCCATTGTCATGATCGAGAATCTACACAAGCATTTGGAACAGGCTCGGCCGCGCAATGACACCGACCATTGGCGCATCGTCCAGCAAGCCGCCAGCGAGGTGGGGCCCCCGCTGTTCTTTTCGCTGCTGATCATCACCTTCAGCTTCCTGCCCGTGTTCGCTCTCGAAGCCCAGGAAGGGCGGCTGTTCGCGCCGCTGGCCTACACCAAGACCTATGCTATGGCGGTTTCCGCCGGCTTGGCCATCACCCTCGTTCCGGTGCTGATGGGTTGGCTGGTGCGTGGCCGCATCCTGCCCGAAAACAGTAATCCACTGAATCGCTTGCTGATGGCGGGTTATCGCCCGTTCGTGAGTTTGGCGCTGCATCATCCCTGGCGGGTGGTGTTGCTGGCGGGTCTGCTGACCTTGACGGCGTGGTGGCCCTTACAGCGCTTGGGTGTCGAGTTCATGCCGGACCTGGACGAAGGCGATTTGTTGTACATGCCCACCACCTTCCCCGCCGTTTCCATTGGCAAGGCGGTGGAAATCATGCAGCAGACCGACAAGCTGATTCGCGCCGTGCCGGAAGTGCGGCGGGTGTTCGGCAAGGTGGGTCGGGCGGAGACCGCGACCGATCCGGCGCCCTTGAGCATGATCGAAACCGCGATTCAGTTGAAACCGCGTTCGGAATGGCGGCCGGGACTGATGACCGCCGATTTGATTGCCGAACTGGATCGCCTCGTCAAATTTCCGGGGCTGAGCAATGCTTGGGTGATGCCGATCAAGAACCGGATCAACATGCTGGCCACCGGCATCAAGACGCCCTTGGGCATCAAGGTGGCCGGCAGCGATCCGGCGGTAATCCAGCAGGTCGGCGAGAAGTTGGAGCAGGTGATTCGCACCATCCCCGGCGCGGCGTCGGTATTTTCCGAGCGGGTGGCGGGGGGACGTTATGTCGATATCGCCATCGATCGGTTGGCCGCCGCCCGGCTGGGCTTGAACGTCAACGACGTGCAAGAAGTCATCAACACCGCCGTCGGTGGGATGAACGTCACCGAAACGGTCGAAGGCTTGGAGCGTTACCCGGTCAATCTGCGCTATCCGCAAGCGGTGCGCGATTCACTGGAACGGTTGCGTAATCTACCCATGGTGACGCCGACCGGCGCGACCGTGCCGTTGAGTCAGGTCGCCGATGTCAAGATCACCGATGGGCCGGCGATGTTGCAGAGCGAAAACGCCCGGCTGATTGGTGTCACCTTCGTCGATATTCAGGGTCGCGACATCGGCTCCTTCATCGCCGAGGCGCGCAAGGCGGTGGCGGAACAGGTGGTGTTGCCAGCCGGTTACTCACTGCGCTGGTCGGGCCAGTATGAATATATGAACCGGGCGTTGGCCAAGCTGCAAGTGGTTACGCCGGTGACCTTGGTCATTATTTTCCTGTTGCTATACCTGAGCTTTGGTCGCTTGGGCGAGGCCGTGTTGATCATGGCCACCCTACCGTTCGCGCTACTGGGTGGCATCTGGCTGTTGTATTGGTTGGATTACAATTTATCGGTCGCCGTGGGCGTCGGCTTCATTGCCCTGGCCGGTGTGGCGGCGGAAACCGGCGTGGTGATGCTGGTTTATCTGGATCAAGCGTGGGTTCGCCGGCGAGAAGTCGCGCAAGCGGAAGGACGGAACGTGACACTGACGGACTTACGCGAAGCCGTGATCGAAGGCGCGCTGCTGCGGCTTCGACCCAAGATGATGACGGTCGCCACCATCATCGTCGGTCTGCTGCCGATCATGCATGGGACCGGCACCGGGTCCGAGGTGATGCGACGGATCGCCGCGCCGATGGTCGGCGGCATCGTCAGCGCTACCTTGTTAACTCTGGTGGTGATCCCGGCGGTGTATTTGCTTTGGAAGCGGGCAGCGATCGTCCGTGAGAATCGGCGGCGGGCGCTGGGGGAACCCGTCGCCCTTCAGCCTTGAACTTCACTCAACCTAGGCCACTCAGACCACTCAGGAGGAATCATGAAAAACCAAGTCCTTATTCCCGCGCTT
>DAOTGT010000418.1:0-2100 GCA_035447285.1 Candidatus Competibacter sp.
GGCCGGGCAATCGACTCGGGGGGAAGAAGCCCGCCTGGGCTTTTTGATTTTGTTGAAGACCTTTCAGCGCCTGGGATATTTTGTGCCGGTCAGCCAGGTTCCAGCCAGCATCGTGGAACACATCGCCGTGTCCGCCCAGACCCAGGCCGGCCTTTCCGGCCTGGTGGGTTACGACCTCTCCGGGACACGCCGGCGGCATTTGCAAATCATCCGCCAGACGCTCCATGTCCAGGGTTACGGCAAGGAAGCGCGCCATGCCATGACCTCGGCCATGGGCGAGGCAGCCAGCACGAAAGAGGATCTGGCCGACCTCATCAACGTCGCCATTGAAGAATTGGTGCGGAAAAAGTATGAGCTTCCCGCTTTCGACATCCTGGCTCGCGCCGCGCGCCATGTCCGCAGCGTCCTCTATCGCCGGTTCTATCAACAGGTGGATGCAGCGCTGGGCTCCGAGGAGAAGGCCCGCATCGAAACCCTCTTTGTCCCCGATCCACAGTCCCGTTTCACGCCCTGGAACACGCTTAAGCAGGAGCCAGGAAGCCCGACCCTAACGCATTTCAAAGTCTGGCTGGATCGGCGGGCCTGGCTGGCAGGGTACCGGGTCGGACCGCAGGCACTGGGCGGCATTCCCGATGTGAAGATCCGGCATTTCGCGGCGGAGGCCAGGACTCTGGATGCCGCCAGAATGTTGGAGATAGAACCCCGCAAGCGGCTGACCCTGGCGGTTTCGCTGGTCAATGTGCAGTCGGCGCGCGTCTTGGACGACTTGGCGGAGATGCTCGTCAAACGAATGTCCGCCATTCACCAAAGGGGCAAAGACGCGCTGACAGACTACCACGTTCGCAACCGGCAGCGTGCCGACGGGTTGGTGCAGACCCTGCGCGACTTGGTCGCCGCCTACCGGGCCGAAGGCACCGCCCAGGATAAGATTGCGGCGATGGAGGCCTTGCTGCCGGACCGGGGCGAAGCCATTCTCCAAGGCTGCGAAGATCACATGGCCCATGCGGGCGACAACTACCTGCCCTTCCTCTGGCGCTTCTACAAAAGCCATCGCGCCACGTTTTTTCGCCTGCTCAGGAGTATCACGGTGCGAGCCACCACCCAAGATGCGGCGTTCGAGGAGGCGCTGCGCTTTCTGTTGGAGCATGCGCACAAAACCGGCGAATGGTTGACCATACCCAAGGTCCCGTGCCTGGATCTAGCCTGGATTCCGGAAATCTGGTGGCGTCTGGTCACCACCGGGCAGCGCCCTCGCGACGAGGTTCCTAAACGCCTGCACCGCCGCCACTCATTATAGTGCCAATTTTACCCTGGCCCTCCGCGCCGCGACGAGGTTCCTAAACGCCTGCACCGCCGCCACTTCGAGCTGTGTGTCTTCTCGCAACTGATGGCGGAGTTGAAATCCGGCGATCTGTGCATCCCCGGCAGCGACCGCTTCGCCGACTATCGCGACCAGCTCATCTCCTGGGAGGAGTACCATCGTGGCATCGTCGCCTACGGCGAAATGGTCGGTTTGCCCGTCGAGGCCGCCGCCTTGGTCGCGCACATGAAGGCGCGGTTGGCAGGGGTCGCCCAAGAGACGGACCGGTCCTTCCCCGGCAATGCCGACCTGCGCATCGAGAACGGCGAACCCTTCTTGCGCCGACCAGTGAAAGCACCTTCGCCCCCCGGATTGCGTGGCTTCGAGCAACTCGTCGCCGACCGGCTGGAACCGACCCACCTGCTTGACGTGCTGCGCGACACCGAACACTGGCTGCACTGGACCCGGTTCTTCGGCCCCATCTCCGGCCATGACGCCAAGCTCGACAACCCGCTTTCGCGCTACCTGGCTACCGCCTTCTGCTATGGCTGCCAGCTTGGCCCGGCGCAAACGGCACGCTCCCTGGGCAACATCGACCGGCGGCAACTTTCCTGGATCCATTGGCGGCACATCACCGAAGAGCGTCTGGACAAAGCCATTCGGGAGGTCATCAATGCCTACCACCGCTTCGCGCTGCCAAAACGCTGGGGAACGGGCAAAAGCGCCTCCGTCGATGGCACCAAATGGGACCTGTACGAGCAAAACCTGCTGTCCGAGTACCATATCCGCTACGGCGGCTA
>DAOTGT010000419.1:0-2091 GCA_035447285.1 Candidatus Competibacter sp.
GTAGCCCGACGTGCCCAAGAGAAATCCTTTTGTGCATTGTAGAGCCGAATCGACCGGTTACGACGGTTCGCGATCGATGCTTGTTCACCGAATCGTCCGCGAGCATGAGTCTCTCTCCGGGCCAGCGGCGGCTGGATTCTCGCGGTCGAGACGCACTATCCTTAAATAGTGACAGCCAGGTTCCACTGCTTACGATCCCTCATCCATCAAGAGACAATAGGCGATGTCCGATCTCGAATTTCACCTCCAAGGCGCGCAAGCCGCCACGACCGCCGCCGCGCTGGAAACCTTCTTTGCGGAGACCTTCGGCGCGGAGATTCGACGCGAAAACCCACCGCCGCCCGCTGTTGGCGAAGCCGAGAAAGCCGCCGATCCCATCGCGGTCGCGGCGCTGGTTCTGAGCATCCCCAGCGCGCTGTTGGCGACCATGGATTTGGCCGAACGGCTCAAGCTCAAGCAGAAAGTCGAGCGCCTGATTACGCTGGCCCGCCGGGAGTGGCGGGAGCACGGTACGCGCATTTGGCTCCGGCGGCGAAATGCGACCCCGCTGGCGCTGGATGAGATCGAACCCGCCGCGGTTCTGGACGCCGCCGAACAAGCCCGAGAGCCATAACCACCGCCACCGGCCAAGGAGTTGGACAAGGCCATGACCACCCTTTTCCGTATCGAATCCGACCGGCTATGTCTGCGTTGCAAGCAAGCTGGTCTGGATGAATCCCGTCCGTTGACCGCCGCCGACGAGTCCCGGTTTCGCGGCTGGCTGCGAGATTATCACGACTCCTTGCGGGGATACGGGGACGAGCCGGCGCGCTTGCGCTTGGGTCGGGAACTGTACACCTGGCTGGATGGCGATGCCGGTTGGCTGGCGCGGGCACGGGACGCGGTGACGTCGCCGCCCTGGATCGTCGATTTTCGCGCACCGCGCGATCCCAATGCCTTGGTCCGGCTGTTTCTCCAGTTGCCTTGGGAGTTGCTGGCCGACGACCGAGGTCATCTGGCGGCGGATTTCGCGTTGCGCTATACCCCGGTGCGTCGCTTGGGCGAACCGGCTCAGCCGGCGGACCCTTCTCCCTGTCGGTTGTCCCTGGTGTTCATGGCCGCCGCGCCGCGCGACCAGCGCCGCCTGAATTACGAGGCCGAGGAAACCGCCATTCTGAATGCCACGGCGAAGACCGGCCTGGATTTGACCGTGGAGGAAAGCGGCGCGCTGGAGTGGTTGGCGGCACGCGTGGCGGAGGAAGCGCCGGTGGATGTCCTGCATCTGTCCTGTCATGGTCAAGGTGGTACTGAACCCGCGCTGTGCCTGGAGACGGATGAAGGCGCCACCGACTTGGCTAGTGTCGAGTGTCTGATCAAGGAACTGTCCACCCATCGGCCCCGGTTGTTGTTCTTGTCGGCCTGCCACACCGCCGAGAGCGCGAAAACCGAGGATAAAACCGGGATCGTGGATTCGCTGGCCTTGGCATTGCTGCGGGCGGGGATGCCGGCGGTGCTGGGCTGGGACGGGCCGGTGTCGGACGCGGAAGCGACGGAGTTCGCCGCGCATCTCTATCGACAATTGTCGCGCAAGGCCGATTTGCAAGCGGCGCTCGCCGAAGCCCGTTTCGCCTTGCTGAATCGACCGGGAGCCGATCCGCTGGCGCGGTCGCGGGACTGGCATCTGGCGCGATTGTTCCTGGGGCCGACCGGGGGCGGGCCGCTGGTGAAAGGCGATCGCGCCCGGCATCGCAAGGGCATCGAAGGCGGACACAAGGAGTTTCTGGACGCCAAGGGGCAACAGGTGCCGGTCGCCGGGCGTTTCGAGTTCGTGGGACGCCGCCGACCGCTGCAAGATGCGCTGCGCGAATTACGGCAGCGCAACCATGCGGGAGTGCTGATTCACGGCATGGGCCGGCAGGGCAAATCCAGTCTGGCGGCGCGGGTGGCCAACCGGCTGCATCACCACGAACCGGTGGTGGTGTTCAAGCGTTACGACGCGCCGGCCATCTTGGAAGCGTTTCAGCGCGCTGTCGGCGGTCGGGAAGTTCGGGACATCGTCGATGCCTATCGGGATCGGGTGCGCCAGCATCCAGATGAATTGGCGGATGGCCT
>DAOTGT010000420.1:0-2067 GCA_035447285.1 Candidatus Competibacter sp.
ACACGATTCACGTTGGGTTTCACCGCCCCACCTGTGCCGTTTGTAGCAGCCGTCCCCTCTGCACCCGCGCCAGGGCCGCCCCCCGCGAAATCACGTTGCGTCCGCGCCCGTTGCATGAAGCCTTGCAAACCGTTCGCAGCCAGCAAGAAACGGAAGCTTGGCGTGCCCGGTACGGCAAACGGGCTGGGGTCGAAGGCACTTTGTCCCAGGCGGTGCGCGCCTTCGGCCTGCGTCGATGTCGCTATATCGGATTGGCCAAGACCCAACTTCAACATGTGTTTACTGTCATCGCCGTGAATGTCGCCCGGGTGGACACCTGGCTGACCGAACGTCCCTGGGCCAAAACCCGGCGATCCGCCTTCGCTTCCTTGGCTCCCCCGGCAGGAGCGGCTTAGGATTTCTCCGCATCGAATTCGCCAGCAGTATCAGTGGTTGTTCGAGACCCTCATTCAGAGGGGATGGCATCCAATGCTTCGGGTCAATGTCGGCGGTTCGTTTCGCCCCGAAGGGGGTATCCCCTGCAAGGTGTAGCGGATCGCGGTATGGGCTGGCGCTTGCTTCCAGCGCGGCCTGCGGAGTGCGTTTAACTGCGATAGCCGGGCCGTGATGAAGCGCTGAATCTTGCGGTACGACGTGGCGTCCGCCAGGATCGCTAGCATGCTGAACAACAACAAGTGCTCCAAGCCATACCGCCGACCTTGGGCACGGCGGTGATCGGGAATCGCGGCGAGAAATGTCGGCAAGAGCATCAGTGCCTCCCATGATCTAAAAAGATCATGGAATTAACTGGTTGATAAGCATTGAACAGCCCTGAAACAGCCTCTGAGCCACCATCCGCCGTGTTCAGGACGGCGCGAAGCGCACCGTGACACACAAACCCGGACCGTCTTCCAGTTCGCTCAGTTCGATGCGGGCGTGATGCCGGTCGGCGATGCGCTTGGCGATCGCCAGACCCAGGCCGCTGCCAGGCGCGCTGGCTTGGGCGCCGCGGTAGAAACGATCGAATACCCGAGACCGCTCTTCCATCGGAATGCCCGGCCCGGTGTCGCGCACGCTCAGCACGGTTTCGTGAGGACCACGCTGGATGTCGACATCCACCCGGCCGCCGTCGGGCGTGTAGCGTAAGGCATTATCCACCAGATTGCCGAGTAGCGTGCGCAGTTCGGCGGGGTCACCGGCAATGGCGGCGGTTTCGCCAGGTAGCAGGCCAAGATCAAGATTGCGGGCATCGGCGATGGCGGCCAGTTCGGCGATGACGGTCTTGGCCAGGGCGCGCAACTCCACCGGTTCGACCGTCCCGGTGCCAGGCGCGGCGTCCAACCGGGCCATGGCCAGCAGTTGCTCGACCAAGTGAGTAGCGCGTTCCAGCCCGATCCGCAAATCCGCCAGCGCGCCGGCGCGGTGTCCGGCGCTGACGGTCCGTTGCGCCAGTTCAGCTTGCAGATGGACTGCGGCCAATGGTGTGCGCAGTTCGTGAGCAGCGTCGGCGATGAATTGTCTTTGCGTGTCGAGGGTGCGGGCCAGCCGCGCCAGCAGGTTGTTGAGAGCGCCAATTAGCGGCGCGATCTCCGCAGGCGGTTGAATCGATGTCACCGGCTCCAGCGAATCGGCGCGGCGGCTTTGCAGTTCGGCGGCGAGTCGGCGCAACGGTCGCAGCCCCGTGCCGACGCCGAACCAGATCACCGCGCCCATTCCCGGTAACAACAGCAGGAACGGTGCCAGATTACGCAGGGCGATGTCGGCGCTCATCCGCAACCGCACGCGGGTCGGCTGGGCGATTTGCACGATGCGATCGCCGACGCTCAGGGCGAACAAGCGCCAGCTTTCGTTCCGCCAGAGCAGATCGGTAAAGCCCTGCTGGGTTGCGAACGGCAGCTCCCGCGAGCTGCGCGAGACGTAGAGCAGGCCGCGATTTCGATCCCAGATCTGAACCAGCAGGTCGCTTTCGCCTTCACTCGGATCGGCGCTCATCGCCAGGGTCAGCAGATTTTGATTGCGTAGCGCCAGTGCGGTCTGCTTGAGCTGGTAATCGAACAGGGCGTTGATTTCGGCACGGGCCTGCCGGTA
>DAOTGT010000421.1:0-2062 GCA_035447285.1 Candidatus Competibacter sp.
TGGCTGCAAGACCATATCTGGCCCACCGAAACCCGCTGGGTCGATCCCGAATTCGTCCGTGCCGGAACCCGACTGGCGATCGCCGAGATGCTGCGCGGCGGCACCACCTGCTTCAACGACATGTACTTTTTCCCGGAAGCGACCGCCGCCGTCGCCCGCGAATGCGGCATCCGCGCCTGCGTCGGGTTGATTGCCCTGGACTTCCCCACCGCCTATGCCCGCAACCTGGATGAATATCTGGACAAAGGGCTGGCTCTGCACGAGGCGCTGAAGAGCGATGCCTTGGTCCGCACCGCCTTCGCCCCGCATGCCCCCTATACCGTCTCGGCCCCGGCACTGGAGCGCATCGGCCGACTGGCGGCGGACTTGAGCATTCCGATCCATATCCACGTTCATGAAACCGCCGCCGAAGTCGCCCGGTTCCAGACCGAACACGGCTGCCGACCGCTGGAGCGGCTGGAACGACTCGGCCTGTTGTCGCCGCGACTGCTGGCTGTGCACATGACTCAGCTCGAAACGGCCGAAATCGAACGGCTGGCGGCAGCCGGCTCCCATGTCATCCACTGCCCGGAATCCAACCTCAAGCTGGCCAGCGGGTTTTGTCCGGTTGCCCGACTCGACGCCGCCCAGGTCCATATCGCGCTCGGTACCGATGGCGCGGCCAGCAATAACGATCTCGACCTGTTCGGCGAACTGCGCACCGCCGCCCTGTTGGGCAAGGGCGTGGCCGGCGACGCCGCCGCGCTGCCAGCCGCGCGGATGCTGCGCATGGCCACCCTCGACGGTGCCCGGGCGCTGGGACTGGAGCGGGAAACCGGCTCGCTCGAACCGGGCAAGACCGCCGACATCGTCGCCGTCGATCTCGGCCAGCCGGAAACCGAACCGGTCTACCACCCCGTCTCGCAACTGGTCTACGCCGCCGGTCGCCAGCACGTCACCGATGTCTGGGTCGCCGGCCGTCGGCTGTTGGCCGACCGGCGCCTGACCACGCTGGATCTGACGGACACGCTCCGAGCGGCACGCGGCTGGCGGAAACGCATCGCCGCGAAACATCCAGCGTAACCCGCACCCCCTCCACTGGTCGAAACCATGGCAACGAGCCCCTCATTTTCAGCTTCCAGCAAGGTAACCCGCACATGACGACCACGAACCCCAACGTGGACCCCGAGGAAATCGCCAAATTCGAACAACTGGCCAGCCGCTGGTGGGACCCGGATAGCGAATTCAAACCGCTGCACGATACCAATCCGCTGCGACTGGATTTCATCGATGCGCGGGTCGGCGGACTGGAAGGCAAACGAGTGGTTGACGTCGGCTGCGGCGGCGGCATCCTGTCCGAGAGCATGGCGCTGCGCGGCGCGCGGGTACTCGGCATCGACATGGGCGAAGCGCCGCTGGCGGTCGCGCAACTGCACCAACTGGAATCCGGCGCGGTGCTCGACTACCGACGTGTCACCGCCGAGGCACTGGCGGAAAGCGAGCCGGCCAGCTTCGATGTGGTGACCTGCATGGAAATGCTGGAGCACGTACCCGACCCGGCCTTGACGATCCAGGCTTGCGCCCGGCTGGTCAAGCCCGATGGACACTTGATTTTCTCCACCATCAACCGCAATCCCAAGTCCTATCTGTTCGTCGTCATCGGCGCGGAATACCTGTTGCGAATGCTGCCCAAGGGCACCCACGATTACCGCAAGTTCATCCGCCCCTCGGAATTGGACGGCTGGCTACGCGCCACTGGCCTGACACTGCGGGAGATCATCGGCCTGCATTACAACCCGCTGACCCGAAGCTATCGGCTGGGACCGGGCGTATCGGTCAACTACATGGTGCATTGCCGCCCGGACGGCCTGGCATGAATCCCGGCCCCGGCGGCACGCCGCCGGATTGCGTGCTGTTCGACCTGGACGGTACCCTGCTGGACACCGCCCCCGACATGACGGCGGCGGTGAACCGGCTGCGCCAGGAGCGCCATCTGCCCACGCTGCCGGTCGCGGCCATTCGCCCGACGGTCTCGCACGGCTCGCCGGGCATGCTGAAAGCCGGGTTCGGGCTGACTCCCGAC
>DAOTGT010000422.1:0-2052 GCA_035447285.1 Candidatus Competibacter sp.
GCTTGATCGAACTGCTGCAAACCGAGGAAGCGCCTCAGTTTCTCGCCGCCATCGAGGCGCTCGACAAACTGCTGCCCAACGACGCGCAAGCGTTCGCCCTCGCCTTCGATAGCCCGTTCTATCTGCTGCGAGTGCGCGCCGGCGAATTGTGCGGCAAGCGCCGGGACAACCGTGCGGTCGGACCGATGCAGGCGTTGCTGAGCATCCCCAAGACCGACCGCGACCGCCCTTCCGAAACGTTGCGCCAGCGCGCCGCCAGCGCCCTGGCCGACGTGGGCGACTCGGCCAGCATTCCATTCTTCACCACCTTGTTACGAGACGACGATCCCCTGGTGCGGGAACATGGCGCACGGGGTTTGGCCGCCGCCTGCCAAAATGGCAACGAGCAACCGCTGGTTGCTGCCCTGGCTCACGCCGATCTGGCGGTGCGCAGTTGGGCCGCCGATGGCCTGTCGAAATTGGGCGATGCGCGGGCGCTGCCGGTGCTGGCCGGCACCCAGCGTCACGAGCATCTGCCGATCCGGCGCGGCGCGTTGTACAGCTTCGTCGCGCTCGGCGGCGCTGGGGTGCAAGGTTTGCTGCAAGGTTTGGAAGATCACGAGCGCGACCTCCAGGAATTGACCTTCGCCGTGATCGTGGCCCGCGATATTGCCCTGGCGCGGGCGCAGATGGAGCCTGATTTGCTGCTCAGCGCCCTGAGCGCCGGCCAGCCGGAAATCCGCTATGCCGCCGCCCGCGTGCTGGAAGCGCGGTTGGGCGATGAAGACCTGGGACAATGGGGTCTGGAACTGATCGGGCCGCGCCAGCCGGAGAAAGCCAGCGATATGCGCAATTGGCCGGAACCGGCACAACGGCCGCGTCTGCTCAACGCCGTGGTCAACGCCCTGGCCAGCGATTCCCCGGCACGGCGCTACGCCGCCGCCCAGGTGCTCGGCCTGCGTCCGCAACCGGAAACCTTCTGGCGCGAGGCGAAACGCTTGGCCGAAGTCGCCACCGACCAGGCACCGCCGCAAACCGCGCCCGAAGCCGAAACGCCGCTGGAGCGCAAGACCGGCTGGATACGCGGTCTGTTCCAGCGCAAGCCGCAGCCGAACAACTCCGCCACCCAACGCCTGCTGACGGTGTTGCGCTTCGCCGGTGGCGGGCGACGACCGCCCAAAGCGCAAGATCAAGCCAGCGCGTCCGAACTGTGGCGGCTCGCGTTCGGCACGTATGCCGGCCTGATTCGGCAAGCGCCGGTCGCCAAGGGGCCGGACGATTATCAACGGGTGCGCCGCGACAGCATCGCCCGTCTCGCGGTGTTGGCCCAGCAACCCGCCATTGGCCGGGAAGCGGTGTTGCCGGTGCTGCGCCAAGCCTTGGGCGACCCGCATCATCTGGTCCGACAAGCGGCGCTGAACGCGCTGGCCGAACTGCATCCGCGCGAACCGCTGGAACCGCTGGCGCTGGCCTTGAACGTGGATTCCGCCGACCTCGGCCGCAATGCCTTCGACCGTTTGCTGGCTTTGGCCGCGACCGGCGATGCGCGCGCCGCCGAGCTGGTCCGGGGCGCGGTCGATGCCGCCAACGCGGAGACACGCCGCCACGTTCTGGAACAACTGCCTCGCCTGTATCCCGCCGGCAGTCTGGAACCCTGGTTGCTGGCCCTGAACAGCCGTCACGACGATCTGCGGCTGACCGTGGTGGATCGCTTGCTCGATGCCAACGATCCGCGCATCGCCGCCGCTCTAAGCCGCGCCTTGGAAAGCGAGCACGAGGAATTGCGCCTGCGCGCCGCCGTAGGCTTAGCTCAACGCGGCGAGCCGCTGGCGCTGGACGTACTGGCCGCTGCTCTGCACGGCGAAGCGCGAACCGCCAACCGAGCGTTGGAGGCGCTGGTGGTCTTGGCGCACGCCCGGCCGAACGAGCAGGTCGCGGCAAAGGCGGCCGAAGCAGTGACCGCGCGCCTGGAAGACGATCCCGATCTGACCGCCGACCGTCCGGTCCTGCTGCGCGCCCTGGGCCGCATCGGCCACATCGCCGCCGCGCCGCTGCTGGGCCGCTGGTTGCTGG
>DAOTGT010000423.1:0-2047 GCA_035447285.1 Candidatus Competibacter sp.
ACTGCAATGCCTTGTAGATCACGTAGCCGGCCATCAGTTTGGTGATGCTGGCCGGTTCCATCCGTTCCTCGCCTTTCAAGTCCGCCAGCACATTGCCACTCTGGTAGTCCATCAGCAAATAACCCCGTACCGGGACTTGCGGCGGGGGTGGTATGGTTTCGGCGTGGACGGCGGTCCAGCCGGCACACAACAAGGCGAACGCCAGCACTAGCGGCGACAACAGAGAACGGAGCACAGTCGAGTACAACATGAGTCGTGTAGGACTCCCGTGGTTGAAAATCATCGCTAGGTGATTCTAATCAGACGTGGCCGCGAAGCAACCCGCCACGTCAACGGGGGATGCTCGCAACACACTGCACGTGCTACCTGGACACCCTGCTCAATCGGCAACGACGCGCGAATGGCTGATGCCCAAACCGGCCAAGCGCACCGCCACCTGTCGGGCCTCGCTCGAATCGCGCAGCGGCACCCGCACCTGGTAATGGCTGCCGGAGGTGGACTCCACCTGCACGCTGCGCCGCAACTGGCTGGCCAGCCGACTTTGTAACTGTCGAGGAGGATTGCCGCGCTCGCTGCTAACCGTGCCCACCAAATACAGCGTACCGTTCTTGCCGGCCGGCGCGGCGCGGCGCTCCACCGGCGCGCTCTTGCTCTTTGCGACCGGTGCGGCGGACGCCAGCCGCACGGCAGCGGTGGGTTTGCCTCTCGGTTCCGTCCGGGCGGGCGGCGCGGTGCTCTCCGCCAAGCGCTGTGCTTTCCGCTCCGCCGCCGCGGCCAGCCGCTCCCGCTCGGCCGCGCGCCGGGCCGCCAGTTCCGGTAGATGCTGATACGGCTCCAACGCGGCCACTTCCACCAGGGCGGTCCCTCGTTCCAGCATATCGAGCCGTAAGGCGGCGGCGTAGGATAGATCGATAATCCGCCCGGGGACGAACGGGCCGCGGTCGGTGACCTTGACCACGGTGCTGCGACCGTTCTCCAGATTGGTCACCCGCACGTAGGTCGGCAGCGGCAGGTTCTTGTGCGCGGCGGTCAGCTCATACATGTCGTACAACGGGCCACTGGAAGTCTTGCGGCCATGAAAATCCTCGCCGTACCAGGACGCGGTACCCTCCTCCCGATAACCCTCGCTGGTTTCCCTGACCCGATAACGCCGGCCGAAGACCACATAGGTGTCGGCGTTACCACTACGGCTGGGGGGTTCGACCCGAGGGATCGGCTCATCTCCGCTCGGAGCGGCTTTGAGATCGGTTCCGGCGGACCGGATGTTTGCCGGTCGGTCGGGGATGGTGCCGCAACCGGCCAGCGCCCCCGCCAACGATGCCAACAGCAAAGTCTGGCTCCAGGATTTCGCCATCAATCCTCCCTCGCACCGGGCAGCAGCCAGTCCGCGCCGCGGCCGATGCAGTTGCTTTCAGATTATTGTCGGAAAATTCAGTCAGCGCGGGCCACGCGTTCCAGTCGAACGGCACCGGGGTAAAATGCGTGTTGCTCGCGGATTTCCTGACCGAGCTGGTATACCGCCATGGCATACAAGCGGCTGTGGTTGTAGCGGGTGATCACGTAAAAATTATCGAAACCCAACCAGTACTCCAGGCCATCGCGCCCTTGATACTCCAGCAGCATCGCGGCCTGCGCTCCGCTGACCGGGACCTTGGGCGCAATACCTTGAGCCTGCAGATGGGCGACACTGTCCCTGGGTGGGCTCAGTTGCTGGCTGACCAACGCGGGGTAGCGGGTGCCGCTCACCCGCGCCGGCACGGCGACCGGCTCGCCGGCCCGCCAGCCGTAGCGCTGGAAATAATGGGCGACGCTGCCGATCGCATCGCGGGGGTTGCGCCAGAGATCGCGGTGGCCATCGCCATCGAAATCCACCGCATAGGACAGAAAACTGCTCGGCATGAACTGCCCCAAACCCATGGCCCCGGCATAGGACCCGCGCGGGGTCAGCGGATCGATGCCTTCCTGCCGGGTCAGCAACAGATAATTTTCCAATTCCTTACGGAAGTAAGCGGCACGCCGGGGATAGTCGAACGCCAGGGTGGACAGT
>DAOTGT010000424.1:0-2033 GCA_035447285.1 Candidatus Competibacter sp.
CCTCGCCGCCGTCCACATCCGATGTCTCGTTCTCTGGCTCAAGATCTCGTGACTATGCTATCTAGCGCCCCCCTAACAGCGATGCTATAGTTCTCCGCCGATGTAATTGTTCAAAAATTACCGATGACGCGCAAACTTTACATCAAGACCCACGGGTGCCAAATGAACGAGTACGACTCCGCCAAAATGGCGGATGTCCTGCGCGTGGCCCACGGTCTGGAACGCACCGACGATCCCGACCAAGCGGATGTCTTGCTGCTCAACACCTGTTCCATCCGCGAAAAAGCCCAGGAAAAGGTGTTCTCGCAATTGGGTCAGTGGAAAGCCCACAAATCCCGCCGCCCCGGCGCGGTGATCGGCGTCGGCGGCTGCGTCGCCAGCCAAGAGGGTGAAGCGCTGCGCGAGCGGGCGCCGCAGGTGGATCTGGTGTTCGGTCCGCAAACCCTGCACCGATTGCCGGACATGCTGTCGGCCGTGTGGGCCAACCGGCAACCCGTGGTCGATATCTCGTTCCCGGAAATCGAAAAATTCGATCGCCTGCCGGAACCGCGCGCCGAAGGGCCGACCGCCTTTGTCTCAATCATGGAGGGATGCAGTAAGTACTGCACCTTCTGTGTCGTCCCCTATACGCGGGGCGAGGAAGTCAGCCGGCCGTTCGACGCTGTGTTGACCGAAGTGGCGGCGCTGGCGGCGCAGGGCGTGCGTGAAATCACCCTGCTCGGCCAAAACGTCAACGCCTACGCCGGACCGACCGACGATAACGAAACCGCCGATCTGGCGCTGCTGATCGAACATGTCGCCGCCATCGACGGTATCGACCGCATCCGTTACACCACCTCCCACCCAGTGGAATTCTCCGACCGGCTGATCGAGACCTACAGCTACGTCCCGCAACTGGTCAGTCACCTGCACCTGCCGGTGCAAAGCGGTTCCGACCGTATCCTGGCGTTGATGAAGCGCGGCCATACCGTGCTGGAATACAAGGCCAAGATCCGCAAGCTGCGCGCCGCGCGCCCGGACATCAGCTTGTCCTCGGATTTCATCGTCGGCTTCCCCGACGAAACCGAGCGGGATTTCGAGGCAACCCTGGCGCTGATCGACGAAATCGGCTTCGACCACAGTTTCAGCTTCCTCTACAGCCCCCGGCCCGGTACTCCCGCCGCCAATCTGGCCGACCCCACACCGCTGGCGACCAAGAAAGAACGATTGGCGCGGCTGCAAGCGCGCATCGAGGACGGCGCGCGCGCCATCAGCCAGGGGATGATCGGTACCGTCCAGCGGGTGCTGGTGGACCGGCCCTCGCGCAAGGATAACCGGCAACTGTCGGGGCGCACCGAGAACAATCGCGTGGTCAACTTCGATGGTCCGCCCGGACTGATCGGCCGTTTCGCCGATCTCGCCATTACCGAGGCGCTGCCCAATTCCCTGCGCGGCCGGCTACTGGCTTGTCCAGAGCCACCGATCGCCACCCTCAGACAAGCCAGCTAGCGGATATTCAATTCGAGCCGCCCGCGCCTTGAACCTAAACACTGCTCCCCAATTTCGGGATTTATTGCTAGAACCCGCCGACAACGCGCGGCTGGCCAATCTGTGCGGGCATCTGGACGAGCATCTGCGCCAGATCGAACGCCGACTGGGCGTGGAAATCAACAATCGCGGCCATCAGTTCCGGGTCATCGGCGAATCAGCGGCCATCCCGGTGACGGTCGCGGTACTGGAAGCACTGTACCGAAACACCCGCGACGAAACGCTGACTCCGGCCAGTGTGCATCTCACCCTGCAGGAAGCCGGCGCCGACGCCCTGGTCGATGAGTTGGAGCCGGACACCGACGAAGTGCTGATCCGTACCCGGCGTGGCCTGATCCGTGGCCGTGGTCCCAACCAACAGCGCTACTTGTGGAACATCAAGCACCACGATCTGAATTTCGGGGTCGGGCCGGCTGGTACCGGCAAAACCTATCTGGCGGTGGCCTGCGCGGTGGATGCCCTGGAATCCAGCACGGTGCGGCGGCTGGTCCTGGTGCGGCCGGCGG
>DAOTGT010000425.1:0-2011 GCA_035447285.1 Candidatus Competibacter sp.
CGATATGCTCGATATCGTCTTGAACCGGATCCGCGACGAGCAGGTTGATGACGGAAGGCTCAGACACGCGTTCCAACCTCTGCTGGTGGCCAGGATGCACACTGGAAACAGGATGGTGCCAGCGATATTGTCATGATCGTCATATGGGAGTCTTGGCCGGTTGCCCCGGCAGTTCCCGCACCAACCGGGGCACCAGATAGCCCGGCAATCGCTGGCGTAATGCTTTCATGATAGTCGATGCCTCGCTTTCCTTCACCTCGAAATGGGTCGCACCGCGCACGCGGTCGAGCAGATGCAGATAGTAGGGCAGTACGCCGGCGGCGAACAGCGCCTCGCTCAAGCCGGCCAACACCGCCGCCGAATCGTTGACCCCACGCAGCAGTACCGCTTGATTCAACAGGGTCACGCCGGCCGCCGCCAGCCGGTGCAGCGCCGCGCGCACCGTCCCGTCGATTTCGCGCGGGTGGTTGGCGTGAACGACCAGTACCCGTTGCAGGCGGGTACTGGCCAGCACCGCCAGCAGACTGTCGTCGACCCGTTCGGGCAACACGATGGGTTGCCGGCTGTGGATGCGCAAGCGCTCCAGATGGGGGATGCGGTCCAGTTCCGCCAGCAACGCGCCCAGTCGTCGGTCGGACAGCGACAGCGGATCGCCGCCGCTGAGGATCGCCTCGCGCAGACTGGGTTCTTCCCGCAGATAGGCCAGCGCCGGCCGCCACCGGGCGGCGCCGGCCCCGGATTCGGCATAGGGGAATTCGCGGCGAAAGCAGTAGCGGCAATGCACCGCGCAGGCACCGGTGACCAGCAGCAGCGCCCGGCCGTGGTATTTGTGCAACACGCCGGGCGCCGCCAGCGCCGCCCGGTCGTCGATCGGGTCGGTATTGAAGCCTGGTGCCTCGGCCAGTTCCGCGCCCAGTGGCAGCACTTGCCGCAGCAGCGGATCGTCGGGGTCGCCCTTGCGCATCCGGGTTACGAAACCGCGTGGCACCCGTAGCGGGAAACTGGCCGATGCCGCGCGCGCCGCCGGCAGCAGGACGGGATCGAGATCCAGTTCCCGCAGCAGCTCGGCCGGATCGCCGATCGCTTGGGCCAACTCGTGCTGCCAGCGCGACGCCTGACGCGGGACCGATTTTGCCGTTATCATGCTTTGTTTTTGTAACTCAATCACTCTAGCTGGAGGCGGGTTTTGCATGGCAACGTATAGTACCAATGAATTCAAGAGCGGGCTGAAGATCATGATGGACGGCGATCCCTACGCCATCGTCGAGAACGAGTTCGTCAAACCCGGCAAGGGCCAGGCGTTCAATCGGGTCAAGGTCCGCAACCTGAAGACCGGGCGAGTGATCGAACGCACCTTCAAGTCGGGCGACAGCGTCGAAGGCGCCGATGTGACCGATGTGGATCTGCAATATCTGTACAACGATGGCGAGTACTGGCACTTCATGGACCCGCAAAGCTACGAACAGTTGACCGCGGACGCCGCCGCCGTGGGTGACGCCGCCAAGTGGCTGAAGGAAGAAGCGGTCTGTCAGGTGACGCTGTGGAACGGTGTGCCGCTGAGCGTGGCGGCGCCCAATTTCGTGGTCATGACCATTGTGGAAACCGACCCCGGTGTGCGCGGCGACACCTCGGGCGGCGGCGGCAAGCCGGCGACTCTGGATACCGGCGCGGTGGTACGCGTCCCGTTGTTCGTGCAAAACGGCGAAGTGATCAAGGTGGACACCCGGACCGGTGAGTACGTGTCCCGGGTGAAGGAATAAGCGGCGGCGTGGCCCAGCGTGGCAGCATCCTGTTGGCGGCCTGGCGCCGATCTGGCTACACTGCGCCTACGAGCTGAATTGTTGGCGCGCATCCGGACTTTCTTTGCGGCGCGCGGGGTGCTGGAGGTGGAAACGCCGGCGCTGTCGGTGGCGGCGATCGGCGATCCGCATCTGGCCAGTTTCGTCACGGTCTATTCGGGACCGGGGCCGCGCCACGGCCGGACCCTGTACCTGCACACCTCGCCGGAATT
>DAOTGT010000426.1:0-2005 GCA_035447285.1 Candidatus Competibacter sp.
AAAATCTCGTGCGGATTGAAGCGGGCCTTGTAGGCCATCTTGCCGCACTGCTCGATCCAGTAGCCCAAATAAACCCACGGTAAACCCAGTCGCCGCGCCTCGGCGATTTGCCACAGAATTGCGTAGGTTCCGAGGCCGCGCGCCTTGTGAAGCGGGTCGAAAAAGGTGTAGACCGCCGACAAGCCCTCGTCCATCCGGTCCACCACCGCCACCGCCAGCAGTTCCCGGTCGAGGCGGAATTCGTACAGCCAGGTCGAGCACCAGCGTGAGGCCACGAACGACCAGTAGTTCTCCGGGCTGGCGGGGTCCATGCCGCCACCGGCATGACGGGTCCCGATGTAGCGGGCGAACAGCTCGAAGTGTTCGCTATCGAATTCGGCTGGCAGCACCCGCACTTGCAGATCCTGATTGCGTTTCCACAGCCGCTGCTGCGAGCGGTTCGGTTGGAAGCGCTCCACCGGAACGCGCAGCGACCGGCAGGCCGTGCAACCTCGGCAATGCGGCCGGTAGACATGTTCGCCGCTGCGGCGGAAACCGAGTTCCGCCAGTTGGGTGTACAGCGGGTTGTCGGTCACCGCCGGATCGGCGACCAGGTTGCGCGCCCGCCGGTCCGGCAAATAGCTGCATGCATAGTCGGTGGTCAGAAACATGCGCAGGTCGTACAGCGAATCGCGGGGGTTGCTCATGGGCGCGCGCCGGCAAACAGGGAGTCGAGCAGATCGGCGTCCAACCGCCAAGGGCCGGGCTGGCCTGGTTGGGGGCAATAGCGTTCCAACAATTGCAGGAAAGAGGAGCGAGGAATGTCGACCGCGCCCATGCTCAGCAGATGGGTGGTGGTGACCTGACAATCGATGACGGCGAACTCCCAACGCTGGAGCTGGGCGGTCAGCGCGACCAGCGCGATCTTGGAGGCGTCGCTGATCCAACTGAACATGGATTCACCGTAAAACACCTGCCCCAGTGCTACGCCGTACAGCCCGCCCACCAGCTCGCCCTGTTGCCAGGTTTCGATGGAGTGAGCGTGGCCGAGCCGGTGCAGTCGGCAGTAGGCGCGGTACATTTCCGAGGTGATCCAGGTGCCCGGTTCCCCCTGACGCGGTCCGGCGCAGGCCGCGACGACCTGCTCGAAGGCGGTGTCCGCAGTGATGGTGAACACCCTCTTACGGAGGGTTTTTCGCAAGCTGCGCGAAACCTTGAGGCATTCTGGCAGTAAAACCAAACGTGGGTCCGGTGACCACCACAGAATCGGCTGATCGGCCGAGTACCACGGAAAGATACCCATCCGATAGGCGCGCAGCAGACGGCGCGGCGTCAGATTGCCGCCGGCGGCCAGCAGGCCGTCCGGTTCGGTCAGGGCACGGTCTGGATGAGGAAAAGGTTGATTGTCGTTATGTGGGTCCAGCCACGTCAGGTGCATCCGGCGTCACCTCATCCCGATAGGGCGAATGTCGTAACAGTTCCCCGGCATACCGTTGTAGAGCAGGCGTCTCCCGAGCGAGAAAATCGGCCACGGCGCTTCGGAAACCCGGATGAGCAATCCAGTGTGTCGAGTGTGTAAGCGTCGGCAGAAAGCCTCGGTAAATCTTGTGCTCGCCCTGCGCGCCCGGCTCGAAGCGCTGTAGACCGGTGCGAATACAGTACTCCAAACCCTGATAATAGCAGGCTTCAAAGTGCAGGCTGTCATAATCGGCCCGGCAGCCCCAATGGCGGCCGTAGAGCGTGGTGTCGCCGCGAAAGCTGATGGCGCCGGCGACTTCGCGGCCTTGGGAACGGGCCAATACCAGTACGATTCGGTCACCCAGCGTGGTGGCGATCTCCTGAAAAAAGGGCAAGGTCAGGGTCGGGGTGCCACCCAGTCGGTCGAAGGTGGAGCGGTAAAAATCGTGCAGAACCCGCCATTCGGCCTCGGTTGCCTCGTGGCCAGAGAGCAATCGTAATTCCAAACCGGCGTCGCGGACCAGCCGGCGTTCCCGGTTGATGTTCTTGCGGCGCTTGGCGGTGAAGG
>DAOTGT010000427.1:0-1971 GCA_035447285.1 Candidatus Competibacter sp.
AGGTTTGAGTGTACCCATCCCGCCCGCGAGTGGGATGGGCCTGTTGGCGCAAGGACTCGAGCAGCGTGGGGTCGTCCTGGATGAGGAAATTACCATAGGGTTGCCGGCGGATCACGACCGGGGGGTTGAGGATGCCGCGCTGGATGCGCCGATAGAGCCAATTGCGGTCGACGCCCAACTCCGCGGCCAAGCCATGGACGGTCCACCACCCCTCGATCCGGCACGCCAGGCGATGTTCGTGGTAACGGCTGACCCAGTGGTGCTGCCCGCGAATTTTCAGGACGGTAGCGGGCGATACGGCCGTGCTGCGGGCGGAGCGAAACCCCTCGGTGCTGAGCACGCGGGCGATGTCGCGATCGGTGTGACCCTGTTGCCAGAGTTCGTGGGCGCGGCTGACCATCTGCGCGTAACCGGTGACGGCAGCCTGCCGATGGATCGGGGGGATCACTGTGCCTTGGGAAAAATGCCCACTGACCCAGACGATTTTCACCTGCACACGATCCGGTGCGGTTCGCGTCAGGATCACCCGCTGGATCAGGCTGCGCAGGAGTTGTTTGCGCTGCTCGGAAGTGAGCTGCTCGCTGGCCCAGAGGGCGGGTAGCGTCTGGTTGAGATGCTGCCACTGGTCGCGTAGTTCGGGCGTGACGGGGGGTTCGGCCGGCGGGCGGGCGCAGCGTTCGGCGGCCTCTTGCGCCTGGCGCAACGTCAGGAGGGCTTCTTCCCATTGCCGTTCCAGTTCGGCGGCCACCAACCGGTTGTCCGGGTCCACCGCGCCATAGCGCCGCCGCGCCAACTGCGCTTCATAGGTGGCGCGTTCGACTTGGTGCTGATGCCATTGGGCCAGCCGATCCCGTTCCTGTTGGCGCTCGGCCAGCACCGCGGCCAATACATCCAACTGCGCCGGTTGCAGGGCCTCAAAGAACGCGGCCACCACGAAGGCTTCGATGGACGCGCCCTCCAGGCAGGCGCAGCCGGGCTCGGCAAACTCCTCGCGCAACCCGGCACAGAGGTAGCGAACGCCGGGCCTGTACGCCACCCGCATGCGGTGGCCGCACTGACCGCAGGTGGCCAGTCCTTGCAACAACGCGGCCCCCGCGCGCGGCGTCCCGCGCCCGCAGCCGGCGGCATACCGCTGGCTGTTATCGTGCAGGCGCGCCTGATTGGCCAAGAATTGCTCCCAAGAGATATAGGCCGGATAGGCGTCGCGGATCACGGTGGGCCACTCGGCCAGGGGTTTGCGGACATGACCGGTGGCGGGACGGCCGGGTTGACGGCGGGTGGGGTCGGTCGGTCGGCGGCCGTACACGAACGCCCCGGCATAGGCGGGGTTGCCGACTATTTCGTAGATCGCCGACGCCGATGGTGGTTTCCAGAGCAGTTCACCGCCGTGTAGCCCGCCGGTCTGGTGCCGGGGCAACAACAAGCCGTGCTGTTTGAAGTCGCGCAGTACCCGCTGACAGGTCCCTAATTCCGTGAACCGGGTCAACACCCGCTCGATCGCTTGACGGACCTGGATATCGGGGTCTTTCTGAACCCGTCCATCCGGTAATCGCACCAACCCGGTCGGCAAATGCTGGACGTAGTCCCCCCGCTGGACTTTGCTCAAGCGCCCGGCATTCAAGCGTTGGTGCAACATGTGCAGTTCCGCTTCCGACAGGGTGCCTTGCAGGCCGAGCAACAAGCGATCGTTGTACAGACGGGGATCGTAGATACTTTCGGCATCGGCAATCAGCGTACCGAACAAAGCCGCTAAGTCCAATAGTTGATACCAGTCGGCGTTGTTGCGCGCCAGGCGGGATGCGTCCCAGCCGAAGATGATCCCGACCTGATCCAGGGCGACCTCAGCGGCCAACGCTTTGAAGTCATCCCGCCCCGCCGCAGTGGCCGCCGATTGGCCCAAGTCGCCGTCCAGTACCTGGATGCGTTCGGGATGCCAACCCAGCGCCTGTGCGCGCTCCACCAGGGCGCGCT
>DAOTGT010000428.1:0-1967 GCA_035447285.1 Candidatus Competibacter sp.
CTCGGTTACGACCTCCTCAAACTCTGCCTGGAGGGACCGGAGGACGATCTGCGGCTGACCCGCCATACCCAGCCCGCCCTGCTGGTCCACTCGCTGGCTTGCCTGGAAATCTTCCGCGAACTGACCGACAACCAAGTACAACCGGTCCTGACCGCCGGCCACAGTCTCGGCGAATACTGCGCCTTGGTCGCCGCCGGCACCCTGAGCTTCGAAACCGCCCTGGAGTTGGTGCGGAAACGGGGCGAGTTCATGGGTACTTACGGTGCCGGAGAAATGCTGGCCTTCCCGTTGCACCTCGACAGTATCCACCCGATGGCAGAGAAACATTACTGTGTCATCTCCGCCCGCAACCTGCTCGACCAGACCGTGGTCGGCGGCCTTGCCGACGATCTGGACCGACTGACCACCGAGGCCCACACCCAATTCCCGCGCAAGCGACCGACCCGGTTGAAGACCGAGGGCGCCTTCCACACCTTCCATATGATCACCGCCGCCCTGCACTTCCGCCCGGTCCTGGACGCCGCCGAAATGAGCGCGCCGACCGTCCGCGTGCTGTCCAACTACACCGGCACCTATCACGATCCCGACCCCGCCGCCATCAAGACCCGACTGTTCTTCCAACTGTTCCATCCGGTCCGCTGGATCGACAACTTGGAAACCGCCTTCCATGGCGGCATCACCACGATCGTCGAATTCGGCGGCGGCCTGGGCACCGGCGCCGCGCCGGAGGACAAGCGCCCCAATCTGGAAAGCATGATCAAGAAAGCGCTGCGCGGCTCCGACTTCAGCGCCCACTACCACGCGGCCATCAACAGCCAGACCCTGCGGGAAACCGCGACGGCCCTGCAATCATGATGCACCGCGCCGCCGCCCACGCCCAACGCACCCGCCGCCTGCTCGGCCAGGAAGCGATGAAACGCGCCCACCGCCGCAGCGAACTGATTCGGTACGCCGCGGAGGACGCCGTGGCCTCCGCCCAACCGATGCCCGACTCCGAACAGCAGACCGACGACCGCAAGACCACCAAACCCCTGATCTGATGGCGGCCTAACACGCCCAGCCTGCATTTTCCGGGAAAGAAGGATCGCGCCGATGTCCATGACCTTTCGCAAAAGCCATGGACGGCTATCGCGTTTATTCGGATTTCGGCTACCCTTAGGCAGAAGTTGAGAATGGTGGTCTGGTATAGGTGGGCGTTACCCTTTCCGCCCATCGTTTACCGCTCCGCTGAAATCATTGTTCCCCCGCACCTATAAATCCATAAGTCAGCCTGCTTACCCGTATGCGGGCCAGTGGGGGAAAATTTGTTGCTTGTCCGTTTGCCGACCAACTCGAACACCATGTGAGGTGAGGATCATGCTCTCCGAGAAACAGCTCGATATTTTGCGGGAACGCCGCGCCAAGGTCCTAGCGGGCGGTGGCGAGGACAAACTCCAGGAACGGCACGCCAAGGGATTGATGGGCGCCCGCGAACGGCTACTGGCCCTGTTCCAACCGGACACCTTCCAGGAAATCGCCACCCATGCCAAGCACGCTGCCAAGCACTTTGGCCTGGCCGACAAAGAACTCCCTTCCGACGGGGTGATCGTCGGTACCGGGTTCGTGGATGGCCGGCCGGTCGCGGCGTTCAGCCAGGATTTCACGGTGATGGGCGGCACACTAGGAAAAATGCACGCCAAGAAGATCGTGCAATCCATGCAACTGGCCCTGAAAATCGGCGCTCCCGTGGTCGCCTTCAAGGATTCCGCCGGCGCCCGCATCCAGGAAGCGGTGGATGCGCTGTCCGGTTACGGTGAGGTGTTCTACAACAACGTCCTGCTATCGGGCGTCGTGCCACAGATCGCCATCATCGCCGGTCCCTGCGCCGGCGGCGCGTCGTATTCGCCGGCGCTGATGGATTTCATCATCATGACCAAGCAGAACGCCTACATGTTCATCACCGGCCCGGAGGTGATCAAGGCGGTCAC
>DAOTGT010000429.1:0-1965 GCA_035447285.1 Candidatus Competibacter sp.
TGTTATAGGGAAACTGACGGCGGTTGCCCAAACGGAAAGGGATCGAACGACCGCCAAATCCCAGCAGGCCCAGCAACAACCGGGAGCGGTCGTTGCATTGCAGGTCGATCGCCAAGTCATAGCGCTGAGCCCATACCTGGCGCAACCACTCGATCACATTGGGGATGGTCCGTCGGTGGTCGCGCAAGTCCACCGCGAAAACATGTTGGAACCGCGAATCTTGCGCAAAGAGTTCTTGCCAGGCAGGCAGGGTGTTGAGATGAATTTCCCGATCTGGAAACGCCCGGGCGATATCCTCGAACAGCGCGGTGGCAATGATTACGTCACCCATGGCACTCCACTTCAGCACCAGGATGCGGCGTATGACGGGATTGGCCGGCAGATCGGCGCAATAGGACATCGGCGGAATCCGGGCTCAGGGTGGGTAAATGCGTGGGCTGCCCGGCGGCTGGGTCTTGAAGCGACGATGAACCCAGAGATATTGGGCGGGTGCCTGACGGATGTGGTGCTCCAGCAATTCGTTGATGCGCTGGGTGTCCAACGCAATGTCGCCACTCGGAAAATTTTCCAGCGCTGGCAGGACGGTGACCTCGTAACCGGCTATTCCCGCCAAGCGGCGCGGGAAATAGGGTACCACCGCCGCGCCGCTCAGCGCCGCCAGCCGGCTGGTGGCGGTGATGGTGCAGGTGGGCACGCCAAAGAAAGGCACGAAGACGCTGTTGCGAAGGCCATGGTTCTGATCGGGCGCATACCACACCGCCCTTCCCCGTTTGAAGGCGCGCAACAGGCCGCGCAGATCCTCGTGGGGCAAGGGCGGCAAGCGGGAGCGCCGTTCGCGTTCGCGGCGCATGACGGCTTCGTATAACGAATTTTTGTGCGACCGATACATGGCATGGAACGAATGGTGCCAAGTGATGAACCGGGCGCCCAATTCCAAGGGGGTGAAATGTCCGGTGAGCAGGATCACGCCCTTGCCACGGGCCATGGCTTGCTCCAGATATTGTGTGCCCTCGACTCGCGCCAGCCCGTACAGCTTTTCGTCCGGCGCCCACCAGGCCATGGCGGTTTCGAACAAGCCAATGCCCAGCGCGGCGAAATGCTCTTCCAGCATGTCGGCCCTTTGATTCGCCGTCAGTTCTGGGAAACACAAGGCCAGATTGATGGCGGCGATGCGACGGCGGCGACGCATGATCTTGCCGGCCCAACGGCCGATTTGCCGGCCAGCGAGCAATTGCCAGCGGAACGGCAGCGCGGCCATTCCTTTCATCGCGCCCAACCCCAGCCAGACCGGCCAGTAGCGCGGCGCCAGAAAATGCCAGGAAAACAGTCGGACAGGTGTTGTCACGGGATACGAGCTTCCATAATGGATCGATTATTATAAGGACTACCGGACAAAACCCGAGCGGAGGAAGATAAGGCAAGCAGCCCATTGAATCCAGCCGAGAAATCGCTGGGCGGAGCGATCCAGCCGACGGCCGATACGGCCGAACTGAGCGAAGAAATTGTGGCGGCATTCCACCGCTGGACGAATCTTGCCGACGCCCGGTCGGCGCTGACCCCGCGACGGGGCTTGCAAGCGAAAGCCGGCGGCGTGGGCGCGCGCCCGGCTGGGGTGGTTGCCGTCGGCGCCGTCGGCTTGAGCCGTGGGCAAGCTGCGGACATCAAAAGTGCCTCCAAGGGTCGCGCCCGAGCCGGTGGCGACACGACCCACGCGGCGGGCAGCGCCTCGGTGTGGCAGCCGTCGCGAGCATTGGCCGAGGTCACGACCGCTCCCAAGGGCATGGCCCGACCGTCGCATGCGAGCTGCAAGGCAGTCCCGCATTGGGCCCGGTCCACCGGGAAGGCCCGGTTTGTTCGCCCCTTTTTTAGCCGGCTTCTTGGAGCCGTCGAGCAAGACTTGATCCCAGTAGTTGATCCCAGTAGTTGATCCCAGTAGTTGATCCCATGCAGTGTTTGATACCGTTC
>DAOTGT010000430.1:0-1963 GCA_035447285.1 Candidatus Competibacter sp.
GATCGGGGAGGGTGGAGCGGACTGGGCCGCGCGGTCGCGATTCGGCAAGCCCGCTCCGGTCGTTCAGTCGAACAGCCCGGCCACCGACAGGTAGCGCTCGCCGGTATCGTAGCAGAAGGTCAGCACGCGGCTGCCGTCGGGGATTTCCGGCAGTTTCTGGGACACCGCCGCCAGCGACGCGCCGGAGGAAATGCCGATGAAGATGCCTTCCTCCTTAGCGCAGCGCACGGCGAACTTGAAGGCATCGTCGTGGGCCACCTGAATGACGCCATCCAGGATGCGCGTGTTCAGCACCGCCGGCACGAAGCCGGCGCCGATGCCCTGAATCGGGTGGGGACCGCGCTGGCCACCACTCAGTATTGGCGAGGCACTGGGTTCGACCGCGAAGGCTTTCAGATCCGGGAAGTGCTCCTTCAGCACTTCGGCGCAACCGGTGATGTGGCCGCCGGTGCCGACCCCGCTGATCAGATAATCCAGCCCGTCCGGGAAGTCGGCGAGAATTTCCTGGGCGGTGGTACGGCGGTGAATCTCGACGTTGGCGGGATTCTCGAACTGCTGCGGCATCCAGGCGCCCGGCGTGCTGTCGACGATTTCCTGGGCTTTCTCAATGGCGCCCGGCATCCCCTTTTCCTTGGGCGTGAGGACCAGTTCCGCGCCCAACGCCGCCAGATAGCGCCGCCGCTCCAGCGACATGGATTCCGGCATGGTCAGGATCAGGCGGTAGCCCTTGGTCGCGGCCACCAGCGCCAGGGCGATGCCGGTGTTGCCGGAGGTGGGTTCGACGATCACAGTATTGGCTGAGATCAGGCCGCGTTGTTCGGCGTCCTCGATCATCGCCAGGCCGATGCGATCCTTGATACTGCCGCCGGGATTGGCCCGTTCCAGCTTCATCCAGATTTCGACGTTGCGGTTGGCGAACAGCCGGTTGATACGGACATGCGGGGTGTTGCCAATGGTTTCCAGAATGGTCTGCGCTTTCATCGTTGCTCTCTATCGGGCGGGGTTGCATCGGTTGCCGCACTCTTGCCGGAGGCGGCGGTCAGTATCCGTGATGAGGGCGGCCGCGCCGGATCGGTGCGGGTTCGGAGGGTTTGGGTGCGGCGCCGGAACAGAGTTCCTGTAAACTGATCAACCTTCAATGGCTTTGCCATTTAAAATAGCAGGCGCGGCTAGCCAAGCATAAAGAATAATAAGAAATTTTTTTATAACCTTCAGCGAAGCCGCCCTGGTTGTCGCTCGTCTGCAAAGGAGATCGTGCATGTCCGAAGCTCGTTTTCGCGGTACCGACCGCTATGTCGCCACCGATGACTTGATGATGGCGGTCAACGCCGCCGTTACCCTGGGTCGGCCATTACTGGTCAAGGGCGAGCCCGGCACCGGCAAGACCCAACTGGCCGAGGAAGTCGCCAACGCCCTGAACCGGCCGTTTATCCAATGGCATATCAAGTCCACCATCAAAGCCCAGCAGGGCTTGTACGAGTACGATGCCGTTTCCCGGTTGCGCGATTCGCAGTTGGGCGAAGCGCGGGTGCATGAGATCGGCAACTACATCGTCAAGGGCAAGCTGTGGGAAGCGTTTACCGCCGAGGTACAACCGGTGTTGCTGATCGACGAGATCGACAAGGCCGATATCGAGTTTCCCAACGATTTACTGCTCGAACTCGATCGCATGGAGTTTTACGTCTACGAGACTCAGCAGGTGGTCAAGGCGCGGCATCGACCGATTATCATCATCACCAGCAACAACGAGAAGGAACTCCCGGACGCTTTCCTGCGCCGCTGTTTTTTCCATTACATTCGCTTCCCCGACAAGGAGACCATGGAGCGGATCGTGCAAGTGCATTATCCCGACCTGAAAAAGCACCTGCTGGCCGAGGCGCTGGAGACGTTTTTCGAAATCCGCGAGGTGCCGGGTCTGAAGAAGCGGCCGTCCACCTCGGAACTGCTGGACTGGATCAAGCTG
>DAOTGT010000431.1:0-1951 GCA_035447285.1 Candidatus Competibacter sp.
TAGCTCGCGCAACGCGTCTCGCGACTTGGCGCCCCACGGCTTTTGGCCCATCTCCGGGGTGTCGATGCCGAACATTCGTACCTTGACCACGCCCTCCGGGCAACTGGCGGTCAGGGTGTCGCCGTCGTAGACCGATTTGACGGTACAGTTCAATTCCGCGCCCCTGGGTATCGACGAAGGAGGCGCCTTAGGCTCGTGCAGAAAGTAGCTGATCGCGGCGATGCCGATGACTAGCCCACCGATCGCCCACGGCGAACGGTTCCGCCGACGGCGGCGGGCGCGGCTCAATTCGCCCCGCAGCAGGCTTTGCAAGAGTTTCAGTAGATCCTGTTTCACGAAAAATCCCGAATGACGCGCGCAACGACACTAAGCACCACGCAACGCCTTGGCGTGATAGGCGAGATGCTCGCCGATGAAGGTGGCGATGAAGTGATAGCTGTGATCGTAGTCTTCTTGCCACCGCAGGGTCAGCGGAAAATCGCGGGCGGCACAGATCCGTTCGAGCGACGCCGAATGTAACTGCTGGGCGAGGAATTCGTCGGCGGTGCCTTGATCGATCAGTAACGGAATGGCTTGCGCGCCTTCCTCGATCAACCGAACGGCATCGTAAGTCACCCAATCCTCACGGTTAGGGCCGAGATAAGCCTTGAAACAGCCTTGGCCCCAGCCACAGGCCATCGGGTGACAGATTGGCGCGAAGGCGGAGACGGAACGGTAACGTTCCGGTTCCCGCAATGCGCAGATTAGTGCACCGTGACCTCCCATCGAATGGCCAGTGATGGAGCGCGCTTCGGTAATCGGCAGATTTGCTTCCACCAGCGCCGGCAGTTCGCGGGTGACGTAGTCGTACATCCGGTAATGCCGCGACCACGGTTCCTGGGTGGCATTGACGTAAAAGCCGGCGCCTTGGCCGAGATCGTAGCGTTCCGGCACGTCCGGTACCTCCGCGCCGCGCGGGCTGGTGTCGGGAATGACCAGGGCCAGCCCCAGTTCCGCCGCGTAGCGCTGCGCCCCGGCCTTGACCCGAAAATTGTCGTCGGTGCAGGTCAGGCCGGATAGCCAGTAGACCGCCGGCACCTTTTCCTGCGCCGCCGCGGGGGGCAGATAGACCGAAAAGGTCATGTCGCAATCGCAGACTTGCGAACGGTGGCGGTAGCGGTTCAACCAACCGCCGAATTCCTTGATTGCTTCGATGTGCTCCACCGGCGGGATTCTCCTAGAAAATGATGACGGAACGAATGCTTTTACCTTCGTGCATGAGATCGAAAGCGGTGTTGATGTCTTCCAGCGGCATGGTATGGGTCACCATGCGGTCCAGTTCGATCTGGCCCTGGAGATAGTTTTCCACATAGCCGGGCAACTGGCTGCGGCCCTTGACGCCACCGAAAGCCGTGCCTTTCCAGGTGCGGCCGGTGACCAGTTGGAACGGCCGGGTCTGGATTTCCTGGCCGGCTCCAGCCACGCCGATGATGGTGGAGACGCCCCAACCCATGTGGCAGCACTCCAGGGCTTGCCGCATGACCTTGACGTTGCCGATGCACTCGAAGGAGTAGTCGACGCCGCCGTTGGTCATCTCCTTGATAGCCTCGACCGCATCGCCGCCGGTTTCGGCCGGATTGAGCGTATCGGTCGCCCCCAAGGCGGTGGCCATGGCGAATTTGTCGGGGTTGAGATCGATGGCGATGATGCGTCCGGCCTTGGCCATCATCGCGCCCTGAATCACCGACAGGCCGATGCCGCCCAGCCCAAATACCGCGACCGTCGAACCCGGTTCGACCTTGGCGGTGTTCAGCACCGCGCCGATGCCGGTGGTGACGCCGCATCCCAGCAGGCAGACCTTATCCAGCGGCGCGGCCGGGTTGATCTTGGCCAGGGCGATTTCCGGCACCACCGTGTATTCGGCGAAGGTCGAGCAGCCCATGTAGTGAAACAAGGGCGTGCCCTTGTGGGA
>DAOTGT010000432.1:0-1947 GCA_035447285.1 Candidatus Competibacter sp.
CGCTGGCCATGATTCTGACCCTGGGGCGCAAGACTCACAAAGCCTACAACCGCAGTCGCGAGTTCAATTTCGAGATTGCCGGACTGGAAGGCTTCGAACTGCGCGACAAGACCGTTGGGGTGTTCGGCACCGGCAAGATCGGGCAGATGGTGATTAGGAATCTCAGCGGCTTCGGCTGCCGTATCCTGGCTTACGACCAGTTTCCCAACGAAACCGTCACGCAGTGGGCGACCTACGTGGACGGCCCCACCTTCGCTCGCGAATCGGACATCATCACCCTGCACTGTCCGCTGACCCCCGATACCCATCACATTCTCAACGAGCAAACCTTGCCCTATCTCAAGGATGGTGTGTTCATCGTCAACACCAGCCGCGGGGCGCTGCTCGATACCCATAAAGTGATCGGGTTCCTCAAGAGCGGCAAGATCGGCTATCTGGCTATCGATGTGTACGAGGAGGAAGCCGATTATTTCTACAGCGACCTGTCCGACAAAGTGCCGACCAACGATGAACTGGCGCGGCTGCTGACTTTCCCCAACGTGCTGGTCACCTCGCACATGGCTTTTCTCACCGACCATGCGCTTCGCAACATCGCCGAAACCACCCTGGGCAACTTCGCCGAGTTCGAACGCACCGGGCAGTGCGCCAACGCGGTCAGCGAGTAAAGAAGGATCGCTGTCATCGCCCGCCTCGCCCAATGGGCCACCGATCTTCCGTGTCCTTCCCGCCTTATCCGGAAAGGTGGCTTACAGTGGTTTGAGCCCAGCGCCACCGCAGCAGGTTATCATGTTATTGATCGTCAAGATTATTGCTCAGTGCGCTTACCCTTTGTTGATGGCGCTGTTACTGGGGGTTATCGCCGCTATCCTGGTGTGGCGCGGCTGGCGGCGCAGCGGCGCTCTGCTATTGATCGCCGCTCTTGGCTGGTTATGGTTATGGTCTACGCCGGTTTTCAGCGACTGGCTGCGCGCCACCCTCGAACGACGCAACATGCCGGTCCTGGTGGAACGGGTACCGAGTGCCGATGCCATCGTGGTGCTTGGCGGTGCGGTGGCCGCCGAGGCGCCGCCTGAGCGGCTCTATCCCGATCTCGGTGCTGCGGTGGATCGGATCTGGCAGGCGGCCCGTCTGTATCTGGCCGGTAAGGCGCCGCTGGTGCTGGCCAGCGGCGGCAACCTACCCTGGAGCGGTATCGACCGGCCGGAAGCCGATGTGATGGCCGCCCTGCTGCAACAACTTGGCGTACCCGCCGCCGCCATCCAGCAGGAGCCACGCAGCCGAACCACTCGGGAAAATCGCGATAACAGCCTGCCGCTGCTGCGGGCGCGAGGAGTACGGAGCATTTTGCTGGTGACTTCCGCCCTACATATGCCGCGTGCCCTGGCTTTGTTCCAAGCCACCGATCTCAAGGTCATTCCAGCCCCAACCGATGTTGAAGTGATCCATCGCGACCATGCGCATCCCTTGCGCTGGTTGCCCGATGCCCAGGCACTGGCCGACAGCACCCGGGCGTTCAAGGAGTATCTGGGGCGATCAGTGGACTGGCTGCTGGACTGAATCGTCCACGGGGGACATCCACAGGCGCTCAAAGCACGAGCGGCGGCGGGGACGAGGACGCCCAGCTACCGGGTACCGGGTCAGCGGCGGCCTGCCAGGAAAGCGCGCACCGCTTGTTCAGTGGCGGCGGCCAGATAATCGCCACCGGCCGCCATGGCCTGCGCCAGGCTCACCGGTCCCGGACACAGGCTGAATACCGCGTCGATACCCCGCTCGTGCAGGGATTCGAGACCGCCACCGACGCTGCCGGCGATGGCGAGGCAAGGCACACCACAAGCATGGGCGTGTTCCCCCACGCCGGCCGGGGCCTTACCGAACGCGGTTTGAAAATCGATCTGGCCCTCGGCGGTGAGTACCAAATCCGCGCCGCGCAGTTGTTCGTCCAGGCCG
>DAOTGT010000433.1:0-1945 GCA_035447285.1 Candidatus Competibacter sp.
TTATCAAAAATACCATAATAATATCATTATGTTAGTTTTTGTACAGCTTCTAAGGAGCGCGAGACGATAAGCCCGCCACCACGTACCCGGTCCTAATCAACGACCGTGCCAATCGCGCGAACGGTCCGCCATCTCGGACGGAATTCGTATTCGGTCTGGCCCGCCGCCGCTCGACGGCGGCAGCGGTTCGACCGGCCCGCCATCCAGGTTGGCCTTGACCCAGTCAACCCGAACCGAATCAGATTGGCCGGGCGATGATCCGGCGGCACCTATGGGCGCCGGCCCCGACGGTCGATTGAGCCCTGTTCCGCGTATTTCACTGAAGCCGGCCATCCATCGCACGGGAAGGCGGCCGGCGAGTTCAGTCGAAGGCGGCGGCGAATTTCAGGATGGGGGTTCCCAGTCAAAGCGCAGCGACGCAGCGAATGTTTACTACTCCGTGATGGAAGCCCTGGAAACCGCCTAGCAGACCTATACCGACCAGTGTCCCACCGAGCAGAACATTGCCAGCACCACCGAGCAGATGCGGGCCGCCGTGGCGCAACTCTCCGAACTCTGGTTTCGAGAGGATATCAGCGCGGGCGAGAAAAAAGACCTTCTGCTGCGTGGTCGAGCAGGTCTTTCTGGAAAGCCGGAGCAAGGTGATCGGCGTCCGTGTGGGCTAGCATGGGGGCACGGTCAGCGAACTGGCGGTGCCCAAATCTCTGTTGAGCGCCCCCATCTGTACCACCACATCCGAAATTTGGCCCAGACCCAGACCGACGCGGAAATCGCCGCCCACCTGAACCAGCAGGGCCTCTGCAAACGATCCAGGACAGACTCTGGACTGCGGCTCGGCGGGTGATGGATTTTCGTCGCTTCGGTGCCATCCTCTCGGGCTTCACGACCACGACCGAGTCACGTCCGCCGGGAAACGGCTACTTGACCAGCGCCGAAGTGGCCCAACGCTTGGGCGTCAGTCAGAGCACGAAAAGTGGTATCGGCTGAGCCTGCTGTCCGGCAAACATGATGGTGGACCCGCCACGTTATGGATCCGCTGGACCGACGACCTTGACCAGCGCCTGCTCGGTGGGGCCACACCCGATCCACGGATGGTTTCCCTGCGCGCGCTGCCAAGCGCAAGGTCAGCACCCCGACGCGGTGTTGGCTTGGGCACAATAGAACCGGACATGCCGTTTACCAACTGCGGCGCGGCACCAGTTTGCGCTTCTACCTCTTGCCTACCCAACCCACAGTTCCGCTTCAGGTGAAGACCTAGACTTGCTGGAAAAGTGAAGGAGCGGGATGCATCCTGCCGGTTTGAACGCTGTGGCAGGCGTTGGAACCGACCAACCCGAGAGGAGCATCCCCGATGGCTAGAGTAGCGGCGAGCGAGCAGACCCGCAAACGGATTGCGGACGTATTGAGTGGTGACTTCGACCAGAGCGCCTTGTTGCGCAATGCGGTGCGGCTGATCGTCGAGGAAGCGCTGGAGGCGGAGGTCGGCGACGTGCTGGGGCGGGGTTACTACGAGCGGGGCGAGCCGGCCGGTTACCGCAACGGCAACCGCCCGGGTCGATTGAAGACCGCCGAGGGGATCGTGGAGTACGCCGTGCCGCAGGTGACAGGCACGGCCGAGCCGTGGGCCAGCGAGGTGAAGCAGGCTCTGTCGGGACGAACCGAGGAACTGGAGCGCCTGGTGGTGGAAATGTACGCCCGGGGGTTATCGATGCGCGACATCGAGGCGGCCTTCACCGGCGCCGACGGCCGCTGCGTGCTGACCCAAAGCGCGGCCAGCCAAGTGACCGAGCGGCTGTGGGAGGATTATGTCGCCTTTACCAGCCGCGATCTGGCGGGGCCACCGATCCTCTACCTGTTTCTGGACGGGGTGGCCGAGCGGCTGCACCTGGACCAGCCGCGCGAGCCGGTGCTGGCGGCCTGGGGGATCGCGGCCTCTGGGGCCAAA
>DAOTGT010000434.1:0-1937 GCA_035447285.1 Candidatus Competibacter sp.
CGGCGTGCCGGCCGGGCAGATCGGCGAACGCTTCGGTCTGCCGTTGCCGACCCTATCGTTTCATCTGAAAACGCTGCAACATGCCGGTTTGATCCAACGGGTTCGGCAAAGCCGCTCGCTGATCTATTCCGCCGACTTCGGCGCCATCAACGCCGTGCTGGGGTATCTGACCGAGAATTGCTGTGCCGGGCATCCAGAAATCTGTGCGATCCCGACCTGCGAAGAGGAAGTTACCAGAAGCGATCCGCCTGAGAAACAGCCATGAAATTATTTGGTTACAACTGGTTGTCAATATTCCTTCCCTATGACGCGATGGTCCTGAGCGCCGATTCTCGCTCGGTTGCCGCTAAGCGTCGGGCCGATTAGACTAGATTTTTCATGACACTACCCCCTAAGGACGTTACCACAACGGTCAGGAGCTTATGCCGCATCACTTTCCCCCGGATTCCGTCGGTCTGGTCACGCCCCAGATCCTCCAGTTCGAAGAACCGCTGGCCCTGGATTGCGGCCGGTCCCTGGCGGAATACGAACTCGTCTATGAGACTTATGGCACGCTGAACGCCGATCACAGCAACGCCGTGCTGATTTGCCATGCCCTTTCCAGCGACCATCACGCCGCCGGTTGTCACGAGGGCACCGATCCGAACAAGCCGGGTTGGTGGGACAACTGCATCGGTCCCGGCAAGCCGTTCGATACCCGAGAATTCTTCGTGGTCTGCTGCAACAATCTGGGCGGCTGCAAGGGTTCCACCGGCCCCACCTCGATCAACCCGGAAAACCGCAAGCCCTACGGCCCGGATTTTCCCATCGTCACCGTCAAGGACTGGGTGCGCAGCCAGGCCCGTTTGGCCGACCGGCTCGGCATCGGGCAGTGGGCGGCGGTGATCGGCGGCAGTCTGGGCGGCATGCAGGCCATGCAATGGGCGATCAGCTATCCCGACCGGGTGCGCCATGTGCTGGTCATCGCCGCCGCGCCGCGACTGTCGGCGCAAAACATCGCCTTCAACGAAGTGGCGCGTCAGGCGATCATCTCCGACCCCGATTTTCATCACGGGCATTATTACGAATTCGGGGTGGTGCCGCGCCGCGGACTGATGATCGCCCGGATGCTTGGCCATATCACCTATCTATCCGACGAAGGCATGCGTGCCAAGTTCGGCCGCGAGCTGCGTGAAGGCACGCCCAACTTCAACTTCAATTTCGACACCGAATTCCAAGTGGAGAGCTATTTGCGCCATCAGGGCAAGGCCTTCGTCGACCGTTTCGATGCCAACACCTACCTGTTGATGACCAAGACCCTGGACTATTTCGATCCGGCGGCGAGTTTCGATCAGGATCTGTCGGCGGCTTTCCATCGAACGCAGGCGCGATTCCTGGTGATTTCCTTCACCAGCGACTGGCGGTTCGCGCCGGCCCGCTCGCGCGAGATCGTGCGGGCACTGGTCCGGGCCGGTCGCGAGGTCAGCTACAGCGAAATTGCCTCGGAGTCCGGCCACGACGCTTTTCTGATGCCGATCCCGCTATATCATGAAACATTGCGCGGTTACCTGAACCGGGTCGCCCGCGAGGTGGACGGCCGAACCTCCGAACCCGCTCACGCCACCGTGCCCGCCGCGACCGAGGTCAACACCCATGCGGCCTGAACTGGAACTGATCAGCGAATGGATCCGTCCCGGTACGCGGGTGCTGGATTTGGGTTGCGGCGACGGCGCGCTGCTGGCCTATCTGCACGAGCGCCGGCAGGTCAGCGGCTATGGCCTGGAAATCGACAGCGCCAACATTGTCAAATGCATTCGGGCGGGAGTGAACGTGATTCACGCCGATCTGGAAGCGGGCCTGGAGGATTTCGGCGACAGCAGCTTCGACTATGTCATCATGACCCAGACCCTACAGGCCGTCCGGCACACCGAACGGTTGTTGGACGAAATGCTGCGGGT
>DAOTGT010000435.1:0-1935 GCA_035447285.1 Candidatus Competibacter sp.
CGCAGAACATCCGCCGCGAGCGTCGCGATCACCTGGACCTCGCTGCGTGGACCGGTGTGCCGGGCCGGGCCGCCGTCGCTCAGGCGCACATAATTGAACATCGATTCCTGGGTGGTCGGTCGCGGCTCCTCGTCGCGGGCAAGAACTGGGAGAATCAGAGTCTCTCGGGCCAGCCCGTGAACATGGCCGGTGTTGAGCTTGGTGCTGAAGTGAACGAGCAGGTCGAGTTGAGCCAAGGCGTCGCGGGTAAATGCGGAATCAGGGGAGGCACCGTAGAGATTACCGCCGAGACAAAGCGCCACGCGCATCCGTCCATTCTGGGCCGCTTCCAGACACGCCAGGGTGTCGAGTCCCGGCGTCGTCGGCAAAGAGACGCCGAAATGGGATTCCAGCCGCTCGACGATCGCGTCCTTGAGTTTGGGCGTGACGCCGATCGATCCCATCCCCTGGACATTGGAATGACCGCGGATCGGGAGCAGACCGACGTGAGGGCGACCCACCATGCCCCGCATCAGCGCCAGATTGGCGATGGCCTGCACGTTCTCGACGCCGTGTCGATGATGGGTGATGCCCATGGTCCAGGCGAAAACCACCTTTCGACCGGCGGCGTAAACCTGGGCGGCACGGTGGATCTGCTCTTGAGGTACGCCGCTCTGGGCGCAGAGTTCCGTCCAGGAGAGGCGGCGTAATTGGGCGCGCAACTCGGCCCAACCGTTGCAATGGTCGTTCAGGAACGACTCGTCGCTCGCGCCGATTTCGTCGATGCGCTTGGCGATGCCGGTCAAGAGCGCCAGATCGCCACCGATGTCGGGCTGCAAATACAGGCTGGCGATTTCGGTCCCGAACAGCAGGCTTCGCCACTCACCGGGCGAGCTGAAATTCACCAGCCCGGTTTCGATCACCGGATTGATGACCACCACTTGGCCGCCGCGTTGGCGGATGTGCATCAGCACATGCATCAGCCGTGGATGGTTGCTCGCCGGATTGCCGCCGATGGCGAAAACCACATCGGCATGTTGGAGATCATCGAGGGTGAGAGTGGCCGTCCCGCTGCCGGTGACGCTGGTCAGACCGACGCCACTGGCCTGATGGCAGTAATAGCTGACGTTGTTGACGTGGTTGCTGCCGTAGAGCCGGGCGAACAATTGGAGCAGGAAACTGGCCTCGTTGGAGCTGCGGCCACTGAAATACCAGAAGGTTTCCGGCGGTGGTGTCGCGCGGAGTTTCGCGACGATCCGGTCGAGTGCCTCCGTCCAGGCGATCGGCTGGAAATGCGTGGCGCCCGGACGCAGCAGCAGCGGCTGCACCAGTCGACCACTGTGTTCCAGTGTGTGCGATGTCCAGGATTGCAGATCGGCGATGGCATGTTCGGACCAAAATGCGACGGGGATCGCGTCTTGCAAATCGCCCACCATCGCCTGCAACGATTTGATACAGACTTGTGGAAACTGGCCGGCCTCGTTCACCATGCCGCCCTTCTGACCGCCCATGCCGAGCGCGCAACTCTTGCAGGCGTTTTTACCCCGCATGGCGCGGTAGAGTCGCCATGGACCGCCTTCACGGGCTTTGCGCCAAGCGTAGCGGATGGCCGGCCAACCCCCACCGGTTTTCACTCGTTTCATGATCTCATCCTCGGCGCATCGCGTTTCCGGTTTCTTCCGACAAGCATAGCCGATCGTTCGCCGCCATCACGGTTCACACTCGATGCGGTTGTGGCACCCCTGGATGATTTAGGCTGTGTCGCAGTAGTGGAGAAATGCTTCAGTTCGGGGCTCTGTGAGATTACCCGTGGTCACCACAAGATGTAGTGGTGGGGCTTCATGCCCAAAGACGCGGACCCTCGATATCCAACCACAGATGGCGAAACAGTTCGGTCGGGTCATCCAAGCCAAGGCAGCGACGTTTGAGCAACTTCAATTTGTTGTTGAGCCCCTC
>DAOTGT010000436.1:0-1917 GCA_035447285.1 Candidatus Competibacter sp.
AGCGGGTCAGTGACGAGATGTTCATCGAGGCCGCAAGAGCTGTTGCGGACCAGGTGCCGGACGCGCTGTTGAAACAGGGGCTGCTTTATCCGCTACAAGCGAACATTCTCGAAACGGAGATCAAGACGGCGGTGCGGGTTGCCAAATTGGTGTTCGATAGCGGGCTGGCGCGAGTCGAGCGTCCGAACGACATGGAGGCGTTCATTCGCGGCCATGTCTACCAGCCGGAGTACCAGAAACTCGCTTGAGAGTGTCGGTCACGATGTCGACCAACCACCGGAGCGGCGAAGGTGTCGCGCGGTGGTGAAAGCGGATAGTGCTCGCCGGCCGGCGCCTAACGAGACGGTGGGTGTCGACTCGATCCACATGCTTGCGCGACGCTGTTTGCGCAACGGTAATTTCCTAAAAATGTCATACCATAAAAGCAGGTTGAATCAGGATGTCCCATTTGGGTAAAAGCGGATTCCGAATCAGCCGTGCCTCTACGGGTTGCATAAGCTCTTTGGAGGGGGAGATACCTTGGAAAAGGTATCTCCCTCTTTACATAGACTTGATGGCTCAATTCGATCACCGGATGGAAGCCTTTCCAAGTCATGCTCTTGGCCCACTCCAGCATGGTTTGGACATCCATGAGTTTGGCCCCATTCCCGTGCTGTTCCAAGATGCCCAAGCACCGTGCCACGGGATTGTATTTGCTGTGGTAAGGCGCGTAATACAGAAGTTGAATAGGTTTGCCGATATGATCGGCGAAGTTCACCTTCTCGCTCGCCGATCTGTGGGTTTGAATATACTGTTCGCCCACTCAGCCATCGCATGCTTGTCCGCTCATGTCCACATCCTCCGTTTCCCCCGCCGAATTCGCCCCCCTACGTCTACGCAAGGACGAGGATCGTCGCCTGCGCGCCGGCCATCTCTGGGTCTACAGCAACGAAATCGACACCGGCGTTACCCCCCTGCGCAATTTCGAACCCGGCCAACCGGTGGCGATTCAAGCCAGCAACGGCAAAACCCTCGGCACCGGCTACATCAACCCGCACGCGCTGCTGTGCGCCCGGCTGATCAGCCGCGATCTGGAACATCCGCTCAGCCCATCGTTGTTGGTGCACCGCCTCAACGTGGCGCTGAGCCTGCGCGAGCGACTGTACGACCGGCCGTTCTACCGCTTGATCTACGGAGAGGGCGACGGGCTGCCGGGTCTGGTCGTGGATCGTTACGGCGACTTCTGCGTGGCGCAACTCACCACCGCCGGCATGGAACAATTGAAGGACGCCATTCTTGCCGCGCTGCAAAAAGTGTTAAATCCGACGGCGATACTATGGCGCAACGACAGTCGAGTACGGGAGCTGGAAGGGTTGGAACGCTACGTCGCCGACGCTTTCGGTACGGTCCCGGAAACCGTGACGGTCGAGGAAGACGGGTTACGCTTTCAAGTCTCGCCGCGCACCGGGCAGAAGACCGGCTGGTTCTACGACCAGCGCGACAATCGCGCCCGGCTGGATCGTTACGTGGCCGGTCGTCGAGTGCTGGACATGTTCAGCTACGTTGGCGCCTGGGGCGTGCGGGCGGCGGCGCGCGGCGCGCGGAAGGTGCTGTGCGTGGATTCGTCCACGACCGCGCTGGAGCAAGCAAGGGTCAACGCGACGTTGAATGGGGTCGGTGATCGGGTTAGAACCGAACAGGGCGATGCTTTCGAGGTACTCAAAAGCTTGCGCGAGGCCCGCGAACGCTTCGACGTGGTGATCGTGGACCCACCGGCCTTCATCAAGCGTCGCAAGGATTTCAAGGAAGGCGCGCTGGCCTACCGGCGGCTCAACGAGATGGCGATGCAGGTGTTGGAACGCGATGGGCTGCTGGTGTCTTGTTCCTGCTCGCAGTTGTTCTCCCGCGATGTGTTGGTGCACACCCTGCTGCAAGGAT
>DAOTGT010000437.1:0-1914 GCA_035447285.1 Candidatus Competibacter sp.
ATCGTGATACGCCAATTGTTATTGTTGACGCTGAGCATGCTGTTGATGTCGCCGGTTTGGGCGACGCCATCGCCGGTGCAGCGCTATTTCCAGGATCTGCAATCGCTGCGGGCCGATTTCATCCAGCGGGTGTTCGACGAGCGGTCGCGGGTCGTGCAAAGCTCCAGCGGTCAGATGCTGATGCAGAAGCCCGGCAAGTTCCGCTGGGATTATCGAACGCCTGCTGAACAAATCATCGTCGCCGACGGCAATCGGCTGTGGGCCTACGATGTCGATCTGGCGCAAGTGACGGTCCGCAAACTGGACAAGGCCCTGAGTTCGACCCCGCTGGCCCTGCTGAGCGGCGCGGCGCCGATCGAAGAAACCTTTACCGTCGGCAATGCGCTCGGCCGGGATGGCTTGACCTGGTACGAGCTGGAACCCAAGCAACCGCAGCCCGAATTCCGTCTGCTGCGGGTCGCTTTCAAGGGCGACCTGCTGGTCAGTTTGGAACTGGAGGACAGTTTCGGTCAGCGTACCCGGCTGGATTTCCAGAAACTGGAACGCAACCCAACGATCGATCCCGCGCTGCTGAAATTCACCCCGCCACCCGGCGTGGACGTGGTCGGCGATGCCGGTTGAAGCGACCGACGCCGATGCGCTTCGGCCGCTGGCCGACCGCTTGCGTCCGCGCGGCTTGGATGAGTTTGTCGGTCAGCCGCACCTGTTGACTCCCGGCAAGCCGTTGCGGGTGGCCATCGAACGGGGTCAACCGCATTCCATGGTGTTGTGGGGACCGCCCGGCACCGGCAAGACCACCTTGGCGGAACTGCTGGCCGGAGCTTGTCAGGCAGAATTCATCCGGCTGTCGGCGGTGATGGCCGGGGTGCGCGAGGTGCGAGCGGCGGTGGACCGGGCGCAGGGGCTGTGGCGCGAGCAGCGGCGTCGCACCGTGCTGTTCGTGGACGAGGTCCACCGTTTCAACAAAGCCCAGCAGGATGCTTTTCTGCCTTATGTCGAGGATGGCACCCTGACGTTTATCGGCGCCACCACCGAAAACCCCGGCTTTGCCCTCAACAACGCCCTGTTGTCGCGAGTACGAGTCTACGTACTGAACAGTCTCGATCCCGCTGCCATCCGCCAAGTGGTGGATCGCGCTCTGAGCGATGCCGGGCGCGGTCTGGGTGGTCGCTGGCCGTTGTCCGAGGCAGCGCGGGACCGCTTGGCCCAGTCCACCGATGGCGACGCGCGCCGCGCCCTGATCTGGTTGGAACTGGCGACGGAACTGGCTGCGGCGCAAGGCACGACCTTGGAAGCCGCGTTGCCGGAGGTGATGAACGAGGGAGCGGGGCGGCGCTTCGATCGGGGCGGCGACCTGTTCTACGATCAGATTTCCGCCCTGCACAAAGCCGTGCGCGGCAGCAGCCCGGACGCGGCGTTGTACTGGTTGGCCCGGATGCTGGACGGCGGCTGCGATCCGCTGTATCTCGCTCGACGGGTGGCGCGGATGGCCAGCGAGGATATCGGCAACGCCGACCCGCGCGCCCTGCAATTGGCGTTGAACGCCTGGGAGGCGCAGGAACGGATGGGTAGTCCCGAAGGTGAACTGGCCATTGCCCAGGCCGTGGTCTATCTGGCGGTCGCGCCCAAGAGCAACGCGGTCTATACCGCGCTGGCGGCGGCGCGGCGCGATGTCGAACGTCATGGCACGCTGGACGTGCCGCCACATCTGCGCAATGCGTCCACCAAGCTGGCGCGGGAGCTGGGACACGGCGAGAGTTACCGCTATGCGCACGACGAAGCACATGCCTACGCCGCCGGCGAGTGTTACTTTCCCGAAGCGCTGCAAGACGCCCGCTATTATCAACCGACCGCCAACGGCCTGGAAGGGCGGATCGGTGAAAAGTTGGAGCGGTTGCGGGAGCTGGATCGGCA
>DAOTGT010000438.1:0-1909 GCA_035447285.1 Candidatus Competibacter sp.
CTCGTGTGCCCAGCATGGGCGTGAACTCGTCAACTGAAAGGAGTTGGCCGGAAAGCAGTGACAGCAACCGTAGCGAAAGACAAGGCCGTGCCCGCGAGGGAGCGAGCTGAAAGAAGTCCGTAGCAAAGGCGCGACCGCAGGAATACGAACAGGCAGTGAGGCTCGATCTGGGCGATGAGCGTGCGAGAGAACGCGAAATCCAACCGTCACCGAAAGCCAGATCGGGTAGAGCCTGGCGGCGCGGGCCGAAAGTTCACGCACCTTACCTGGGGAGGCCTCCGGGGTGAGAGTCCTGGAGGAGTCAGCAGAGGCCGTAGTAGTGAAGATAGCCGTCGAAAGGCGGCAGGAGCGAAGGGCCGAAGAACCAAGAGAGTGCAGCAGCCAAGGAGACTCGAACGGAGAAGCGAACAGGAAGCCGAAAGGCCGGGAGACCGCCGGGAGGCGGCGTCCGGGCGCGGGAAGGGGCTGTCCGGTGGCTACCGGGCAAAGCCGACCAGCGGCGTCCAAGCCATCCGTTCGGCGCAACGAGGCGCGAGAAGATGCACAATGGAGAGAACATGGAAGCGGTATCGCTCGAAACGATACTGCAAGCCGACAACCTGACGGCGGCGTGGCGGGCGGTGAAAGCCAACCGCGGCGCAGCCGGGGTGGATGGGATGGGCGTCGAGCAGACGCAGGCCCACCTGAAGGAACATTGGGGAACGGTCGCGCGGAAGCTGCTGGCGGGCGAATATCGCCCGGCGGCGGTGCGCGCGGTGGAAATCCCCAAGCCCCACGGGGGCGTGCGGACGCTGGGCATACCCAACGTGCAGGATCGATTGATCCAGCAGGCCATCCACCAGCAACTGTCTCCGCTGTGGGAAGCGGAGTTCAGTGACCACAGCTACGGCTTTCGGCCCAACCGGAGCGCACACGATGCGATTCGGGCGGCCCAAGGCTTCGTGAAAGCCGGGAAGACGTGGGTGGTGGACATCGACCTCAAGGGCTTTTTCGACGAGGTCAACCACGACCGGCTCATGCGGCTGGTGGGGCAGAAAGTCCGGGACAAGCGCCTGCTTCGGCTGATCGGAAACTACCTCCGTGCGCCGATGCAGACGCCGGACGGGCGCAAGCAGAAACGGCAGAAAGGCACGCCGCAAGGCGGCCCGCTGTCGCCGCTGCTGGCGAACATCTATCTGGACGAGCTGGACAAGGAGCTGGAGAAGCGGGGCGTATCGTTCGTGCGATATGCCGACGACGTCGCCATCTTCGTGTCGAGCGAGCGTTCCGCCGAACGCGTGCTGGCCAGCGTGGTGGCTTGGATCGAGAAGCACCTTAAGGTGCCGGTGAACCGGGACAAAAGTGGGAGCGGACCCACGGACGAGAGCGCCCTGTTGGGCTTCCGGCTATACTCGGACGGGCGCGTGGGCGTCGGCCCGAAGTCCATCGGGAAGCTCAAGGCGAGGGTGCGCGAACTGTGGAACGCGCAGCAAAGCCTCACGAGCAACCAGTTGCGCAAGCAATGGCGGGAATACGTCTGCGGATGGTGGAACTACTTCAAGGTCGCCGACTGGCGGCGCGAAGTGGAGCGCCTGAGCGGGTGGATCCGCCGGCACATGCGCAAATGCTTCTGGGTGCGCTGGAAAACCCCGCGCGGGCGAATCAACGCCTTGAAACGCCTTGGCGTCCAAGGACGGTCGCTCGGTCTCGGCTACACCGGATTGGGGGCGTGGGCGATGGCCCGGCATCGGGTCATGCACCAAGCCCTCAAAGTCTCCACGCTGAATCGCTACGGGTTCGTCGTTCCGTGGGACTTCGCAGAGGCACCGGCGTGACCTCTGCCGGGTTCAACCGCCGGATGCGGAAAACCGCATGTCCGGTGGTGTGGAAGGGACACGGGGTGCAATCCCCCGTGTCCCCATCCGATCAG
>DAOTGT010000439.1:0-1907 GCA_035447285.1 Candidatus Competibacter sp.
AATTGATCAGACCCTCCGCGCCCCGCGTCACCGTGCGTTCTTCGCATACCGGCAGCCCCAGTGTGGCCAGCGCATCGAGCATCGCGCCGTGCGTGGTCGGGATCTCCCAACCTTGCACCTCCCCCAGCCCATAGGCAAAAAAGGACAACGGTCGTTTCGCGGCCAGATTCGGGTCGAGCTGCCGGATGCTGCCCGCCGCGCCGTTGCGGGGATTGACCAGGGTGGGTAACCCTGCGGCGCGCTGCCGGGCGTTGTAGCGTTCGAAATCCGCGCGGCTCATGTACACTTCGCCGCGCACTTCCAAGACCTCGGGCACGGCGCCTTGCAACCGGAGCGGCACGGCCTTGATGGTGCGCACGTTCTGGGTGACATCCTCACCGGTTTCGCCATCGCCGCGGGTGGCCGCCAACACCAGTATGCCCTGTTCGTAGCGTAGGCTGATGGCCAGGCCGTCGAATTTCAACTCGCAGGCGTACTCGACCGGTTCCGCATCGTCGCCTAGGTCCAGCTCGCGCCGTACCTGGGCATCAAAGGCCACCGCGCCGTCTGGACCGGTGTTGGTTTCGGTGTGGATGGATAGCATCGGAACCCAGTGCCGCACCGGTGCGAATGCAGGCAGCGGCTTGCCGCTCACCCGTCGGGTCGGAGAATCGACGGCGATCAGCTCCGGGTGGGCGGTTTCCAACTCCTGGAGTTCCCGAAACAGCCGGTCGTACTCGGCGTCGGGAATTTCCGGATCGTCCAGCACGTAGTAGCGGTAGCCATGCCAGTTGAGCCGCTCACGCAGCCAAGCAGCCCGATGTTGCGGATCGGTGAAAAACGCCATGTCGCTCTTGCGCCATCAGAGCGGCTGTGCGCGCCGCTGCCGCTCCAACTCGGCGACTTCGCCGCGCAAGCGCGCGAGCGCCTGATTGGTCATCCGGTTGCGTTGCTGGTCACAGATCAACCCGCCCAATTTCTGAGCCAGTTGATCGGCGGTAATGACCAGCAGGTCCAGCGCCTTCATTTCCTCAAGCGGTCCGGGTAGCTTCATGAATAGCAGCAGGCCCGGCGTATGCAGTTCCTGCAAGGTTTGCGACTCGAACGAGCCGGGCTTGCGCAGATGGGCGAGTCCAAGGATCGGGACATCGGCAGCTTCCGTCTCCGGGAACAGTTCGTACAGCCCTTCGGTACTTAAACGGAATCGCAGCGCCTCGACCACGACCCGGATTTTGGGGCCATGAAAGAGCTGGTGGCGTGGCGCCATCACGGTCAGTACCAGGGTAGTTTTTGGCGAGCGCGGCAGCGCGGTGGACTCCTGCCGCGATTCCCGCAGTGGGGGCGCTAGCGTGGTAGGCGGGCGCGCTTCGCTATTATTGACCGGCGTCTCCGCTTCGACCGCCGCAGTGGACTCCTGGCGATTGATGGGCCGGATTTCCACATCCACCAGTGCCTTGTCGGCCAGATGGTGATCGGGAGTGATGCGGCCTAGCTCACCAAAAACATACCCGTCGGCCTCTTCGTCCGGTGGCGGCTCTTGCGTGTCGCCCAGTACCGGCTCCTTGGAGAGCCGATGCCGGCGGTTGCCGATCTCTTCCTTCAGATGCGAACGGATGCCCCAGAGGTAAATCAGGATAACGACGACGGCCCCAATGCCGGCCAGCAGCCACTGTAATTGTGTTTTGTCCAATTCCATGAATCAAAAGCCTCAGATTGCGACTGTCGCAATAATGAGATTATGTCTCGAATAAGAGGTTGCAGTATCAAACCTCCATTGCCGCCATCGGCGGACTAGGGGTTGAGCCATCGTTTATACTGTAATCCCTAGGCTTTCACAAATGACATCCGCCGCGCCCAGCCCGGACGCAACCCGCGCGTCGAGAGCGGCTAGCCGGCCACGGCCAGTCGCGCCGCCGCCGCGACATCGA
>DAOTGT010000440.1:0-1895 GCA_035447285.1 Candidatus Competibacter sp.
GCGCCAGAATCGCGGTGTGCGAGGTGGGACCGCCGACGCTGGTGGCCAGCCCCAAAACGTGTTTGGTGTCGAGATGCAATGTGTCGGAGGGAGTCAGGTCTTCCGCCACCAGGATCGATGGTTCCGACAACACCATCTGCCGCCGCTCGATCCCGAGCAACCGCGCCAATACCTGCTCGCCGACGTCACGCAGATCCATGGCCCGTGCCGCTAATAAGGGATCGGTGACCTGTTGCAATGCATCGATCCGCGCCCGCAAGGCTCGCTGCCAGGACCAGGCCGCGCCGTGGCCCTCCATGATGGTGGCCAGTGCGTCCCGCATCAGGACCGGATCAGCCAGCAACTCGCGCTGGGCGGCGAAGATCGCGGCCTCTGCGGCGCTCAAGCGCTGCCGGGTGCGTGTTTCCAGTTCTTCCCGCTCGGTGCGGACCGCCAGCAGCGCCTGTTCCAGCGTTTCGCCCTCGACCACTACGTCGCCGGGCTGGTCGGTGACCTGGAAGCGCTGGGAAACGTGGCGCACCAGCTTGCCGACGGCCAGTCCAGGACTGGCGCCAATACCGTACAGGGTGGTGGGAGAACCAGCCGGGGTCCAGTCCGGCGCGGACTTGCGCGCGGCCAGGGCATTGCGGCGTGCCCGTTCGGCGTCGGCCTTTTCCTCGGTGGACAGGCTGCGCACCGTGTCGTGCAAAGCTTTTAGCGCCCGTTGGGCGTCGGCGCCCCGAGTCGCTAGGCGCAGAGTGGCGCCACAGGTGATACCGAGAGCCAGCAGTCCGGTCAGAGCTTTGGCGTCGGCGAATTCGTCACCCTTGTAGATGCGAAATTCGCAGGGAAAGCGCTTGGCGGTTTCCACCCAGCGCGTCGCCGGCCGGGCGTGCAGACCGTTGGGATAATCCACCGTCCATTTCGCTTCGGCGTCGGCCGGCCAAGCCGGTTCCGTCGGCGCCGCGACCACCGTCGGCTCCGCCGCGTCGCCTAGGGCGGCGATCAGCACCAGCGGGTTTTCAGCGTGGAACAGGATGTCGAGCGCTTCGGGTTGCTGCATCAACCGGGTCAAGCGACGGAGTAGGGCGATGTGCTCGTCGGATTGGGCGGCAATGGTGACCACCAGATGGGCTTTCTGACCTTCGTTCCATTCCACGCCATTGGGCACTTGCAGAATGGCGATGCCGGTATGGTGGATCAGATGACGGTCTTCGATCATCCCGTGCGGGATGGCGACGCCGCCGCCGAGGAAGGTATTGGCGACCTGCTCGCGTTTGAGCAGGCTGTCGATGTAGCTGGGTTCGATGTAGCCGGCGTCGGCCAATAGTTGCCCGGCGGTTCGGATCGCTTCGTCTTTGCTTTGGGCACTGACGTCTAGCCGGATGCAAGATTTAGTAATCGTTTTCATATTGTTCTCCAACGGTGGTGTGTGGTTTCCACGGTTTAAATTTGTAATCGATTACAATCGCGAAGTCAAGCACGATTCAGCAATTTTTCCACGCTGCCAGAGCGGAGCACTGGATCGGAAAATGCCTCTCATAGGTTGCACTTGATTCCACCGCTGATTTAACTTGTTCCAATCAAGTTATTCGAAGTTCGCCTCGCGATCGCACCGGGGAACGTCGCTCATAAATCTAGCGGCTCCGTTTTCGTCCCCCCGCATCAAAGGGGAGGACATTTTTGTTAGACAACTTCGCGAACTGATTGAAAGTTCAGCATAACCTCAGGATGGTTATGCTCATCAAGGAAATTTTATCTTGACTTCAGGCGCGGGATCTCATGCAGGCCGAGGTTTTCGATACCAAGATGCGGTAGGCGCGCGACTTATTGTCGGCGCTTGGGCTGGCGAATTTCGTTGTGGTGGACTGACGCCCGAAGGGCTCGACGATTTCGAGCTTGAAGGGGAAGCTGGC
>DAOTGT010000441.1:0-1893 GCA_035447285.1 Candidatus Competibacter sp.
TCAACGGTACTGTCGCAGATACCACCACTCGTAGAAGCGCTTGGCCTGGTGACCGAACCAGGACGGCGGCAGGGTGAGCAGCCGCTCCGGCGTGCGCCAGACCAGCATCCCGCGATCCAGCATGTCCACGATGCAGATCAATTCGGTCTTGAAGGTCGCGGTCGCCGACTTGCCGTCCAGTTCGGCCAGCAAGTTGGCGGCGGCGGCTCGCGCTTGCAGGTCGGCGATGTGGGCCTGCTTGGGCATCCAGTCCGGCCCCGGAAAACTGCCGGAGTCGCCGGCCACGTAAACCCGTTCCCAGCCCGGCACCCGGCATTGCGCGTCGACCTGAATCAGCCCGCCCGGCGATTTCGGCAAATCGGTATCGTCCAGCCAGGCCGGACCGGTCATGCCGGGCATGAACAGGATCAGGTCGGCATCGAAGGCCCCTCCTTCCGTCACCACCTGATTGGCCTCGAAGCGGACCATTTTATGACCGAGCCGGGTTTCGATATCCAGCTCGCTCATCATCCGCAACAGACGATCGACCGCCGGCGGTCCCATCCGCTGCCCCGGACGATCGGACGGACTGAAAAACACCAGCTTGATGCGATCGCGCCGGCCCTGACGCCGCAGCAGCTTGTCGATGCCGAACAGGAATTCGAACATCGGGCCACCGCGCATGGCCGACGGTTCCTTGGGATTGCTGGCAAAACCGATGGCAATCGTTCCGCCGTCCAGCGCGTTCAAGCGATCGCGGATCGTCTCGGCCACTTCGATGCTGGCGCAAGGAATCAGGGCGTGTTCGATACCGGGCAAGCGCCGCAGGAAACGGCCCCCGGAACCGATGATCAATCCATCATTATCGATCGATCCGGTATCGGTCAGCACCCGCCGGCCGCCATCGGCTAATCCGGTGACGACACCCTGATGGAAATTGAGCTTGTGGCGTGCCAGAAAGGTCTGTAGGTCGAGGCGCAGATCCGCGCCTTTCCGCAGCCCGCTCGGAATCCAGATCAGGCTGGGATAGAACACGAATTCCGGGCGCGGCGCGACCAGGGTGATATCAGCGGTGGGGGCCAGCGCGTGGATTCGCTGGGCGGCGGTCAGGGCGGCGAAGCCGGTGCCGATGATGGCAATACGGTGCATGGAGGTTCTCTGACGATGGGGCGACGGTTCATTATCCTACTCCGGTTGGTTTCGCCCCATGACAAATCGCAGCTTCAAGCGCCGGCGTTTTCAGTGGGCGCGTCGGGGTCGGGCAGGAATTTGGCGAGTTCGATGTCCGCGTAGGCTTGTTCCCGATCTTCGAGGTCTCCCACGATCTTGGCGATGCGGTCGTAGCGCAGGGCCACCCAGAAACGCAGCGCCGGCCAGTTCCGCAATCCGACCGCGACCCGGATTTCCCGATAACCGGTTCGGGCGGCCCGCCGTTCGAGTTCCTCGACGATCTCCCGACCCACGCCCCGCCGTTGCCAGCGCGGGCGCAGGAACAAATGGCCAACGCAGAGCGTTTCGGGATGGCCGCGATGAACGCTCAGCAGCCCCTGCAGCTCGTCGTCGCTCCGGTGTCGGACCAGGAAACTGCGCTCATGCGCTGAATGACCGTTGGGCGGCAGCGTGTCGTGGCGCAGCACGCTCAAGGCCCGATGCTCCAGGTCTCGTTCCGGCCCCAGCAGCCGGAACACCACCTGGTTCTCGGCCAGGATGGAGGCCACCGCCGGCAAGTCGTGTTCGCGGGCTTCCACGAACCGGCAATGGCTCGTTTCCCAAATCGAGGCGAGGAGGTTCATGAGATTGAGGCAACTCCTGAGTGGATCGACCGATCCGTTGGGCGCGGATCGTCAAAAATGAAAGAAGCCCATGGGGGAGTCGCCGCTCATAACTCGCGGATCACCCGGCAGGGGTTACCGG
>DAOTGT010000442.1:0-1882 GCA_035447285.1 Candidatus Competibacter sp.
TTCGGCCGACGACAGAACGCCGCACGATCGGGCGGTCGCGGCTGGGCGGTAAAGATCCGACTGGCCTGGCGACTGGTGGGGTCGATCAGGCAGAGCGTGATCGAATCCATGCCGGTCAATTTTTCGATCTCCGCTAACAAGGCCTGGTAGTTGGCATCGTCGAAGGCCGATTCGCCGAGCCGTCTGGTGGTGTGGTAGAGCAACTCCAGCGAACGGTTGCTGATTCGCAGCGCCTGGGTTTGCCGTTCGACCCGAGCTTCCAGATCGGCGTACATCGCCGACAGATCGGCCGTCATCAGATTGAAGGCATGGCCGAGCACCCCCAGTTCATCGTTGCCGACATGGCTGGCCCGCACCGTCAAGTCGCCGCTTCGGGCCTTGCGCGCCAGTTCCACCAGATCGCGCAACGGCGCGATGACGCCGCTGTGCAATTGGTACATGGCGGCGAAAATCAGCACCAGGGTTAAAAACAGGGCCATGCCCTGCACCAACCGCAACCACAGGATTTTTGCCTCGGTGTCTTGTTCCAGCAGCTTGACGAAGGCATCCAGCTTGGCGACGAAATCGTCCACCTGCCGCAAATAGGCCGTGGAGGGCGAGGCGTCCGCCACGGAAGTTTCCAGGATCGGCCGCAGGGCGTCGTGCCAGGACGACATGATGGCCCTCAGCGCCCGGTTCTTGGAGTCGCTTTTGGCCGGGGAGATCGCGCCGGTTTGCCAGAGATGATCCAGGCGGCGTTCGAACTGGTCGATTTCCCGGGCCACATTCTCGGCATGGTGGGCATCGGTGCCATGGGAGTCCTGCAAACGGGTGGCGATGCGGTAGGACTGCATGCGCAGCGAGCCGGCCAGGTTGAGGGCGGCGGCATCGCCCTTGCTGGATTCGGCGATGAACACCGAACTGGTCATGCTCAGCAGTGCCAGCAGCACGATGCCGCCCATGGTCAGGCCGTTGCGGAAAATGATCGAGTCGTTATTTTTCATTGGAAGATTCTCTCATCATCGCCCTGTCCGTCATGGCTTGACCATGCCGAAACATCCGAATGTTCCCAGGGTTATTGTGGATACCTCCACGGAATGACGCAGGGTGAGCAATCCATCCGCACCGTAATCGGGTGACGTGCAATAAACAAAATAATAACAGCTAGTTATCCTGCATGATCGATGTACCTCCAAAGAGGTATGAGATTGGTTGAAATGGTCATTTCGGAGGCAGAAACCAATGATTTAACTCAAGAATTTGGCATCGCGGGCATCGTAGTATTGCACTTGCAGCATAAAAGCGAGGTTCGCAATGGCTACGACGCTCCAAAAAAAACAGATCTCGGTGCTGACGATGAACACTTTAGCCTTCGCGGTGAATTTCGCCGTGTGGACCATGTTTTCGATCATCGGCATCCGTATTAAACAGCAGCTCAATCTGAGTGAAACGGAATTCGGGCTACTGGTTGCCACACCAATTCTGACCGGTTCGCTGGTGCGCCTGCCGCTCGGCATTCTCACCGACCGCTTCGGCGGACGCATCGTCTTTTTCATTCAGATGATCATCGTCGCTATACCGATTTACGGGCTGGCGTTCGCTACCCAATACTGGCAATACCTCACGCTCGGCTTGTTCGTCGGCTTGGCCGGCGGCTCGTTCGCCACCGGCATCGCCTACACCTCGGCCTGGTTCAGCAAGGAACGGCAGGGCACGGCGATGGGTATCTTCGGCGCGGGTAACGCCGGTTCCGCCATTACCAACCTGGTCGCGCCGCTACTGGTGGTCGCCTACGGCTGGCGGATGGTGCCACAGGTCTATTCCATCGCCATGCTGATCATGGCCGTGGTGTTCTGGTTCTTCACCTATCCCGATCCCAAGACCGAGGAACGCAAGCAGTCCG
>DAOTGT010000443.1:0-1875 GCA_035447285.1 Candidatus Competibacter sp.
CCTGGAACGCGCTGACCGACCGCTTCGGACGCGACGCGCAGCGCGCCGCCTATCGAACCGCCATGGGTCTGGACCGCGAGGTGAACTGACATGACGACGATTTCCGTTTCCACGGCTCCCGCCACGACTCCGACCCCAACACCCGCCCTGGACATGCGCGGCATCAGCAAGACCTTCCCCGGCGTCAAGGCGCTCGACCAAGTGCAACTGCAAGCCTGGACCGGCGAGATTCATTCGCTAATGGGTGAAAACGGCGCCGGCAAGAGCACCCTGATGAAAATCCTGTCGGGTGCCTATACCGCCGATCCCGGCGGGGAAATCAAGATCGACGGCCAGCCGGTCGCCATCACCGGCCCGAAAGCCGCCCGCGCGGCGGGCATCGCCATCATCTATCAAGAGCTGAGCCTGGCTCCCAACCTGACTGTGGCCGAGAACATCTATCTCGGCAACGAACCAACCCACGCCGGTTTTCTGGCGGATCGGGCGACCATGCGCCGGGAAACCGCCCAAGTGCTGGAACGACTGGGCGCGGAGTTCGGCCCCGACACGTTGGTCAACACCCTGTCGATTGCCGAGCAACAGCAGGTGGAAATCGCCCGCGCGCTGCATCAGAACAGCCATATCCTGATCATGGACGAACCGACCACGGCGCTATCCACCCGTGAAACCGACCGGCTGTTCGAGCTGATCAAGCGGCTGCGCGACGAAGGCATCGCCATCATTTACATCAGTCACCGGATGGCGGAAATCTACGAGTTGTCGGATCGGGTCAGCGTGCTGCGCGACGGCGGTTACGTGGGCACGCTGGAGCGTACCGAGATTTCCGCCGAGCGCTTGGTGCAGATGATGGTGGGACGCCCGCTTTCCAATCTGTTCGACAAGCACAGCCACGCCACCGAGCGCGTGGTGCTGGAGGTCCGGGCATTGACCGACGGCGGTCGGCGGGTCAAACCGTGCAGTTTCACCCTTCAAGCTGGCGAAGTGCTGGGTCTGGCCGGACTGGTCGGCGCGGGTCGCAGCGAGCTGGCGCGGCTGATTTTCGGCGCCGATCGCGCCGCCAGCGGCGAAGTGTGGTTGGAAGGGAAACGGCAGACGCTCCGCAAGCCGCTGGACGCGATCAATAACGGCATCGCCTATCTGACCGAAGACCGCAAGGCACAAGGGTTGTTTCTCGACATGAGCGTGCGCGAGAACATCACCATCAGCGTGCTGGGCCGGGATGCCCTGGTCGGCGGACTGCTCAATCGGGCCGCCATGGCGCGACTGACCACCGGTTCGATTCAGGATCTGCGGGTTCGAGTCGCGGGTCCGTTCGTGACGGCGGGCGCGCTATCCGGCGGCAACCAGCAAAAGCTGCTGATCGCCCGCTGGATCGCCATTCACCCCAAGGTCTTGATTCTCGATGAACCGACCAAGGGCGTCGATATCGGCGCCAAGGCCGAGATTTACCGCATCGTCAGCGAATTGGCCGCCAAGGGCGTGGCGATCCTGGTGATCTCCAGCGAACTGCCAGAAGTCATCGGCATCAGCGACCGCATCCTGGTGATGCGCGAGGGCGAGATCGTCGGCGAACTCGGCGGTCCCGGCGGCGAGGAACCCACTCAAGAAAACATCATGGCCCTGGCGACGGGCACAACCGAGATGGTGCAATCATGAACGAATCCACGATCCCCGCGACGAAAACCTTCGACAAGACTTTTTGGGCGAATTTGATGCAGACCGCCGGCATCCTGCCGGTGCTGATCGTGATCGCCATGATCTTTGCGATCATCGCTCCCAACTTCCTGACCGAAAACAACCTGCTGAACATCGTTCGGCAAGCGTCGATCAACATCGTGCTGGCCACCGGCATGACCGTGGTCATTCTGACCGGTG
>DAOTGT010000444.1:0-1860 GCA_035447285.1 Candidatus Competibacter sp.
CCCTGGTCAAGGATGCAACCCAAGGTCTGAATAGCTCGGTAAACCCAACAGAACCCTCGTTCATGACATCCTCCCAATCCGGTTTTTCGAAACGGCTGGAACGGAGTATAACAAAAAATGTTGCGTCGCGACAATAAATTCCATGCCTTGCGTAAGGGCATGCGCGATCCGCGCTTTATTCTATAAATCATTGCCTTGTAAGAGTTCTATCCCTATTGCGACCCGCGTAAGACCAAGGTCACGGAGCGTTCGCAGCCTCCATAAAACCATATTATTTTTATGCTAAATGATATAATCGGCGCGGAGCTTGGCCGGCGCGGATATCAGGAATCGCCGCGCCGTATCTGTTTAATCAACCCAGGAACACCGTCATGCCCATCGGCACTACCATCACCGAATATTTCATCGAAGAACAGCGGCGCATCAAGGGCGTCTCGGGCGACTTCACCGCCCTGATCAACGATATCGTCATCGCTTGCAAGGCCATTTCCAGCGCGGTCCGCTACGGCAGCCTGGTCGGCGTGCTTGGCGCCGCCGATACCGAGAACATCCAAGGCGAGACGCAGAAAAAGCTGGACGTGATCTCCAACAACATATTCATCAATCGCAACGAATGGGCCGGACACGTCGCCGCCATGGCCTCCGAGGAAATGGCCGACGTCTATCATCTACCGACCCAGTACCCGAGAGGCAAGTATCTGCTGGTGTTCGATCCGCTGGACGGCTCCACCAACACCGACGTCAACGGCCCGGTCGGCACCATCTTCTCGATCATGCGCCGACCCGAGGGCGCGACCGGCGAGCCGACCGAAGAAGACTTTCTGCAACCGGGCGTCCGGCAGGTTTGCGCCGGTTACGCGCTGTTCGGGCCATCCACCATGATGGTGCTCACCACCGGCCACGGCGTCAACGGCTTCACCCTGGACCAACGCATCGGCGAGTTCATCCTGACCAACCCCAACATGCGACTCCGGGAAGAAACCCAGGACTTTTCCATCAACGCCGCCTACATGCGGTTTTGGGATCCGCCGGTGCGGCGCTACATCGACGAATGCCTGGCCGGCAAGGAAGGGCCGCGGCGCAAGGATTTCAACATGCGCTGGGCCGGCGCGATGATCGCCGACATCCACCGGGTACTGATCAACGGCGGCGTGTTCCTTTATCCGACCGACCGCAAGCTGCGCGCCAAAAACCAGGAGGGCAAATTACGCCTGCTGTACGAGGCTAATCCGATGAGTTTCGTCGTCGAGCAAGCCGGCGGACTGGCAAGCACCGGTACCCAGCGGATCATGGAATTGCAACCGACCAACCTGCATCAACGCTGCCCGGTGATCATGGGTTCCAAGAGCGAAGTCGAGCGCATCGTCTCCTATCATCTCGACGCGCAATAGTTCGAACGGCTACCCGCCCGTCTCATTCTTCGCGATCGGACGGGCGAGGGTCCAAGGTCCCTTCCGGTGGCGACAAGATTCGAGCCGAGAAATCCGGTGTCTTTGCTTCGGTTTCTTACACTACCCCGCTCCATCATCTATAGCTATTATGAACAGGCAATCCCGATGTAAATCACCCACGATTTTCCGCCTCTCGATCTTGCAGAGATAATTGCATGGAACCGAAGCCTTCCCGTCCAGAACCGCTCGCCGGCAAACTCAAGCGTATCGAGGATCTCGCCGAGAAGCTCGTCTACATCAAATGGAGCCGGGAGTTTTTCGTGCTACTGCTGCGAGCGACGCAGGATGTCCTGGCGCTGGCCCGCCCACGGCCTGAGCATCACAAGGTTGTGGTATTGGCCGAACGGCTCGAACAACAGCTCAGCGAATGTCTGGATAAAGGTGATTTGCCCAAGGGGGCCGAGCGTGA
>DAOTGT010000445.1:0-1856 GCA_035447285.1 Candidatus Competibacter sp.
GCGGCTTTCTCGCTGGTGAACTCGGCGATGTATTCCTTCATGCCGGGAATGACCGCGACATGGGCCTTCTTGACGTAGAAGAACAACGGCCGAGAAACTGGATACTTGCCGGAGGCGATATTCTCGAAGGTCGGGGGGACGCCATTGATGGTTTCGCCCTGAATCTTGTCCAGATTCTCGTCCAGGAAGCTGAAGCCGAAGATACCCAGGGCGTTGAGGTTGGACACCAGCTTGTTGACGATCAGGTTGTCGTTCTCGCCAGCCTCGATGTACGCGCCGTCCTCGCGGATGGTGCCGCAGGCCGCCTTGGCTTGCTTTTTGTCACTCTTTTCCAATGCCTCGATGGCGGGGAAATCCTTGCAGCCCTCGTCCATCACCAGTTCGACGAAGGCGTCGCGGGTGCCGGAAGTCGGGGGCGGACCCAGCACTTCGATCTTCTTGGCCGGCAGTTCCGGGTTGACGTCCTTCCAGGTCTTGAAGGGATTGGCCACCAGCTTGCCGGTGCCCGGCTCCGGAACTTCCTTGGCCAGCGCCAGCCACAGATCCTTGCGAGTCAGCGGCATTGGCTTGGTCTTTTTGGAGGATGCGACCACGATGCCATCGTAGCCGATCTTCACTTCGACGATTTCCTTGACGCCGTTCTTGGCGCAATTCTCCACTTCGGATGATTTGATCTGGCGGGAAGCGTTGGTCATGTCGGGATATTGCACGCCGACGCCGCCGCAGAACAGTTTGAGCCCGCCACCAGTGCCGGTGCTTTCGACCTTGGGGGTCTTGAACTTGCTGTTGGCCTTGCCGAAATGTTCGGCAACCGTGGTCGAGAACGGATAGACCGTGGATGAGCCGACGATGCTGATATAGTCGCGGGCGGACTGAGCGTGGGCCACGCCAGCCAGCGCGCAAGTCGCGGCCATGGCGAGGATGATTTTTTGTTTGCGCACGAATAGCCTCCGGGTACCTGATTTAGGGTGGGTAAATTGCTAGGGGTGACCCCATCCTGAGGATCGGTTGGAAACCCTAAAACAACATTACTACCGCAAGACGGCCTTTATATTTCATTTATATGTCAGTTTTATTGCAATGTAGGGATTTGCGGGCCATGACGAACGGCACGGGCGGCGGCAACCAGCCGACGATGCGCGCCATGGGCTTGCGGTTCCATCACGCGAGGTGGCGATGAGCGGTGGAAGTATTTTGATCACGGGTTGTTCTTCCGGCATCGGATTCCAGGTTGCCCAGGGTTTGCGGGCGCGTGGCTGGCGGGTGTTCGCCACGGCGCGCCAACCGGCTGACGTGACTCGTTTGCAAGCCGATGGTTTGGAGAGTCTAGCATTGGATCTGCGTGATTCCGCATCCATCCAAACGGCGGTGACGGCGGTGCTGGAGCGTACCGGCGGCCGGTTGGACGCTCTGTTCAATAATGGTGCCTACGGTCAGCCGGGCGCGGTCGAGGATTTGAGCTGCGAGGCGCTGCGGGAGCAGTTCGAGACTAATCTGTTCGGTACCCTGGAACTCACCAATCGGGTCATTCCGGTCATGCGCCGGCAGGGCGGGGGACGGATTCTGTTCAACAGCTCGGTGCTGGGACTGGTGGCGTTTCCCTATCGGGGCGCTTATGTTGCCAGCAAGTTTGCTCTGGAAGGCTTGGCCGATACCTTGCGGTTGGAACTGACTGGCACCGACATTCACGTCTGTCTGATCGAACCGGGGCCGATTCTCAGTCGGTTCCGTGACAACGCCCATGCGGCTTACCGACGGCACATTCGTGCCGAGGGCAGTCCGCACCGGGAAAAATATGCGGCGATGGAAGCTCGCTTGCGCAAGCAAGGACCAGCGGCGCCATTCACCCTGCCACC
>DAOTGT010000446.1:0-1850 GCA_035447285.1 Candidatus Competibacter sp.
CGCGGAAACTTGAAACAGAACCGAAACCCCGGCGCGGCCTCGTCCCGCCAACGCAAGACGGTTTCCGGTTTGGGCAATCCGTAGAAGCAACTGTTGCCTTCAACCGTGTCGAACACCGCCGAATATTGGCGCAGGAAATCGCTAGGCTTGGCGGTGAGGGCAAACAGTTCGCCGACCCAGTCGCGGTTGCTCCACACCGGACAGCCGAGATGATAACGGGCGCGTGTCATGATCGATCCTGCTAAATTCCAGGGGCGCGAGCATTGTCCAAACGTGGCCCCAAAGCCGCCCTCTCCTCGTCGAACCGGCATTGCGCCGTCTCATGCCACCGGAATCCAACAGTCTGGTGATCATCAAGAACGAGTTGTGACCGGCTCGCGAATGGAAATCCCCCTGCTCTCCTTCCTTGGGTCACTCGCGGTGAGTGCTGTGTCCTAAACTGGCAATAGGGCGTCCTCACCTACCTCGTCGGTCCATACCGTGAATCGCTCCAACCGGCTGGGGCCGAAGGAGGTCAGCAGCGCCACATCGGCGGCGTCGAGGCCATGAGCCATCAGCACTCGGCCGATGCGAGGTATGTTGTTGCGTGGATCGAAAGGGTACCAACGACCGCCCAGATACGCTTCGAACCAGGCACTGAAATCCATCGGACCCGTCACCGGCACCCCGATATCGCCCAGATAGCCGGTGCAATATCGCGCCGGGATGTTCAGGCAGCGGCAGAACGTGATCGCCAGGTGGGTGAAATCGCGACAGACGCCGACTCGCTCCTGGTAGGTTTCGTAGGCGGTGCGGGTCTTGCTGGCCTGCATGTAGTCAAACATGATGTGGTTATGCACGAAGTCACAGATCGCCTGTACTCGCGCCCAACCCTTCGGCACGGTGCCGAACAGTTGCCAAGCCAGATCCACCATCCGATCCACCTCGCAATAACGACTCGGCATCAGGAAGGTAAGCGCCGCATCCGGCAAATCGTGGATCTCGTGCTGTTCGGCGGCGGGATTCCGTGGGTCCGGCTGGCCACTGTCCTCGACCACCGCGTCGTTCCAAAATCGAATAGGACCGGCGGGAGCCACCAAACGGCCACAGCGATTGCCAAACACGTCGGTGTAGTCACTGACCTGCACCGACGGCTCGACCAGCAGATAGTCGCCCCGCCGGATTGAGGGTCCGCGCGACGGATGAAGGTAGAGCATTGTGATGATCGGCGTTGGCGCCGGATGCTCGAAAATGATGTCGTAACCGGCCCGAATCAGCATGAGAATTCCTCAGCGTGAAGAGAAGTAGGTAACTGGAAAACCTTAACGGCGGCGGATCGAATCGCCAACCGGCTTATTCCACGCAGGTCGGAGGAATGGCGAGGAATGACTATGGAAGGTTTCGATCGACGGACAAATCCTGCCCAAATCGTTGGTCGAAGCTGAAACGCTTTGTGACCGAAAGAATCGCCAGTCCCGCCCGAAGCGATCCGCGCAAGCGATGAAGCGTCTGTCATTCAGCCCCAGGAAAGCGGAAATCGGGGACCAAACAAAATAGCCCGGCTTCGCCGGGCTATTTTCATCAATCTCAATCCTGAACGCTTAGTCCATGGAGCGGATATTGGCTGCTTGTTTACCTTTGGGGCCAGTGGTTACATCGAATGAAACCTTCTGGGCTTCCCTAAGGGTTTTGAACCCTTGCCCCTGAATGGCCGAGAAGTGCGCGAATAAATCCTCGCCACCGTCGTCCGGGGAGATGAAACCAAAGCCCTTTGCTTCGTTAAACCATTTAACAGTACCACTTGCCATGTCTTTAAGATCTCGAAAAAGATTGAAAAAATTGAGCAGCCGCTCATGGGCACAAGAGTTAAA
>DAOTGT010000447.1:0-1841 GCA_035447285.1 Candidatus Competibacter sp.
ACCGGGTACTGATGCTGCAATACAGCACCTACTCGGTGATCTCGCCGGAAGGCTGTGCGGCGATCCTGTGGAAAAGCGCCGACAAGGCCCCCGACGCGGCTGAAGCCATGGGACTGACCGCCGACAAGCTGCGCAAGCTCGACCTGATCGATGCCATCATTTCCGAGCCACCCGGCGGTGCTCACCGCGACGTGGCGCAGATGGCGGAAAATGTGCGCGTCGCGCTGCGGGCGAACTTGTTGCAACTAGAGTCGCTCTCCATGGACGAGCTGCTGGAGCAACGTTACCAGCGTTTGATGGCTTACGGAGTGTTCAAGGAAGCCGCGCCGGCCATCTCGCTGCAATCGACCTGGCAAAGCAGCGTGGCCGCCTTGTTGGGAAAAGACAAGGGTGGGGAAGGATAATCCGAATCGTCACCAATCGCCCCCGCTGCGCCGCGCCACCCAATGAACGATGCCGATCCTAGCCCTGCCCGCCTGCTGGATGGCCTCGCCGCGCTACTCGATAACCATCCCCACACCCGCCATTTGATCGTCGGCTACAGTGGCGGCCTGGATTCCCATGTCTTGCTACATCTGCTGGCGACGAACCACGCCTGTTGGCCGGAGCGGACGCTGGCGGCGATGTATGTCGATCACGGCCTGCAAGCTGCCTCGGCTGGCTGGGGCGAACATTGCGCCCATATCTGCCACGGATTGGATATCCCCTTCCGGGTACTGAGGATCGACGCCCGGCCCTTGCCAGGAGAAAGCCCCGAAGCCGCCGCCCGTCGCGCCCGCTATGCCGCCCTCGCCGCCGAACTAGAACCGGATGCGGCCCTGTTGACCGCCCACCATCGCGACGATCAGGCCGAAACTCTGCTGCTGCAACTGCTGCGCGGCGCCGGCCCGCACGGCTTGGCGGCAATGCCGACCACCAGCCGGCTCGGTCCCGGCTGGCTGCTGCGTCCCCTGCTGGAGGTGGATCGTTCCGAGTTGCTGGACTACGCCCTCGAACACGGCTTGCACTGGATCGAGGATGTCAGTAACGCCGATACCCGCTTCGACCGCAATTACCTGCGCCAGCGGATTCTGCCGCTGTTGCGGGAACGCTGGCCAGCGGTCGGACGCAATCTGGCCCGTTCCGCCCAGTGGTGCGCCGAAACCGCCGACTGGCTGGACGCCGACGCCGACGCCGACCTCGCCCGCGTTGCCGCCCAGCGCCCCGATGCTCTGCACATCCCGGCATTGCGGGCACTGGGCGAACCGCGTCAACGCAACGCGCTGCGGCGTTGGCTGCGACGACTCGGCCTGCCGGTTCCCGATTCCCAACAACTGCGGCACATTCTCCACGACGCCTTGACCGCCGCCCGCGACCGGCAACCATGCATCCGCTGGCCCGGCGGCGAAGTCAGGCGCTACCGGGATATGCTGCATGCTCTACCGCCGCCGCCCGAGCACGATGCACGACAAACCTTCATCTGGCGGCACGAAACCAACGTTTATCCACCGCTGGATCTGCCGGGACTGGGAACGCTGCGGCTGCGGGCGACCTTCGGCGAGGGACTGCGTGCCGAGACACTGGCCGGGGCAACGCTCACCATCCGGTTCCGGCAGGGCGGCGAGCGGTTCCGGCCGGTCGGGCGTCACCACGGTCAGGAATTGAAGAAACTATTGCAGGAAGCTGGTATTCCACCGTGGGAGCGGGACCGCTTGCCGCTGATCTATCTCCCCTCCATGCCCACCTTGCCCCACGAAGGCGGAGGAAATCCGAGTCTGCTGGCGGTCGTCGGGCTGGGTATTGCCGTCGAAGCCGCCGCCGGACCCGGCGAGCCCGGCTTCCTGCCCGTTTTGCAGTCGCCA
>DAOTGT010000448.1:0-1821 GCA_035447285.1 Candidatus Competibacter sp.
ACACCCACGCCATCTGCCGCCATGGCATCGAGGACCTGTTGCCGGCCGAAGTGCGCCTGATTCATGGCCCTGGCTGTCCGGTATGCGTGCTGCCGAGCGGACGATTACAGGCCGCGATCAATCTGGTGGAACGCGAGCGGGTGATGCTGTGCAGCTACGGCGACCTGCTGCGCGTCCCCGGCACCCAGGGCGACACCTTGCTCAAGGCCAAGGCGCGCGGCGCGGATGTGCGGATGGTGTACTCGATCAACGATGCGCTGGAGATCGCCCGCGCCCATCCCGACCGTCACGTCGTGTTCTTCGCCATCGGCTTCGAGACCACCACGCCGCCCACCGCTGTCGTCCTCCGGCAAGCCCGGCGTGAGAAGTTGGGCAACTTCAGCGTGTACTGCAATCACGTTCTCACCCCGCCAGCGCTGCGGGCGCTGCTAGCAACCGATCTTTCCTCGTCTCCTCAAGAAGCGGCGCCTCGTGGCGTCGGCGGGGTTGACGGCTTCATCGGCCCCGCGCACGTCAGCACTGTCATCGGCACACGCGCCTATGAGTTTGTCGCCACTGAATACCGCCGGCCGCTGGTCATCGCCGGCTTCGAACCGCTGGACGTGTTGCAGTCGATTCTGATGCTGGTGCGCCAGATCAACGCCAGCGAGGCTCGGGTGGAAAACGAATACACCCGCGCGGTCGGTGTCGACGGTAACCGCAAGGCGCAACAATGGATGGACGAGGTGTTCGAGGTCCGCCCGAGCTTCGAATGGCGCGGCTTGGGCGAACTGCCGAACAGCGCCCTGGCCATCCGACCAGCGTTCGCCGACTGGGACACCGAGCGCCGCTTCGCCGTGCCCGCGATTCAGGCCAGCGACCACAAGGCCTGCGCCTGTGGCGAGGTGTTGCGTGGCGTCAAGCGCCCGGAAGAGTGCAAGGTGTTCGCCAGCGCCTGCAGCCCCGATCATCCACTGGGTTCCTGCATGGTCTCGGCCGAAGGCGCCTGCGCGGCACACTATCACTATGGGCGATTCCGGCAGGCGGTGACCGCGTGAGCCCCCGGCGAGAAACCTACGCCCGCAAGCTTGATCTCACTCGGGGCTGCGTCGAAATCGGTCACGGCGGCGGCGGCCGGGCGATGGCCCAGTTGATCGAGGAACTGTTTCTGGCCGCCTTCGACAACGATTGGCTGCGCGCCCAGGATGACTGCGCCCGCTTGACCGTGCCGACCGGTCGGCTGGTGATGGCCACCGACAGCCATGTGGTCTCGCCGCTATTCTTCCCCGGCGGCGATATCGGTTGTCTCTCGGTGCACGGCACGCTCAACGATGTGGCGATGGCTGGCGCACGGCCGCTATATCTGGCTGCCGGCTTCATCCTGGAGGAAGGCTTCCCGCTGGCCGATTTGCAACGCATCGTGGCATCGATGGCACGGGCGGCGCGAGACGCGGAAGTGCCCATCGTCACCGGCGACACCAAGGTGGTGGAACGTGGCAAAGGCGACGGGGTATTCATCACCACCACCGGCGTCGGCGTGATTCCGGCGGGCGTGGACATCTCCGCCAACCGGGCACGACCGGGCGACGCGGTGCTGCTCAGCGGCTCGCTGGGCGAGCACGGCATGGCGGTGCTGGCGCAACGGGAAAACCTGAGTTTCGATACGTCCATCAAGTCCGATACCGCCGCCTTGCACGGATTAGTGGCGACGATGGTGGCGGCGGTTTCGGACATTCACTGCTTGCGCGACCCCACCCGTGGCGGCTTGAGCAGCGCCCTGAACGAAATTGCCCGCCAGTCCGGAGTCGGGATGCGGCTACGCGAGGCGGCGATTCCGGTGAA
>DAOTGT010000449.1:0-1820 GCA_035447285.1 Candidatus Competibacter sp.
ACGTCGTGGAGGAACTCGGTGATGTCGTACAGCTTGAGCGGGGTTTGTGCCTGATTTTTCTTGACCCGCAAGGCGCAGGGCGTGGTATCGAACACGATCGGGTCTTGTCCGTTGCGACTGGCCTTGAGCAGGGCTTGCTCGACTTCCCGTCGTTTGGCGTCGGCCTGTTCCGGCAAGCCTTTACTTTCGAAGGGCTGGCCGCAACACAGTGAACCGTTGTCCTCGGGCAAGATCACCTCGAAGCCGGCCTTGCGCAGCAGAGCAGCGGTCTTCACCGGCAAGGCGTCCGATTCCGGGTCACCCTTGGCCGGACCCATGGTACGACTGGCGCAACTGGGGAAATAGACCACACGCGGGCGGTCGGGCGCGGCGTTCGTTTCCGGCTTGGGCATCGCGCCGGCGGAGGGCATATAGCGGTTCCACAGCGGCAGCCGATTCCCGGACAGTTTACGCGCGGCCCCGGTCACACCGCCTTGCAGCGTGGAGCCAAAGACCGTGTGCGAGAGGTTGGCGGCGGCGAGGTTGAAACGTGTGGCCGTGGTGACGCCGGAGAAGTGCTTGGCGACCCAGTTGCCGATCCGTTGCGCGGTTTGACCACGCTGTTGGCTACGCTTCTTCAACATCATCGCGCCGGTGTTGATGCCGACCGGACAGGTCAGCGAGCACAGGCTATCGGCGGCGCAGGTCTCCAACCCCTGATAAGCATACGACTCGGTGATGGCTTGCAGTCGGCCGCGCTCTTCGTCAGCGGCTTGCAAGCGTGCCATTTCGCGCAAACCGACGATGCGCTGGCGTGGCGACAGCGTCAGAGCACGAGACGGACAATTCGGTTCGCAAAAGCCACATTCGATGCACTTATCCACTAGCGGATCGACAGCGGCCATCGGCTTGATGTTTTTCAGATGAGCTTCCGGGTCGTCGTTGAGGATGACACCGGGATTCAGCAGGTGATGCGGATCGAACAGCGTCTTGATTTCCCACATCAACCGATGGGCTTGCCGCCCCCATTCCAACTCGACGAACGGGGCGATATTACGGCCGGTGCCGTGTTCGGCTTTCAGCGAACCGTCGTATCGATCCACGATCATGTGGCATACGTCGTCCATGAAGTTCTTGTAGCGTTCGGTTTCGGCCGGCTTGGCAAAGTCGGGAGTGATGACGAAATGCAAGTTACCTTCGAGCGCATGGCCGAAGATGATCGAGCCGGTATAGCCATGCTGATCGAACAGGCCTTGCAAATCCAGGGTCATCGCCGCCAGTTGAGGTACGGGAACGGCGACATCCTCGATGATGACGGTGGTGCCGGTCGCCCGCGCCGAACCGACCGAGGGGAACAGGCCCTGACGGATCGCCCACAGTTGCGTAAATTCTTCCGGTCGGTCGGTGAATTGGAACGGGAGCAGGGTTGGCGTGGCGGCGAGGGCGGCGGCGATGGTTTCGACCTGTGCCTTGAGAGTCGTCGAGTCCAGCGCCCGCGTTTCCACCAACAGCGCGGCGGCGGTTTCCGATAGTTCCTTGAAATAGGATGGCATGCCCGGCTTATGTTCGACCGAACGCAACGAGGCGCGGTCCATCAATTCCACCGCCGCCACCGGCTGACTTTTCAGCATCGCCACCGCTTCGCAAGCGGTTTTGATGTCGGGGAAAATCATCAGCGCCGTGGCTTTATGGGTATGTTCCTCGACTGTGCGATAGGTGATCTCGGCGATGAAGCCCAGCGTGCCCTCGGAACCGATCATCAAATGTTGGAGGATTTCGAAGGGGTCTTCGTAATCCACCAGGGCGTTGAGACTGTAACCGCAGGTGTTCTTGATCTTGAA
>DAOTGT010000450.1:0-1814 GCA_035447285.1 Candidatus Competibacter sp.
AACGTTGACACCGTTGGCGAATTCATCAATCCCATTTTCAGGCAGCCAGGGCGGATGGTTTGAGGGCGGCGAATCGTGAACAGCGGGTGGGTGCCAAGGGGATTTCATTCCACCCGTCGCCGAGCCGGAGTAGGTTCAAGGCGACGGCTGTGATGACATGCTGAAGGTGGGTTTTAGACAGGCCGATATAACGCGAGCGGCGGAGTCCACAGCGCCGGATCGCCTGCGCATGAGTGGCTTCAATGCCAGCCCGCGCTGCGTATTGCTCCCGGAAGTGTTCGGGGGTTTGCTGTTGGCAGGCGGCTTGCAGAACCTCATACTGTTCTTGCTCCTGCAGCCCAATGATCCGAGGTTCCACCTTGGCACGGGTACACTGGCTGCGAAATGGGCAAGGTGTGCAATCCTGGCGAGAAAAGCGGGCTTCCCAGACCATCCCGTTTTTGGGGTAGGTGTTCGGTAACCAGGAAATGCTGTGCTTGCCGGCCGGGCAGGTGACTACTTGCCGCTCCCAGTCCACATGGAACCGCGCTTTGTCGAAGCCCGTACCGGTACGGGCTTGCCAGCTGGGATCATCCGCCATGGGCCCTATGATCGTCACCTGATAGTCTTTTTGGCTCTCGAGCAGGACCCGCGCATCGGTATAACCCTTGTCGACCAAATGCTTGGCTGGCAGCCGGCCTTGTTGTGCCAAGGCTGTGTGGACGATGGCGATCATGTGATCGTCGGGCGTCGTGGCCGGTGTGGTTTCGACATTGACGATCAGATGCGGCCTCTCAGGATCGCAGGTCTCGGTGAAGTGGACCTTGTAGCCCACCCACTCTACCGAACGCTTGCTGCTATAGCGTGCCTCGGGGTCGTAAGGGGATGCAATCAACGTGGCCGGGGCCGGCATTTCTTCAGCGGTTCGCCAGCGGAGTTGCGCCCCGTCTTTGATGTACTGTTCCGCCCAGACCTGGCGGAGCCGTTGGGCGGCTGGCACCGCCACCAACCAAGGCTGATCGGTGGCGGCGTCGATCGCGTCTAGCAGATGCTGCCCATCCGCGCCGATGATCGCCGCCCGTTCCTGACGAGCCGCTTCGGCCTTGGGCAAATGGTAGTTTTCGACCCGTCGACCGTAGCGTTCGTACCAGATCGCGGGGATTACGCTCTGAATCCACTCTGGAGCAACGACCGCAAGACTGTTCAAAGTCGCTCGCAGCGTTTCTCCTACTCGTTCGAGCCGGTTGAGCACCCGCACGGCGGCGAGCACCTGGGTGGAATCCGTCCGCTGCCGGCCCCGTGTCTTGAGCAGACCCAATTCCTGAAGCCGCATCAGCAGCGTATCGAGCAGCAGCATCTCAGCTTCGCCCGCCAGTAACCGCGCGCGAAATTCACACAACACACTGAAGTCGAAGCCAGGATCGGTCAAGTCCAGAGCAAGCACATACTTCCAGTCGATCCGCCCTCGCACCGCGTCGGCCGCTTGGCGGTCGGAAAGCCCTTCGACAAACTGCAATACCGTGATCAGCGCCAACCGGGCGGGTGCTTCAGCGGGCTGCCCTCGTGTGGGAAACAGTGACGCGAACTGCTGATCTTGATAGAGCGTGCCGAGGTGGTCACCCATTTGAAGGCAAAGCGTTCCTTTGGGAAAAGCAGCTTGGGCTATGCGCCGGGTTTCTTCCGGAATTGGGAAATGCAGGTGCGGATGCAAGGACATGACGAATCTGCCAGAGGGTGTCGATTACCAGGAAGACTCGATCATGACCTTCACGCAAAATCCTGGCAAGAGAGGGAGCTAGGAATTCGCCAACGGTGTCAACGTTGGTTTAGGGCCT
>DAOTGT010000451.1:0-1798 GCA_035447285.1 Candidatus Competibacter sp.
AGGCACTTGTCGTCATTTTCGAACTGGTCCGCCGCGATGCCGACCACCTCGCCGCCGTCGTTGACGCCGATCAGCAGCACGCCGCCGTCGGTGTTGAGAAAGCCCACCACGCTCTTGAGCCAGGCCAGTTCGATTTCCTTGCCCGCCTTGCCGGTTTTGAGGTTGGTGCGCAGCGTGGATTTGAATTCCAGATTCGGGCTCTCGCCGTAGCGGATCAGGGCCAGTACCTTTTCCTCGAATTCGGCCGGATGGTCGGTCAGGGAGGGCAGCGCCTTGAATTGGCGGCCGTAGTGGCGGGTGAGCAGCAGGGTTACGAGCAAACCGGCGGCCAGCGCCAGCGTTCCCACCGTGAGCACCAGCGTCCAGCCGCCTTGCAGGGCACCGAGAAAATCCAGTTCGGGCACCGCGATGCCCAGCCACAGCCCTTTGTCCGGATTACTCAGCGGTTGCAACCAGGCCCACCAGTTGCCGCCGCCGCTCGGGTAGGTCAGCGGTTGCCGCGCCGGGCGGCCGGTCGCCAGCCAAGCCTTTGCCGCAGCGAACACCGGTCCGGCATCCAACTGCTCGGGGGACAGGGTGACTGGGAAGGCGGAACTTGTGTTCTCGTCCATGGCCGGCGGCAACAGCACGGCGCCGTTGGCTTCGGTGATGAACGCCGCGCCGCCTAAACTCACTTTCAATTCCGCCAGTGCGCCGAGGACGTTACCCAGCGGTAAGTCCAGGCCCAGCACGTAATGGCGGCCGGGTTCGTCCGAACGTTGGAAGCGCACGGCACCGGTGATGCCGGACGTGCGTTCGGTGAAAAACAGATAGGGGTGGGTCCAGAAGACGCCACTGGCATCCGTCATCGCCAGAGCGCCCTTGAACCAGGCTCGGGAGCGCGGATCGTAGTCTTCCTGTCCCCGGCGTTCCTCGATTTGCACACCGGGACCGCTCCAGCGCCGCCAGACCGCGTTTCCCTGGGCGTCCACACTGCGGGAGAGCCATGTCTTGTCCTTCCGGGCCAGGTAGAAAGACCGTCCGTCCGAATCGCCCAGCACCAGGGCGGATATCCGGGGCAGATTCTCCAGGACCGGAATGAAGCGGTCGACCAGGGCCGCCGCGTCGTCCAGATTCAGGGCGCCCGCCGCACCCCAGCCCTGAGCCATGCGTAGGCTGTTTTCCGGGATTTGCAGAAAGCCGGTCAGGTCGTTGCTGGTTTTCTGGGCCAGTGCCTGCAATTGTTCCTGGGCCAGCTTGTCGCGCAGCGATTCGCCGGCAAAGAACACGGCGACCAGCACACTCCCGATGGTCAGAACGAGCAGCAGCAGCAGGTCGCGAAGCAGCCGCTTGCGCGGACCGAGGCGGGAAGGCTTGCGGCGTTGGATTGAGGAGGTCCACATGGTGGTTGGCGAGTCCATGAACGATGGCAACAAAATGGGTGGAGCAACTTTTTCAGGATCGATCGAGCGCGACCTGCAGTAGAATTCTGGTGGATGCGCCGCCTTTCGTTCAATCATCGGATTGACGCATGGCGATCGGCCCTTTCGACCTGACGAGTTTATCCCGATGTGTATGCCCCAGCACTGCCCAAAACACCGCTCCGAGGAAGAGGAAATCAAAGTCTGGCGCTGTGGCCGCTGTTGCCATTCCAGCCTGCCTCGCCAGAAACAGGGCGCTTGTCAAAGCGAGGTTCCAAAACAGGGGGTTGGTGCCAGTGGGATCAAGGTTCGGCAGCACTCCCGCCATCGGGCAGCCCAGCAACAGCCGGGTGGACGATGTTCCAAAGCCAGTTCACCTCCTACTCCGGGAAGCGGGC
>DAOTGT010000452.1:0-1759 GCA_035447285.1 Candidatus Competibacter sp.
TGCTGCAACTGCGGCCGGAAGAGTTCTCGGTGCTGGCCACCATGAACCTGAACGGCGACTACCTCTCCGACGCGGTGGCGGCTGAAGTGGGCGGCATCGGCATCGCGCCGGGCGCCAACATGGCTGACCATATCGCTGTGTTCGAGGCCACCCACGGCACCGCGCCCAAGTACGCCAATCTGGACAAGGTCAATCCCGGCTCGCTGATGCTGTCCGGCGTGATGATGCTGCAATACATGGGTTGGAAGGAAGCCGCCGACCTGATCGAAACCGCGCTGACCCAGGTGATCGCCGACAAGACCGTCACCTACGACTTCGCCCGGCAGATGGATGGTGCCACCGAAGTACCGACCAGCCAGTTCGGTGACCTGATCATCGCCAAGATCAAGGCGCACGGTGCCACCCTGCGCGCCGAGGCCGAACAGCGCCGTCGGGAACTCGAAGCCGAGCGCCGTGCCCTGGAAGCCCAGCGCGTGGCCGATCCCCTGCAAGCGATGATCGCTTCCGGCCGCATGCCGACCACGGTGGGCGGCATCATGTCGCCGGTGATCAGCGTCAAGAACGACGAGCTGGTCAACGTCGCCATGCACCAGATGATCGAAAAGGGCGTGAACGCGGTCATGGTCCAGCCCGACGCCAGCGGCCAATGGGGCATCATGACCGACCGCGACGTGCTCAAGAAGGTCATCAGCGCCAATCGCTCGCCGGCGCGCACTCAGGTCGGCGAAATCGCCACCCGGCCGCTGGTGACGGTCAAGCGCGAGATGTCGCTGTCCGATGCCTCGCAGCGCATGGCCGAGGCCAACGTGCGCCGCGTCGTGGTCGAGATGGACGGCAAGCCGGTCGGCATGGTGACCGACAACGACCTGTTCCGCACCGTGGAAGTGTTCGGCTGGGGCGAAGTCTGATCGCGGTCGGCTGACACGCCGGAACCAAGAGCGGCGCTCGCGTCACGATCCACGGGTCGGGCGCGAGCGCCGTTTTCGTTGGGCTATCGGAGAACGATATGACGACTGCCCCCTATTTCTTCTGGTCCCTTCATCGCACGCATGACTCTTAGCCTGCTCTTTGGCCTGATCGTCGGGTTTTCCCTGGGCCTGACCGGCGGCGGCGGTTCCGTGTTCGCCGTGCCGTTGCTGGTGTACGGCATGCAGGTACCGGCACACGCGGCGGTGGTGGTTTCGCTGGCGGCGGTCGGGGCCACCGCGCTGGGCGGCGGACTGGCGCGGCTGCGCGACGGTGAAGCCGAACCACGCACCGCGCTGATCTTCGGCCTGTCCGGCATCGCCGGCGCGCCGTTGGGCGCCTGGCTGAGCCCCCGGTTTCCCGAAGCGGCGCTGCTGACCTGCTTTGCCCTGTTGATGCTGGCGGTGGCGTTCCGCATGTGGCGGCAGGCCAGTCGCCGGCCGGAGGAAACCCGCATCGTTCGCGTGGGTCCCGATCCGAACGACGAGACGACCGGACCCGCCTGCCGCTACGACCCCGGCGGTCAGTTGCAATTCACCTCACGCTGCGCGGTGCGGTTGGCGGCGACCGGTTCCATGACCGGCTTGCTGTCCGGGCTGTTCGGCGTGGGGGGCGGCTTTCTGATCGTGCCGGCGCTGGTGTTGATCGCCTCTCTACCGATGCGGCGGGCGGTCGCCACTTCGCTGTGGGTGATCGCCATCATCAGCGCCATCGGTTTGCTGTCTCATGTCATCGCCGGTCACCGGTTGGATGTCGGGATCACGGTCGGCTTCGTGCTGGGCGGTCTGGCCGG
>DAOTGT010000453.1:0-1753 GCA_035447285.1 Candidatus Competibacter sp.
ACACCTCACTCGCTGATCTCATTAAATCTTATGGAAATTATTGCCCATGACTATATTACCGGAGCCGGTTTTGCGAAGAATACTTCAATCATCAAGCCCGGTGCCTGGGGCTGTCGTGGCGGGTGGATTCCCGGGGGTTGGCGCCCGATGTCGATGTCTTTCACAATCCCGGACCCATTTCGCCGGTAACCCTTCAGAGGCTGACCGAGTTGGGCGCCAAGCTCGGCGCATCACTACGTTATCCCCGATCCGTGCAGACCGCCGATCTGGCTCGGGCGGATCGCATCGTTGCCCTGAGCCGTCACGAGCACCAGCCCATGGTGGAACGATTCTTTCCGACTTATGGATCGCTGGTCGAATATTGGGAGGTCGGCGACCTGCCGTTGGAAACGCCGGCTCACGCCCTCGAAAAAATGATCCGGCTGGTCGAACGACTGGTCGATGAGCTGCAGCCGGAAACCGAACGGATCTCGGCCTTCGCGCCCACTCCAGCCAGCTAACCCGGCGCCTCGATCCCATGCGGCCAACCGGTCGATTTGATGGGTGATGTATTGAGGGTATCGTCAATATGGGTGTTCGGAGTGGAACACCCATTGCCTATTGCTCAGGTGAATACGGGGTCGTGGGTGTCTTTAAGCGACCGCCAAGACCCAGTACTGCGCGCCTTCTTCCTCGATGTAAGGACCATCCGGCACATGCTGGACTAATTTGACTTTTTCCTCTTTCTGCAACTGCTCGCAGAACGGCCCAAAATTCGAGTTTTCGCAGTAGCTGTTGCGCGTGCTGACTACGATCAGGCCATTTTTCTTGGTGACCCGGACGAGTTCAAGCAGGGATTGCGGCGGCACATGTCCCAGGGTGAACACTCCACAGGAAACAGTGATGTCGTACTGGTCGTCAGGATAGTCTTCCATCCGCTGCGTGAGATCGATATTCCCCTGTAGCGAGCGGTACACGCCGGTCTGCTCGGCCTTGTCGACCATCTCTGGACTGAGGTCGAAACCATCGATGTGCTGGTAGCCGCGACGGGCCAATTCCTTGCCGACTAGACCGGTTCCGCATCCGGCGTCGAGAATTTCGATGTCAGGGTCTTCAGGATTGACCGCCATGTCATCGTTGCTCGGCAAATGCTTGAGCAGATCGGCGATGTATGCGGGTCCACTGTATTGCTCGTTGCGCACATCGTGATCGTATCGATCAGCCCAGTGCTGATAGTAGTTTTTAAGGCGTGAGGTATCACCGTCCAGAATATGCGCTTGTTTGACGGCATCCCAACTTGATGCTTTATCGGCGTTCATCGTCATCGTAACTCCCATGACATTGCTGTTTGGATGAGTACTTTGTCGAGAGCAGCCCCTCCATCGATCAAGCAATTTAGAGGAAATCGACCTACGGTTTCGGTGAAACGTTCGCTGGCCAAGACCACCCAAAGCCATTTCAGTATAACAGCTTGATCAGATCGGGAAATCCCCCGGCTTCGCCGGGGAAAAATCGATTTTTCAGTTGGTTATCGTCTTTTTCGATCAGCGTGCCATCCGCCAACATCTTGTAGGATAAGGGATTATTTCTCGTCGATCGGTTCACCCCGTTCCTCTTCAGGGATGATGGCAGTCTCCGCGCATGCCGCATGAATCCAGGCCTGTACGTGGATATCCTGACGGACGGTATCGACATAGCGCGCGGCCAGTTCCGGCAGAACGACGCCATAGGTATGAAAGCGCAGCGCCACCGGCGCGAACATGGCATCGGCGCA
>DAOTGT010000454.1:0-1750 GCA_035447285.1 Candidatus Competibacter sp.
CCGTCGCCAGCGCCCCAGTGGTATCCGATACCGTGCCACCGGCGGAACCGACCGTCTCCCCGACTCCGACACCCACGGTCGCCGACACGCCACCGCCGCCAGCCGCCACCGCCGCGCCGGAACCGCTCCAGGCTGTGGACACCGCGCCGGTCGCGGCCAATACCGATCCACCGGCACCCGCCGAAACCGATGCCGGAGCCGAACCTGAAACCGGAGCGGCAACGGCCGTCGCTGCTCCGAACGAAGTCGAACCCGTCAAGCCGGTGATTATCGCCGCTCCGCCCGAGATCGTGACGCCCGCCGCGCCGAAACCCGTTCCGTCGGCTCGGCCCAAACATTCGACCAAGGCGAGAACCGCCAAAGCGACCCCCGCCGCGCCCATCGTCGAAGAAAACGCGCCAGCACCAGCTTCGCGGATCACGAAATCGGCACCGAAACCGACCGCGCCAACAGCGGCGACCTCCACCCGCGCCCACCGTACCGCAAAAGCCACACCAACCACCCGCGCCCACCGTACCGCAAAAGCCACACTAACCACCCGCGCCCACCGTACCGCCAAACCAGTGGTCGCCCGCGCCGCGCCTCGACCACAAGCAACGACGCCGCCAACCCTGCCGCCGATCGAACTGAAAGCACACTCGCAACCCACGGCGCTGGCGCTACCACCGATCGAATTGAAAGCGCGCGCACAACCGGCACCGCCGGCCCTGCCGCCGATCAAGCTGGTGAGCCGCTCCAGCAGCACCGCGCGAACCACCACTCCCGCCAAACCGATGAACCGCTCCAAGCCGGCGACGAGCACGACTGGCAGTATCCGCAGTCCGGCTGAAACCTTCACCCGCTGGGTCAACCGCACCAGCAAGGCGGTGGGCTCGGAAGTGCAACGCGGTTTGGAAAGCGCCAACCGGGCGCTGAATGGCAACGGTGAGACTGCCCAGGTCGAGCGCCGTGATCGCTGGTCTCCCCGCTACAGCGAACGGTCGGATTCTCTCCCGCAACGACGGCAGGAATATCGTTGATCTCGCAACAAGCTTCGTAGCGAGCCAAGAGCCCAACGACTAGCCGGCGTCGCTCGCCGCCTCCGCTGGCCAGGGCGGCAGTAAGCCCACCTCGGGACGGCGGGCCCATAACCACTCATGAAACAACCGAGCCAAGCGCGGAGCCTGCCGATTGTTGGGTGTGTGAATGAAGACATACGGCTCCCGGCCCTCGTCCAACCAAAGTGCGAGTTTGTCCAGCCAAGGCGCCAGACACGGCCGGTTCGCCTCGGGGACGGGATGGCCGATGTAACGGATGAACGGGCGTGGGCCCAAGTTGATGGCGTGGACCGGCAGGCGCGGTTTCCGGCCCTGGGCGGTCCGGGTATCTGGATCGGCCGGGTCAGCGTCGAACAAGGCGCGGCTGTCCAGCATGACTCGGTCGAGACCGAGGCCCCGCAATAATCGATTCAACTGGCGCTCTGCTTCGCCCTTGGCGAAGAAGGCGCGATGCCGCACCTCGACCGCGTACTGAAACCCAGCCGGTAGCGCGGTCAGATAATCGCGCAACACCGGCAGATCGTCCGGGCCGAAGCGAGGCGGCAATTGCAGGAAGCTCGGACCCAAGCGCCCGGCTTCCGCCAATGGCGTCAACCGGTCCAGGAACTCCGCCGTTTCCGCCGCGACGCCACGCAATTGCCGTTCGTGGCTGACGACGCGCGGAAACTTGAAACAGAACCGAAACCCCGGCGCGGCCTCGTCCCGCCAACGCA
>DAOTGT010000455.1:0-1728 GCA_035447285.1 Candidatus Competibacter sp.
GTGGCGTGGGTCACGATGTACTGGTACTTGCGGGCATGCTCGCGGATCGTCAGCGGCACGTCGGCCTCGCGCAACAACTCGAAACCTTCGGCCGTCAGAAACGCCGTCAGCGCCGCCGCGCTGGCGATGGGCTGACCTTCCCGCTCGAAGCCGCCCAGCCAGGCTTCCGGCGGGGTGAACTGTTCCAGCCAACTGTAGGGCGAGAAGATCGCCAGCAGCCCGCCGGGCTTCACCAAACCCAGCGGTCCGCCCAGCCGCCCCAGCAGCGCTTTCGGGCTGGGGAGTCGGCACAGCAGATTGGCCAGCAACACGGCATCGAAATCCATCAGTTCAGCCGGCAGCGCGCAGGCGTCGGCCTGGCGGAAACGCACCCGGTCGCGGTCGATGGCGGGATCGACCATGGCGCTCAGCGTCGCGCCCAGCGTACCTTCGTCCTTGCGGAAATAGCTCAGTTCGCCCTGACGGCGCAAGGTGTCGGCGGCATCGATGAAGGCACGACTGAGATCCACGCCCACCACCTCGCCGTATACGCGCGCCAACTCGAAGCTGGCTCGGCCCACCGCGCAGCCGACATCCAACGCCTTGGCGGTCGGCGTGCCGAATTCGCGAGCGGCCTCGATCAGCCAACAGGCGCAGCGCGCCGGGAACTCCACCGCATCGGCCGGACCGAAGACATAGGGCATTTGCTGTGCGGGCGCACCGTAATGCAGCAGCAGGTATTCGTTCAGAATCTGCGGGTCTTCATAGACCTGACCGGTCGAACTGGCCTGATCCAGTCGTACCGCCCCGCCGTCGCTGTCGCTTTTGACCAACCGGAAGCCGGCATGCTGATAAAAATGCGGACGGAAATGAAAGCGCGCCCAGATGCTGGCTTCGTCGCCGGTGGAAATCCAGGAACCACCCAGCATCATCTGATGCTGACCGTCGTAACAGGGCGTGCTGAAATCGTCGTAGTAAGGATGCACCCGCGCGCCGGGCAGCGGGTTGAAATGGTCCTCCAACCATTGCCAGACATTGCCGAAGACATCGTGAAAACCGGTCTCGGTCGGCCGACCGGCATCGACCGGGCTGGAAGAGCCCCAGGCCAGGTTGAGATTCCAGCCCTGCTCCCGTGCCAAGGTCACCCCATCGAAACCCATCACCGAGTCGGCCGCGACATCAAGGGTCGTCGCCGACCGCTGGTGGGAGGCGCGCAACGCCTGGTGTTCGGCTTCGCTGGGTAAGCGGTAGGGCACGCCTTCCTGCTCGGCGAACCAGGCGCAGTAGGCCCGGGCCTCGTGATGGTTCACCTCGACCGGCCAATTCCAGGGCATGGCGATGGTTTCGAACAGGGTGCGCAACCGGTAGCGGTGCAGACCGGCGGGACCGTCCGGTATCCAGAAGGTCGGCCATTTGACGTTGCGGAACCCGCGCCATTGCCAGCCGGTTTCCGACCAGTAGCGCTGCTCGCGGTAGCCACCGGCCGCCACGAAGGCGTGGAACTCGCCATTGCTGACCAGATGACGGCTGGCCTGAAAGGTGCGCACTGTGGTCTCGCGCCGGCCGTATTCGTTGTCCCAGCCGTAGGAGGGCCAGTCAGCCGGCTTGCCGAGGGTGATCAGCTGCTCGGGCACATTGATCAGGTCGTTGGCCGGGAATTCACGGCCGGTGCACGGCGGGAAGTCGCTTGCCTCCGCCCGGCGCGCGGAAGGATGCGGCTCCGGCCATTCCGCCGGGCGTTGCACCAGC
>DAOTGT010000456.1:0-1704 GCA_035447285.1 Candidatus Competibacter sp.
ACGCGGTCAGCGCGTCCCGCAACGCGGATTTCGAAGCGTCGTCATTGCGTTGCGCCAGTCCCAGCTCCCCTTCGAGAATGGAGAGCTGCTCTTGAGTGGAGGGTTCGTCCTTCCGCACCACAAACTGGTCGATAGCCAGAATCACGCCGCCCATCATCAGAATGACTGCGCACCCCTGCAATATCCGTTTTTGCAACGTGCTGAATACCGTGCTTGGTTTTTTCAACATACTGGACAGGGTTCCTTATTTCTTCTGAGTGGTTTTTCGCTATCAGGCAATGGTTGCCCAAGGGGTCTGAGTAGCAAACGATACTGCTGGCGAATTCGATGGGGGGGGATCCTAAGCCGCTCCTGCCATAGGTGCCAAGGAAGCGAAGGCGGATCGCCGGGTTTTGGCCCAGGGACGTTCGGTCAGCCAGGCGTCCACTCGTGCGACATTCACAGCGATGACCGTAAACACATGTTGAAGTTGGGTCTTGGCTAACCCGATAGAGCGACATCGGCGCAGGCCAAAGGCGCGGGCGGCCTGGGACAAGGTGCCCTCGACTCCCGCTCGTGGGCCGTACCGGGCGCGCCAGGCTTCGGTTTCTTGTTGACGGCGAGCCTTCTGCAACGCTTCATGCAATGGGCGCGGACGCAACGTGATTTCGCGGGGGTCGGTCTTGGCGCGGGTGCAGAGGGGACGGCGGCTACCAGCGGCACAGGTGGGGCGATGGAACCCAACATGGATTGTGTCGTTACCCCAAGGATCGCGGGCCGACGTCCCGTCGACGCTCGTCTGGCCGGTCGGGCAGATGACCTGTTGGGACTCCCAGTCGATAACGAAGGCGGCAAGATCGAATCCCTGCCCCGCCTTGGCCTGCCAACTGACATCTGAGCGCACCGGGCCGAGTAACTCGATACTCTGTTGGGTCTGGCGGGTGACCAGCAGGTCGGCATCGACATAACCGGCATCGGCGAGGTGTGTGGCAGGCGCCAAGCCTTTGTCGACCAGCGCTTGCTGGATCGAGGCGGTCAGGTCACTGTCGGTGACCGGCGCGGGGGTGGTCTCGACATGAACGATCCGATGGGGAGTGTCGGCATCGCAGGTTTCGGTGACGTGGACTTTGTAGCCGGTCCAGGTGGTGCTGCGCTTGCTGCTGTAATGAGCATCCGTGTCGTAGGGGGAGTCGAAACGGGTGCTGACGGGAGGTAGGTCAGCGGCTTTGTGCCAGCGGACGACATCCTCCTCGACCAAGAATTGATGCACCCAGGCCTGCCGCAAGGTCTGGACCGCCGGCAACTCGCGTAACCAGGCGGGCGACGCTGGCGCGTAAATCGCCGCCAGCAGCGTATGGCCATCGGTTCCGATTGGTTCGCCGAGCGCGGTGCGTGCCGCTTCGCCTTTAGGGAGGTGGTATTCTTCGATCCGGATCGCGTAGCGCTCGAACCACGCCGGCGCGGCGACGCCAATCAGCCAGTCCGGCGCCACGGTAGCGACGCTGTTCAAGGCCGCGCGCAAGGTCTCCCCCACGCTCTCGAGCCGGTTGAGCGTGCGGATCGCGGCCAGAACGTGGGTGGAATCGGTGCGTTGCTGGCCATGGGCTTTCAACAGGCCGTGCTCTTTTAACCGTGACAGCATCGCTTCCAACAGGCCCGGCCCGGCCGCGCCGTCAACGAGGCGGGCGCGGAACTCGCACAACACCGACGCATCACCGCCCGGAT
>DAOTGT010000457.1:0-1680 GCA_035447285.1 Candidatus Competibacter sp.
CGCCCGGCCCCATGTCCACCACATGATCGGCGGTGCGGATGGCGTCCTCGTCGTGTTCGACCACGATCACGGTGTTGCCGAGATCGCGCAATCGCAACAGGCTGGCCAGCAACCGGGCATTGTCGCGCTGGTGCAGGCCGATCGACGGCTCGTCCAGCACGTACATAACCCCAACCAGCCCGGCGCCGATCTGCGAGGCCAGCCGGATGCGTTGCGCCTCACCGCCAGACAGGGTGTCGGCGCTGCGCTCCAGGTTCAGATAATCCAAGCCGACATTGACCAGGAAGTTCAGCCGTTCGTCGATTTCCTTGACGATCTTGACGGCGATCTCGCCACGCCGGCCGGGCAAGGCCAAGTCGCCGAAAAAATCGCGGGCCGCGCCGATGGGCAAGGCGACGATCTCCGGCAGGCTGCGGCCAGCAACAAAGACATGACGGGCGGAGCGAGTCAACCGTGCGCCTTGGCAGGATGGACAGGGCTGGCTGCTGAGGTATTTCACCAGATCGTCGCGCACCAGATTCGATTCGGTCTCCCGGTAGCGGCGCTCCATGTTGGGAATCACCCCCTCGAACGCATGACGACGATGGTGGGTTTCGCCGCGACTGTTGCTGTATTCGAAGTCGATGGCTTCCCCGCTGCTGCCGTGCAGGACCAATCGGCGGATTCGCTCGGGCAGATCCTGGAACGGGGTGTCTACCTCGAAGCCGTAATGCCTCGCCAAGGACTGGATGAGTTGAAAGTAATGGACATTGTCGCGATCCCAGCCGCGCACCGCCCCGCGCGCCAAGCTCAGATGCGGATGCGCCACCACCCGTTCGGGATCGAAGAATTGTTTGACGCCCAAGCCATCGCACATCGGACAGGCGCCGACCGGATTGTTGAAGGAGAACAGGCGCGGTTCCAGCTCGCTCAGACTGTAACCGCAGATCGGGCAGGCGAAACCGGCGGAAAATAGCAATTCGGCCCGCGTCGGTTCGTCCAAAAATGCCACCCGCGCCATGCCGTCCGCCAGTCGCAGCGCGGTCTCGAACGACTCCGCCAAGCGCTGGCCGAGATCGTCCCGAACCTTGAAGCGATCCACCACCACTTCAATCGTATGCTTGCGGCGCAGATCCAAGATGGGCGGGCTATCCAGTTCCGCCACCTCGCCGTCGATGCGGGCGCGCACGAAGCCTTGGGCACGCAGTTCCTGCAACAGCTTGACATGTTCGCCCTTGCGCTCCTTCACCACCGGCGCCAGCAGCATCAGCCGCCCGCCCTCGGGCAGCGCCAGCACCTGATCCACCATCTGACTAACGGTCTGGGCATCCAGATCGATGCCATGATCCGGGCAGCGCGGAATCCCGGCCCGCGCGTACAGCAGCCGCAGATAATCGTAAATTTCGGTGATGGTGCCGACCGTGGAGCGGGGATTGTGCGAGGTGGATTTCTGCTCGATGGAAATGGCCGGCGACAACCCTTCGATGTGATCCACGTCCGGCTTTTCCATCAGCGACAGGAACTGCCGGGCGTAGGCGGACAGCGATTCGACATAACGGCGCTGACCTTCGGCATAGAGAGTGTCGAAGGCCAGCGAGGATTTGCCGGAACCGGACAGGCCGGTGATGACGATCAGCCGGTCGCGCGGCAGGTCGAGATCGACGTTTTGCAGATTATGGGTGCGCGCGCCGCGTATCTTGA
>DAOTGT010000458.1:0-1671 GCA_035447285.1 Candidatus Competibacter sp.
TGATGCGGCCGGGTGCCTGGGGATCGTCCAGATACTTGCCGCTGAGATGGCCGAAGGCCAGCGGCGAGTAGGCCAGCAGCCCGACCTTCTCCCGATAGCCGATTTCCGCCAACCCGGACTCGTAAACCCGGTTCAGCAAATTGTAGGCATTCTGGATCGATGCCACGCGCGGCAGCCTGCGTTCCTCTGCTAGCCTGAGAAACTGACAGACACCCCAGGGCGTCTCGTTGGACAGGCCAATATGGCGGATTTTCCCTTCCCGCACCAGTTCATCCAGGGTTTCCAACTGCGTCAGGATCGGCGTGCCATCCCGCTCGTGCGCCGGTTCGAACCGGTACTGGCCAAACATCGGCACGTTGCGTTCCGGCCAGTGCAACTGGTACAGATCGACGTAATCGGTTTGCAGCCGGGTCAAGCTGCCTTCCAGCGCCGCGCGGATATTGATCCGATCCAGACCCTTGGGACCGCCGCGAATCCAGTCCATACCCCGCGACGGCCCCGCCACCTTGGTGGCAAGTATGACCTGATCACGCGGTTGCGTCTTCAGCCAACGGCCGATGAAAGTTTCGGTGCGGCTGTAGGTTTCGGCCCGGGGCGGCACCGGATACATCTCGGCGGTATCGATGAAGTTGATGCCGTGAGATCGGGCGCAGTCGAGTTGGGCATGCGCTTCCGCTTCGCTGTTTTGCTGACCGAAGGTCATGGTACCGAGACAAACTTGCGAGACTCGCAATTCACTGGAACCCAGAGTGTGGTAATCCATGGAGACAGCTCCTGTGTCGGAACGAGGCATTGAGAACCCGGAATAATGTCATGGAAAACAATCATACTGACCCAAAATCGGATCATGCCGAACCGGTTCACATGGGTGCACCAAAGAGTCTATCAGGAAATTACCTTAATATAATCATTTTTTATCAATATGATAGAAATAATGGCACAACATGTGCTTTATCGTGATCGTCAACCGACAGATCAACGGTAAATACTTTTAGAGGGCACTTCACCATGAATCTGAAAACCTTTTGCCTGACCGCCGCCACCGTCGCCGCTCTGAGCCTGAACGCCACCTGGGTGCATGCCGAGGAAGACGATGACGTCAACAGTGTCAACGGCGTCGAAACCAATACGGTGAACTCGCAAAGCAGCAGCTGCTATGGTCACGTGATCCAAGTGTCGGCGTACACCGAGGGATATTCCAGTTATATCTATTTGCGGAAGAGCGCCAAGTCCAATGTGTATTATTACGGTACGACCTCCGATCCGATCCTGATCAACGCGGCGCTGCATGCCATGAACGGCTCGACCCAAGTGCGGATCTACAGTGAATATGGGTGCGGCGGTAACAACGGCAGCAATAACATCGGCGGGATTTATCGCATCCGCGTCAACCCCTAACCATCAGGTCCCGTGAGATTATGTTGACACTTGGAGCCGCCGTCTGCCGGCATCGCGGCGGTTCTTGCACGATCTGATCCTCGCGCCACGGAGGCCCTGATGGAGATTCGCCTGCACGCCAACGCCACCACCACGCCCAAGCAACGGGCGTATATCCGGCAATCGTCGCGTCCAGCGGCCGAACTGGCGGTGGAGTTGGGGGTGAGCGAGACCACGATTTGAAGTGGACCCCTTGTCCAGACAATTTTTAGTCGATTTTAAGGTAGTTTCTCT
>DAOTGT010000459.1:0-1667 GCA_035447285.1 Candidatus Competibacter sp.
CGTATCGGGAATTCGCTCAACCGCCACCAGGAGAACCGACCCATGCTCAAACTGTACTATCACCCCCTCTCCACTTTCACTCGCCGCGTTCTCATCACGCTCATCGAAAAAGCGATTCCCCACGAATTGATTCCGGTCGACATGGCCGCTCGGGAGCACAACCAACCAAGCTACCGCGCGCTGAATCCCTACGGCCGGGTCCCGACGCTGATGGAGGATGACTTTGTCCTGTACGAATCGACGGCCATTCTCAATTACCTGGAAGCGATCCACCCGTCGCCGCCGTTGACGCCGGCCGACCCGCGCGGTCGTGCCCTGGTCGACATGCACATGAAGCTTTGCGATCTGGAATTGACGCGGCAGACCGGAACGATCATTTTCCCCAAGCGCTTTTTGCCCGAGCAACGTTGGAATCTGGCGGAAATGGCGCGGGCCAAGGCGGAGATCGAGCAGCACTTGGCAATCCTGGAGCGTTCGTTGGCGGGTCGGGAGTATCTGGTCGCGGAGATGTATAGCCTGGCGGAGGTCTGCTATACGCCCTTCGTCCAGTTCCTTCCACTCATGGAGATCGTGCCGCCTCCCGCGGTCGGCGCCTGGGCGGAACGCATCCTCAACCGCCCGAGCGCCGTGCGGACCCGCCCTAGTCATTGAAGCGTGATCGACGTTCAAACGAGAGAAGAGGTAAAGGGAATATCCAGCGATGCCAGCACCCGTTCCGCCGCCAGCACCCCGCGATAATTCGCTTCCTCGAAGATTGAGCAACCGCTCAGATCGGAGTTGGCAAACAGTACCCGATCCCGCGTGTTCAACAGGCGCCGACGGGCCGCGCCCCAGACAAAACCGGGCCGGGGTCGGATCATGGCATGGCCCCAACGCATCAGGTCCAGTCGGGCGACCTGCTCCTGGATATCGGGATGCGGTCTCGATAGATCGCGCAAAATCCACTCCGCCCATGTTGCCCACGGCGTTTCCAACAGGCGTTGCCGCTCGCGATCCGGCGGGCCGTTGCACAGCGCGTGATACCAAGTGAACACGGTCCGGTCCTGGTGCGCCGCCAGATGCTGGTGAGTGGCGACCACATAGCCCAGCGCGGCGCTGTCGTACAGCACATTATCCCAACTCAGCGACGCGCCCCGGCGCTCCTCGGGAAAGCCGCGCAGACTGAGATTGGCCACCAGCCAGGGCGCATACTGGAACTCGCCGATGGCGGCTTGCAGTTCAGCCGGGAGTTCACGGAGCACCCGGGGTGCCTGAAACACCGGCGCGGCCCAGATGACTCGTTGCGCCAGCCGCCGCGTCGAGCGGTTCTCGCGCGGCTGATACGCGTCCACCAACACCGCCCGATCCAGTTCGGATACGCGGAACGCCAGGGACCCAGTGACGATGTGCGGTTCCAGCCGTTCCCGCAGGCGCCGGACCAGCCAGCCGTTGCCTTCCGGCCAGGTCAGTACATCGTCGGCGTCGGCGTCGGCGTCGCGGGCACGGGCGTCGCGGCTGGCGAAGTAGTGAATCCCCATCCAGGCCGAAGTCTGGTCGTAACGGCAACCGTAATCGTCGCGGCAGGCGTAGTTGACGTACCAATGCAGCGGTTCGGCATCCAGCCGGTGTTGCAGTAGAAAATCCCGCATGGAGATTCGATCCAGCGCCAACAGATCGGGATCGCGGGC
>DAOTGT010000460.1:0-1649 GCA_035447285.1 Candidatus Competibacter sp.
CATTTCGTCTTCCAGATTGACCGGCAGGATTTCTTTGGCGATATCAGTCATGCGGGACCCTCGTCAGCACCCAACCCGGCCGCTTGGGGCAGCCGTAAGACGATGGATTCTAGCACAGCCAGGGGTCGGAATTCGGACGGCATCGTCACATCCCCCTGGTCGCGCATCGGAACCCACTAGATGCGTGGAGGGGAAAAAGTCATTGCGACCCGTTAAGATAGCGTCTCAGAGTTCCGGCGGACCAGCGATCGCCCGCTCCCGTATCCGCCGAGTCATGATTTGTCCGCGAGATCCCCGCATCATGCCTTTGATTACTTTTGCAACGATTCTTCTGGTGCTGTTTACCGTCGAACTATTGGAACCGGTACAGATCTGGATCATTCAGCCGTTCACCGCGGTGGTGGCCCAAGTGAGCGCCGTCGTACTTCAGGCTTTCGACAGTACGGTGCGGGCGCATGGCATCGTGCTGAGCAATGTCGAGACGGGCGCGGCGGTCAGCATTCAGCCCGGCTGCAACGGGGTCGAGGCGATGATCGTGGTATTGGCCGCCATCGCCGCCACCCCGGCCAGTTGGAAACAGAAACTTATTGGGCTCGGGCTCGGCTTCTTGGCTATTCAAATCCTGAACGTGATTCGAATTGTCAGCTTGTTCTATCTGTTGCAATGGAACCCGGTCTGGTTCGAATGGGCGCACCTCTATCTCTGGCAAGCCTTGATCATGCTGGATGGTTTGATCGTCTATCTACTGTGGGTGCGAACGCTGCCGGCGTCGGCGGTCTCGCCATGATGCCGCGCCGCCCGATCGATCGCTTCCTGCTCCACACGCTGCTGTGGCTGGTGCCCATGTTCGTACTCTGGTACGCGCTGGCACCACTGTTGTTGATGCCGGTCGCGGGATGGGCACATTTTGTCCTCAGCCATCTGTTTTCGCACGCCATCGCCGCCGTCGAGCAGCAGGGCACGGCAGTCGATATCGTCACCCGGTTCGCCATGGCCGCGCCGGCGGATGGCTCGACGCCGCTCGGCGCGCGCGGGCAACTGGTGTTCACGATCAACGCGCTGAAGTACGCCTACGGCCTGCCGATGCTGCTGGCGCTGACCCTGGCGGCGCCGATGGCTTGGGGCGAAAAACTCTATCGTGCGGTCTTGGGCGGCTTACTGCTGTTGCCGATACCGGTCTGGGGCGTGGCCTGCGAGGCACTCAAGACCCTGGTCTTCGACATGGACCCCGCCGTCGCCCTACAGATGGGCACCACACCCTTGACCCGGGAGTTGTTGGCGCTGGCTTACCAACTGGGATATCTGATTTTGCCGGCGGTGGCGCCGATCCTGATCTGGGCGGCGCTGCACCGGGATTTTTTGGGCGAGCTGGTGCTGCAAACCCAGATGGTGGCACCTACATCAAGTTGAAGGCGCATGGAGAAAGGAAAGGCCAAGAGTCTCTCCAAAACGTGCTGCTCAACGCACCGGTCGGCACCATCATGGTCGCGTCCGGCCAACCGACGCGGTTGGCGTACAAGCCCACAATTCCAGCAGCGGGGAATCCGCGCGGGGCGGGCCAAGCCAAACGCTCAGCGGACGGCAGACCCGTTCAAAACACAGTTGATAGTCGCCAGCTTCGGGCGTCCGGGCAAGGCGCAACGGCTGTA
>DAOTGT010000461.1:0-1647 GCA_035447285.1 Candidatus Competibacter sp.
TTGCTGAACAGCGGTCGCGGGCAAGAACGCTTGCTCTGGCTGGGCATGCTGGCGGCTTTATGGCTCGGTGCCTGGAGTCTGGGTCGCATTTCCTGGGTCGAGCCGGCGGGACCGCCGCTGCGCGTCGCCCTGGTCCAGGGCAACATCGCTCAGGATCGGAAATGGCAACCCGCCGTGCTGGAAGAAACCCTGCGACGCTACGTCCAGCTCAGCCTGAGCGAGCATGGTCGCGCCGACGTCATCGTCTGGCCGGAGACGGCGATCCCGATTTTCCAGGATGAGGTCCATGCCTTCCTGACCGCGCTGGCCGAAAGTGCCCGACGCGCGAACGTCGACTACGTGACCGGGATTCCGACCGGCTCGTGGGAAACCAACGTCTTCCACAACAGCGTGATCGGCATCGGTCGGTCGCCCGGTTCCTACCAGAAACGCCGCTTGCTGCCATTCGGTGAATACCTGCCTCTGCGCTCGTTTTTCCTGTTCTTTCGAGACTGGGTGAGTATCCCGATGGCCGACTTCACCCCCGGCGAGCGCGATCAACCGCTACTGCGCGCCGGTGGGCAGCCGGTCGGGATCTCCATCTGCTTCGAGGCCGTGTTCGGCGACGAGATCCGCCTGGCGCTGCCCGAGGCGACCTGGTTGATCAACGTCAGCAACGACGCCTGGTTCAAGGATTCCACCGCCCCGCACCAACACCTGCAAATCGTGCGGATGCGTGCCCTGGAAATGGGTCGCTACCTGGCCCGCGCCACCAATACCGGCCTCTCCGCCATTCTCGACGACCGTGGCCGAATCGTGAACCGAGGCGCTCAGTTCCAGGCCGAAGTCATCCGTGGTGAGGTGCGCCCGCTGCGGGGACTGACGCCTTATGCCCGTTTCGGGGATCTGCCGGTGGTACTGACGATGCTCTGTTTATTGGGCACTGGGTTGTTTCTGGGCCGGCGCGGCACGATGATTCAGCCATGAACGGATGGCGCACCGCATTCCCGCCCACCTGGCGCGCCCGGATTACCGGAGTGGCGCGCCGGTGGACCGCGTTATCGCTGCGGGAACGGATTGTCTGGGGTGGAAGCCTCACTGTACTCAGCAGCTTGTTGCTGCTAGCTTCGTGCACGACCGCGCCACCGCGCGATATCGACGATGCCTGCGCTATCTTCGAGCAACACGAGGATTGGTTCGCCGACGCCGACGCCGCCAGCCAGCGTTGGGGGGTACCCCTGCCGATGCTGCTGGCGATCATCCACCAGGAATCCGCCTTCCAAGCCGACGCCCGACCACCCCGCACTTGGTATCTCGGTTTCATTCCCGGCCCCCGCCCTTCCTCCGCCCACGGCTACAGCCAAGCACTTGATGGGAGCTGGGACGACTACATCGCCGCGACCGGCAACCACGGCGCCGAGCGCGACCAGTTCGACGATGCCGTGGATTTCATCGGCTGGTACGTCAGCGAAACCGCGCGCCGCAACGGCGTCGCCAAACACGATGTCTATCACCAATATCTGGCCTACCACGAAGGTCAGGGCGGTTTCGCCAAACGCAGCTACCGGAACAAACCGTGGTTGATGGAGCGAGCCCGCCAAGTCAGCCGACAAGCGGCCCGCTACCGCGCCCAACTAGGCCGTTGCGAACCGCCACTCGCGGCGCGGA
>DAOTGT010000462.1:0-1627 GCA_035447285.1 Candidatus Competibacter sp.
GTTCCCGCCGCTTTTACCTGCAATCGATCGCGCCGGGCAACTGGGTGGATAGCTGCCCGGTGGTGGGTAAATCCGTGGAACTGACCGGCGGCGAAACCTTGCGGATGGGGCAGACCCGCTTGCGCTTCGTGCCGCTGTGTGGCCTTGGCTTCGACTGGCGCGAAGGCGCGTGAGGTGTGGAGAGAGGGCATGGTGGCTTGGGTACACGATGAAGGTACGATCCAAGGGGGCCGCGCTCGTCAGGAAGACGAGTACGGCGTATTCGGATTGCCACCGGAGCTGGAGGCGGGCGATCTGCTGCTGGTATTGGCCGACGGCATGGGGGGCGAACAGGCGGGTGCTCGGGCCAGTGCCCTGACGGTCCGCGATTTCATCGAAACCTACGATACGGTGCCGGCCGTTGCCATCCCCGAACGGCTTGAGCGGACGCTGGCGCATGTGAACGAGCGCATGGCGCTGGAGGTGGCGTCCGATCCTGAGAATCTGAAGGGAATGGGTTGCACGCTGCTGGCCGTGGTATTGGCGGAGGAGGGGTTGTACTGGATCAGCGTGGGTGATTCGCCGTTATGGTTGTGGCGACGGGGACGGTTGCGCCGTCTGAATCAGGATCACGCCTATCGCAGCATTCTGGCCGCCGAGGTGAGCGCCGGCGAGATCAGCGCCGCCGATGCATCTCGCCATCCCGCCCGTAACGCGCTGGTCAGTGCTGTCACCGGCGAGGAGGTCGAATTGGTGGATCTGCCGCGTCAACCCTATCCGCTCAAGCGTGGTGATCAGATATTGTTAGCCAGCGATGGTCTGCTGACGCTCAGCGAAAACGAAATCGTCGCCCTGCTGAGCAGAGCGCGTGGCAGCGAACCTTGCCAGCGGTTGCTGGCGGCGGTGGAGGCCCATCGATGTCCCCATCAGGACAATGTCACCGTGCTGTGGGCCGAGGCGGCGGATCGGCCGTCCGCGTCGGTTTGGCGCCGGCTCGGGGGACGCGCGCCGCTGCTGGCCTTGCTGGTGGCGGCCTTGTTGACGCTCGGCGGCGTGTGGTGGTTGGCCCAAAACATGGAGACGGTGGCCAGCGCCGCCGCGCCGCCCTAGCGATTTCGGGTTGCGGGGACATCTGGCGCGCCCAGCCAGGCGAGCAGATCGCTCGGTTGCCGCAGAAAGCCGTCGGCGTTCCAGTGTTCCGGCCGGTCCTCAGCGCCCAGATAGCCGAAACCGGCCACCAGCGCGGTCATGCCGGCCTGCTTGCCGGCCAGTATGTCGCGTTCGGCGTCTCCCACGTACAGCGAGCGACCGGGCAGCGCCCCGATGCGGGCACAGGCGTACAGCAGCGGTTCCGGGTCCGGTTTGCGCGCGCTCAGGGTGTCGCCGCTGACCACGCAGGCCATTCGTGGCCATAGATCCAGCGCCTTCAGCAGCGGTTCGGTCAGCCAGCCCGGCTTGTTGGTGACCACGCCCCAGCGGATGGAACCAGCCTCCAGGTAGTCCAGCACCTCGGCCATGCCGGGAAACAGTGTGGTCTCGACGGCGATGGCCTCCCGATAAAGGGCTAGAAAGCGTGGGTTGAGTTCAGCGTAAAGCGGATTGTCGGGAGTCAGCCCGAACCCGGCTTTCAGCATGCCCGGCGAGCCGT
>DAOTGT010000463.1:0-1623 GCA_035447285.1 Candidatus Competibacter sp.
ATCCAGGGTGCCGCTGGTCAGCCCTTCTCCCTGTATCAGCGCCTTGGCCAAGGCTTCGGCGTGCCCATCATCCAGAGGCGGCACTTCGACCGTGCGCATGTCGTTGACCGGGGAATTGACGTAGCCCTCTTCGCGAAGGGCGGTCACGACGTGATGCAGGCCGATGGAGCCCGTGTAAATCATGCGCAGGTTAGTGTGGGTTTGGCGCAGGCCACGGAGCGTATCCAGGAGGTCCATAACGACCGTTTCCCCTTCTGGACGAGCAGTCATCTTCTGCAACATCCAGGGCAATTCATCCCAGCATAGAATGACTGGTCGGTCGCTGTGCTGGGCAAGATCGCCCAGAATCCGTTCCAACAGCGCTTTCCAGTGGGGAGCCGCGATGGTGGGCAGCTTTACACCGAGGATTTGGGCGCCGCTTAAGGAAGCCAAGAACTCTTTGGTTTTGGTTGCCGTTTTCTGGAACAGCTTAAGGTGTTTTTCCACATCTTCGGCGACTCGTTCCACAAATTCGATAGGGCTGCTGACGCCACCGACATCTCGAACCCGAATCATTGTTCCGTCCGGTGGCTGCGCCTCCATCTTTTTGATAATGCAGGTCTTGCCCATACGCCGTTCGGCCACCAACACCAGGCTTTGGTGCTTCAGGGTGGCCCAAAGGCGTTCGATGAGGCGGTCTCGCCCCATGACGTTTTCAGGAGAAACCGCCCCACCAGGATTTGCTTTCATAGCATACGTCCATAAGAAATTACGTCAAAATAGACGTACGTCATTATTGACGTAATCAAATTTATGTCAACACAAATTCTTGATGGCATTTCTTGATTGCAGCGATGCGTGCTTCCGCCTTTATGGGCGGAAATCACCTTTCATGTGAGCAGGATCAGCACCCACACCACGGTGGCGTTCAGCAGCGCCACGAATACCGCCGCCGAGCCGATATCCTTGGCCCGACCCGATAGCTCGTGGTGTTCCGGTCCGATGCGGTCCACCGCCGCCTCGATGCCGGTGTTTAGCAGTTCGACGATCACGATCAGCAGCAGACTGCCGATCAGTAGCGACCGCTCCACCGGGCTGTGCCCCAACCACAGGGCCAGCGGGGTCAGTACCGCGCATAAAAACCCTTCCTGACGAAACGCTTCTTCGTTGCGCCAAGCCGCTTTCAGACCGGCCCAGGAATAGCCGGTGGCGTTGATTAACCGGCGCCAACCCGTGTGATTTTGAAAGGCCATCGGGATCAGGACTCGACCGGCCGCCAGGCCAGATCCATGTCGCGGGCGGCGCGTACCTCGTCCAAACGCCGCACCGGTCGGTGGTGGGGCGCACCCTGGACTTGCTCGGGACTGCTCTCGGCTTCCTGCTGGATTTGGCGCATCGCGGCGACGAAGCCGTCCAGTTCTTCCTTGCATTCGGTTTCGGTCGGCTCGATCAACAGGCACTCCGGCACCAGCAGCGGGAAATAGGTGGTTGGGGCATGAAACCCGAGATCAAGCAACCGCTTGGCGAAATCCATCGCCGTTACGCCCAGCGTCTTGGCCTGCCGCTTGAGAGTGATGATGAATTCGTGGCTGGCCCGTCGTTGGGGGAACGCGGCGTCGAAGCCGGTCTTCATCAGTTCCGCCA
>DAOTGT010000464.1:0-1619 GCA_035447285.1 Candidatus Competibacter sp.
GCGCATTCGCGTCAACCTAACGGGTGACCCATATTGGACAGAGCTTCTTGAAAGTTCACTCGATCTTTTCGTGATTCATAGTAGGCGTGTCGGTCGATCAGGAGGGTCATCAACTGGGTGACGGGGATTCCAAGGACCATGGCCTCGAAGCAAATGCCCAGGCCCGCGAAGATGCTGGCGACCCGCAGCAAGCTGGTGTGTTGGCGCGGGCAGGCTTGGAGTTCCAGATGGTGGCAGGCGCGACATACCCAGGCACAGAAGATCAGACGGGTCATGACCGACAGTCGAATCATCTCGACGCACTGGTCGGCGAGATCGGCGAGCGCCAGATGGGATTTGAAGGCCTTGAAGGTGGTTTCGATGCGCCAGCGCAGCCGATAAATGGCATGAAAGTCTGCGGCGCTCCAGACGTCTGCCTGGACGTTGGTGATGAAGATGTTCCAGCCCAGCAAGAAGAGATGGTCTTTGCTGGGGTTGAGTTTGGCATCCCGGTTCTGGCGGAGTTTTCGCCGGCGCTCGTTCGCCACGGCATCCGGCACGGCCACGGCCACGAGTCGTACGGGGAGTCTTTCCTTTGCTCCCAGATGGATCCAGGCATCGAAGAAGCCCTGTTTTTTGAGCAGGCGAGCCAGTTGGATGGGCCGGTCGGTGCCGGGCTCCAGCACGGCCACGTCGTGGCGGAAGCGCGACAGGAAGAAGGCCCCGCAGCTGGTGATGGCGCGGAAGGTCTTCAGCACGAAATAGCCCAGGTCGCGCAACATCAAGTCGCCGGGCCGCAAAAGCCCCAGGATGTCGGAGGCGGCCCGCTGGTCGTTGCGGGTGAAGCCTGATAAACCGACTTGCACGATGCGGCTATCCAGAAGGTTGCAGACCAGTTGCAACTTGATTTGGGAGAGGGTGCCCCGCCCGTTGGCGCTGCCTGGGAAAACCGCGGCATGGCGTGATGGCAAGGCCACGCAGGTGCTGTCATGCAACAGCACGCGACCGAAAGACGCCAGCCGGCCGGTGCCCATTGCGGCGCTCACGGCAGGCTGGAAGCAGCGGACAAACACGGCGGACAGAAACCCCACCACCGATTCGTCCAGCCGCTTGTGCAATGCCTGTTTGGAATAGCTCTGATTGGCGCGCCGGCCGATGGAAGCCGCCACGCGTTCAAAGGTTAAGCGGCCCGTCGCCGCAACGGCGACGATGCCCAGGAGCAGATCCCGAAGCGCCACCTTGCGCTGCGCACGCTTCTGGAACTCCGTGGCGCGCGCAATCGTCTCTACATCCAGTTCCTCCAACTCCCGCAGGTTCGCTGACGCGTACGGGGTACTCTGTGTCATTTTGCTCATGTGAATCTCCTGTTGACAAATATATAGTATATATACTATATATCAGCGGAAAGGAGAACTTCACGATGGGCTATCCGGTGAAAATCCAGAAAGTGCAACGGCCGACCAACCGGTCGTACTATGTGAACCTGCCCGCCGCTGTCGCGGAGGCGCTGGCCGTGGTCAAAGGCGAGCAGTTCGAATGGGAGGTTGAGGATAAGAACATCCTGCTCTTACTGCGCAGCAAAAGAAAAGCCGCCCGCGCCTTCAGAAAAACCGCCCGCCGTTAGGTTGACGCGAATGCGC
>DAOTGT010000465.1:0-1616 GCA_035447285.1 Candidatus Competibacter sp.
CCCGGCTTCGACTCGTCGCCTGAACCAGGGGCGCGCTCGACTGGTTACGCCCGTTGACTTCTAAGTTCCCGAAAACCGTAGGTGGCGGGTGGGTTAGCAACAAGCAGAGGTAGACCACCGTGAAAATTCTCGGCTCGATGGCGTTGGCGGGAGTCTTAGGGTATTTACCCGGTGTTTCCGCTGCTCAAGCGGTTGAAATCTCCTTGGCGTGGGATCCGAGTCCGTCTCCGAATGTGGGAGGATATGTTCTGTATTATGGCCGTGCTAGCCGGAACTATACCGACAGTGTCGATGTTGGCGATCAGACCCAATATACCTTGATGGACCTTGAGATAGGGACAACTTACTACTTTTCTATTGTTGCCTACGACACGACTCAAACGATCAGAAGTGATTTCTCCAACGAAGTCCACTATCCAGCGTCGGCTGCTTCGCCAAACGCTAGTCTGGAGAGCCCGACGCAAGGTTCCTTGGAGAGTGGGATCGGCCTGATCCGGGGCTGGGTCTGCCAGGCGGGCGTGGTGGAAATCCAGATCGATGGCGGCGCGCGGGCGCAGGCGGCCTACGGCACCACACGGGGCGACACGGTCGACACTTGTGGCGACGCCGACAACGGGTTTGGCTACACCTTCAACTGGAACCGGTTGGGCGACGGTAGCCACAACTTGCGGGCTTTCGCCGACGGTGTGGAATTCGCCAACGTCAACTTCACCGTGACCACGCTGGGCGTGGAGTATCTGGAAGGGGTTAGCGGCGAGTTTATCCTGTCGAACTTTCCAGCCACCGGCAATGACATCGCCGTGCGCTGGTCCGAACCCCACCAGAATTTCGTGATCGTGAACGGGCAGGCCAATACACAATAGTCGTCCACAGCAAAAACCCCGCAGAGCGGGGTTCGATATAGATTGGTGGACCGGTGTGCGATCAGTCGTCGCCGGACACGACACCCAGAATTTGCAGCAGGCTCAGCAGTAGGTTGAAGATGGTGATATACAGGCTGACGGTGGCCATGATGTAGTTGGTCTCGCCACCGTGAATGATTTCACTGGTTTGCCAGAGGATCATGCCCGACATCAATAGAATGAACATCCCCGATACCGCCAGCGACAGAGTCGGGATGTTGAACAGCATTGCGCCCAGCCCGGCCAGGAACGCGACCAGAATACCCACCATCAGGAAGGACCCCATGAAGCTGAAATCCTTGCGGCTGACAACCGCATAGCCGGATAGCGCCAGGAAGATCGCGCCGGTGCCGCCCAGCGCGGTCATCACCACCTGCGAGCCGTTCGGCAAGCTGAGGTAGAAATTGAGAATCGGCCCCAGCGTATAGCCGAGGAAACCGGTCAGGGCGAACACCGCAGCCAGGCCCCAGACGCTGTCGCGCAACCGGGTGACCACGAATAACAAGCCGAAATAACCGCCCATCGTGATCATCCAGTGCAGCGGCGCCGCATTAGTGGCCATGGCGATACCGGCGGTGACGGCGCTGAACAGTAGCGTCATCGACAACAGTAGATAAGTATTGCGCAGGACCTTGTTGCCAACGGACGGTTTGTCCAGTGTCAGCGTGATGGGCGCTCTGGCCAGAACGTCGTTTTTCTGCAACATCGTGAATC
>DAOTGT010000466.1:0-1603 GCA_035447285.1 Candidatus Competibacter sp.
CAGCCTTCCGGCGAGATCACCGAGTAGGTGCTGTATTGCAGCATCAGTACCCGGTCGCCGACGCCGACCGCCAGCGCGCCACCGGAACCGCCCTCGCCGATCACCACGCAGATCACCGGTACCCGCAGCCGGCTCATCTCGAACAGGTTGCGGGCAATGGCCTCGCTCTGTCCACGCTCCTCGGCGCCGATGCCGGGATAGGCCCCCGGCGTGTCGATGAAGGTCAATACCGGCAGCCGGAAGCGCTCGGCCAGCTTCATCAGCCGCAGCGCCTTGCGATAGCCTTCCGGGCGTGGCATGCCGAAGTTGCGGAAAATCTTCTCCTTGGTGTCGCGCCCTTTCTGATGGCCGATCACCAATACCGGCTGGCCGTCCAGTCGCGCCAGCCCGCCGACGATGGCATGATCGTCGGCGAAGGCGCGGTCGCCGTGCAATTCCTGAAAGTCGGTGAACAGTCGTTCCACATAGTCCAGGGTGTAAGGTCGTAGCGGGTGGCGGGCGATTTGCGAGATCTGCCATGGCGTCAGGCTGGCGAAGACGGAGTCGGTAAGTGCCTTGCTCTTGGCCTCCAGCCGCGCGATCTCGTCGTGAATATTGAGATCCTGCTCGGCGCTGAGATGCCGCAGCTCCTTGAGCATCGCCTCCAGTTCGGCGATGGGTCGTTCGAAGTCCAGACAGTTGTTCGGGTTCATGGGCGTCCTTTCGAGGATCAGCTCTGCTCGGGCATGCGTATGGCCAGATACAGCGACTCGTTGTCCCGCCGCACCAGGACCGGCACCGCCTTGCCCTTGGGCAGATCCTTGACCAATTCCACGAACTGGCTGGCGCTTTTTACCGGCGTGTAATTGACTTCCAGGACGATGTCGTCCGGATACAGGCCGGCGTTCGCGGCCGGGCCCTCGTCAAGCGTGGTGACCAGCACGCCGCGCTCGTCCGCGCCCAGGCTGCGGCGCTGTTCGTTGCTCAGATCGGCAACGGTGATTTGCAGTAGCGGATCGTTGTATTCGTCCATGGTGGAAACGGTTTCCTCGGTCGCTTCCAACCGGGCGATAGTGGCTTTGACTTCCAGCGGCTCGCCGTTGCGCAGGATCGACATGGCCACGGTTTTGCCGACCGGGGTCACGCCGATCATCCGCGGCAGTTGCGAGGAATCCTCCACCGGTTCGCCGCCATAGCGCAAAATGATGTCGCCCTGCTTGAAGCCGGCGCTGGCGGCCGGACTGTCCGGCAGGATCTGCGCGACCAATGCCCCGCGCGGCCGGTCCAGCTTGAAGGCGTCGGCCAGATCGTTGTTGACCGCTTGAAGCAGTACGCCCAACCAGCCGCGAGTGACCTCGCCGGTGGATTTGATCTGTTCGACCACCTGCATCGCCAGCTTGATGGGGATGGCGAACGACAGGCCCATGTAGCCGCCGGTGCTGCTGTAAATCTGCGAATTGATCCCGACCACCTCACCGCGCAGGTTGAACAGTGGGCCGCCGGAACTGCCAGGGTTGACCGCGACGTCGCTTTGAATGAACGGCACATAGGTGCCGCTGGGCAGGTTGCGGCCGACCGCGCTGACGATGCCCTGGGTGGCGGTGTGCTCCAGGCCGAAGGGTGA
>DAOTGT010000467.1:0-1564 GCA_035447285.1 Candidatus Competibacter sp.
CCTGATACATCAATTCGCTGGCGCTGCGTCCCGGAAACGGCCGGGTGCCGGTCAACAGCTCGAACAGCACCACGCCGGTGGCGTACAGATCGGCGCGCCGATCAGCTTCAAGACCCTTGAATTGTTCCGGTGCCATGTAACCGGGCGTGCCGACGGTCATTCCATCTTGGGTCATGTTGCTACTGGCTTCCAGCCGGGCAATGCCGAAGTCGGTAATCTTGACCTGACCGTCGGCCAGCAAAATGATGTTGGCGGGTTTGATGTCGCGATGCACCACACCGGCGGCGTGTGCCTGGCCAAGCGCTTGCAGCATCTGAATGACGATCGCCACCGCATTGGCCAGCGGCAGCGGTTGACGGTCCTTGAGGTAACTGCGCAGCTCCCGACCCTGCACGTACTCCATGACGATATAGGGCGCGCCCGCTTCCTCGCCATACTCGAACACGGTGACGATATTGGGATGCACGCAACGGCCGGCGGCGCGCACTTCGCGGCGAAAGCGCTCCAGCCACTCGGCGCCTTCCTCGCCGCGCAACAGCCGGCGATGGATGGTTTTGATGGCCACTTCGCGGTCGATCGCCGCGTCGTGAGCGCGGTAAACCACGCCCATGGCGCCGCGGCCCAGCATCCCGGTCACGCGGTAGCGGCCGATGCGTGGCGGCAGCGTGGCGCTGGTGTCGCCGCCGTCGTTCATCTCATTCGCCCAGCATCTTCATGGCGTTTTCCAGACTGAGCCGCATCCGATTGAACGACTGCGACAGGGAGGCAATTTCATCGGAGCCTTGCCGGACGTATTCCGGCACGTCCGGCTTACCCATGCTGACCTCGCTGGCGATCTCCGACATCCGTTTCACCGGCCGGATCACCACGAAATGCAGCAGGATGTTGAGCAACAGCAGCAGCAAGACGAACACCCCGCCTAGCAGGATCATGAAGGTGGTGAAGGTCTGCCGAGCTCGCTCCAGCGGCAGCGACATCGGCACCGTCACCACCTGGGCTCCAATGGTCTCGCCCATTTTCCAGCCAAAGCCGTTGTTGACGCCGTAGATATCAGTCATGGTTTTGGGGGCGTCCTCAATCCGGCCGTGGCAGACCAGACAACCTTCGTCGCGGATGCTCAGTGGCCGGGCCAGATTGAGCATTCGCCCGGTCGGCGTGTCGCGCTCGACAATCAATTCCTTTTTTTCCTGGTTGTTGCGAAATTCATTGATGATGTCCGCTTCCCAGTCGCTGGCCCGATCGGAGGGGTTGGTCGGGTTGAGCGCCGCTTCCTTGTAGGTGTAATCCGGGTGTTGCTCACGCAGAGCCTTGAAGATTTGCGCGGCGGCATAAGCCGACACCGATTCCGGCCGAAACTGCCGCTTCATCTGCAAGGTCAGCAGCGGCTGGATGTGCTGAGCGGTGTAGCTGCGAGCACCGAGCGCGCTTTCGATCATGATGCGGGCGTGTTGGACCACTTCCTCGCGGGCATTGTCCTTGAGGATGCGATCGGACAGATAGGCCGCCAGTGCCAGTCCGATGGCGAACGCCAGCAGCAAGACCAGATTGAACTTCGTACGTAGAC
>DAOTGT010000468.1:0-1557 GCA_035447285.1 Candidatus Competibacter sp.
CTAAAGCGTAGCCGCTCATCCCACCCGAACCGCCGGTCGAAGGCTCCTGCTGCGGGCGCGGCCTATGCCGCATGACCCAACGAGGCCCCTTCGTTCCTGACTCGAGAAGACGCCGATCACTGCGTCCGGCAATCCAGCATCGCCAGCCAGCCGTCCTGGAGCAGCGTCTCAGCAAAAGCGCGTTCGTCATTGGCCATGGCGGTTTTGAGATCGACGGCGAATTGAGCGGCTTCGGAGTTGCCCTGCTGGGCGGCCCATGCGAACCAGAGGTAAGCCTCGATACGATCCTGATAAACACGATCCCCGGCGTCATACAGTACGCCCAGGCTGACCTGCGCCAGCGGATCGCCCTGGCAGGCCGATGCTCGTAGCCAGCGCAGCATTACAGCGGGGTCCTCATCGCCCAGGTGATATTGAGCCAGCGCGAATTGGGCGGCGGCCTCGCCGGTTTCGGCCTGGCGCTGGACTTCGGGCGCCGGGGGCAGGATGACGGGCATCATTGCGGGTTCGGGCGCTTCGCAGGACGCGGTCACAATCAAAGCCAGGAGGGCCAACCCGGCCGGGCGCGGCGCGTTCATGCGAAAGGCGAGAAATCAGGCGGGTCGCTGTCGGGTAAACCCGCTTCGGCCAGAATCCACCGCCAGAGATCAGGCAGCGGCAGACCGCGTTCCTGGCCGGCTTCGTCCAGGCTGACGGAGTGGTTTTCCCGTAGGAATTGGCGCACCGCCTGTTCGAGGGCGGCGCGGGTCTCGGGAGGCAGGTCTTCAAAGCGCATTCAACGGCTCCAGTTTGTTCAGGGTATCAACGGTCGGCAGTCTTCGCCCGCAGCACGCTATTCAACCATCGTTCTGCCGCCCGTTCCGGGCGCCGATCTGCAGTCATCCAGGTTTCCAGCACGGTGAAATAGGGCGCGACCTGCAGCAAGGCCGCTAATCCCGCTTCATCCAGGTCGGTAAAGCGCCGGCCCCCGCGCTCCCGTTCGCCCTGGCCATATTTGAACGAGGCATAGAGAATCCCACCGGGCTTGAGCGCCGCCGCCAGCCGCCGCAGCACGTCTGGCAATTCACAGGATGGCACATGCAACAAACTGGCGCAGGCCCAAATCCCATCGAAGCGCCTCCGCTGGTCCAGGTCCTGAACGCGCTGAACGTGAACCGGCAGGCCGGTATGCGTTGCCGCCAACCGGGCCAGGGTTGGCGAGGCGTCAAATGCGGTCACGGAATAACCACGTTCCAGGAAGGCCCGCGCATCCCGTCCGGATCCGCAACCGGCATCGAGAATCGCGCCGCCCGCCGGAATCCGGGCCAAAAATGGTTCATAAAGCGGCGTCAGATCGAGGGCCACGGTGTCCTCAAAAAACGCCTGAGCGTAGGTTTCGTAGTAAGCGATGGACGCGGCGTCCGTCCAGTCATCGGGCATGGCGGCCTCTGCTACACTATCAAGGTTTTAACGGACTCACTCAACTCAGTGTCATTTACCCATCCGTTGCCGAAAAGCGTATGAACGTCCAGGAAGCGACCCGCATTGTCGATCGTCTGCAACAGGTGGTGATCGCCA
>DAOTGT010000469.1:0-1557 GCA_035447285.1 Candidatus Competibacter sp.
AAGCCGAACACCAGCCGCCGCAACGGCAAGCACGGGGTATTCCCCTACCGGCTACGCGGCGTGGCCGTGACGCGGCCAAACCAAGCGTGGGCCACGGACATCACCTACATTCCGATGGCGCGGGGCTTCGTCTATCTGGCTGTCGTGCTGGACTGGTACAGCCGCCGCGTGTTGTCGTGGCGCGTCTCGATTTCGCTGGAAACCGCGTTCTGCACCGATGCTGTCGAGGAAGCGATGGCCAACCATGGCGCACCGGAAATCTTCAACACGGATCAGGGCAGCCAGTTCACCTCGCACGACTTCGTGAGCCTGCTGACGGAAAACAAGATCCGCATCAGCATGGATGGCAAGGGCTGCTGGCGCGACAACGTGTTCGTTGAGCGGCTTTGGCGCACAGTGAAGTACGAGGAGGTTTACCTGAAGGCTGACGACGCGGTCTCGCACGCCAAGGCCTCGCTGGCCCGCTACTTCGAGTTCTACAACCAGCATCGGCCACACAGCAGTCTTGCCGACACAACGCCGGATCAGTTCTACTTCAACGCGCTGTCCCTACCCAAGGCAGCTTAACCAGGCAGGGCAATCCACGTATCAAACCAGGTTGGGCTGTTTAAAGGAGTGGGGCCACTTCTCTGATTGGGGTGAATGTCGAACTGCTCCGCCAACTCGGCCAGCGTGTGATCGCCTTTTACAGCGGCCAAAGCGATCTTCGCCTTGAAGGCCGGTGAGTGATTACGTCGCTTTCTTCGGGTCATCTTCTGCTCCTTCTCTTTCGAGAATTTTAAGTCAGAAGATTCCACTGATCAGCTTCCGATCCCTGTCCAACCGCCGGGGTCCACCTCTGATATCAATTGGACAGACTATACCATTGAGAATGCCGCTATACGATTGACCGGTTCGGAGGTTGCACCGACCGTGGATCGCGCCGCCCTGCTGGGGTTGGCGAACCGGCTAGCGAGGCGAACGATCCATGACGACGCAAACCGAATCGGGGGTATGGGCGAGTCTGTCTCGCGACCGCCAACGCCGCCTGATCGCCCAGATGGGCCAATTGGCCCCCCGGTATTGGGAGTGGACCGGCGGCCGGCGGGAGAGACGGATGAGCGAGACGATGCGGGCTTGGCCGATGCCCAGCGAGAAGGTGCGGGGGCATCATCGCGATCGACTGGCGGTGGTGTACGTGCGGCAATCGACGCTGCGGCAATTGGTCCGGCACCAGGAATCGACCCGGTTGCAGTACGGTTTGGTGGACCGGGCGCTGGGGTGGACCCTGGCCGAGTTGGCCCACCATCTGGACATGCCGCAACCGACCTTGTTTGCCTGGTTGCGGCGTGGCCGGCTGCGGGGCCGCCAGGCCCCCCCTGCCGCCCGTTCGCTCTGGCTGATCCAGGCCGACGCGCGAGACCTGGCACAGCTCCAGGCGTGGCGCGCCGCCGCTCGGGCCGCGCGCCATCCCGATCATCGCCAATGAATCACTCTTATGGAGGTGGTATGGCTGGTCGATTTCAATACTCCAACGAATTCCGTACCACTGGATCAGTTCAGCGGCTTGAGCGAGCG
>DAOTGT010000470.1:0-1528 GCA_035447285.1 Candidatus Competibacter sp.
GTCGCCGCCATACCCCAGGGCGGCCAGCAGCCGCTGCCGGGCGGCGGTTTCCAGGATTTCCAGGTCTTTGTACGCCTGGATCAGCTTGGCCGCCGTCGCGGTGGCCACCACCCGCCCGTGGGCGTCGGTCAGCACCGCGCGGCAGACCCCGGTCTGACCGGCCAAGCCCAACGCCGGCAGACCGAGTTCCTCGGGCTTGCGTCCGGCCTGGAGGGCCGCCTCGTACAGCCGCATCAAGCCCGGTTTGAGGCTCAGGGTGTCCACCATCTCGGTGGTCACCGCATAGCCCTGACCAGGGCCGTACTGCTCCAGAAACTGCTGGATGCGGGCCGACAACGGCCGGTAATGCACCAGTTCGCCATCGGCGGTATACAAGTCAATGATGGAAGCCATCCGGTTTCTCCTTTTGCAACAAATGGAAGCCCGGCGGTTTTCGACCGCCGCTGTCGCCCCGGTCGAGGCGCACGAGGTCGATCCCGAACCGGGGGAAGAAACCGCGCCCGGCGGGTGCCGGTTCGCGGTAAGCGCCGCGTTACGCGGCCCTAGCGAGACGCTGTTCCAGAAGGCGGAACAGAGCCGGCGCCAATGCCTCAATGTGCTGGATCACCCGACCTTCCTGCAGACCAAACAGACCGGCGATGAGGTCCGGTTCCGTCGTGATGCCCAGCCCGATCACCTCGATGCCGCCGGCGCGGCAGCGCGCGATGAGGTCCTGCACCGCATGCCCGTTGTTGGGTGCGCCATCGGTCACCACGATCGCCAAGCGGCGTGTTTCTGGCCGCTGAAGCAGGTCGTCGGCCACGCGCCAGAGGGCTGGGGCGAGCGGCGTGCCGCCGCTGGCGCCCAAGCCAAAGCGCCCCGCCACCCGATGCGCCCGCTCCGCAAAGTCCTTGAGTGGGATCACCCGATCGTCCCGGCTCCCGGGAAAGGCCACCACCCGGCTGACGACGCCCGGCAAGGTGTCCAGGGCCAACGCGGTGGCCAGCACGGCCTGGCAAGCCAGGGCAATGCGACCGTGCATCGAACCGCTGCGATCCAGCAGCAGCGCCACGGCGGTATCCGGTGCGTCGCGCCGGTCGCGTCGCTCGAACAATGCGGGGTTGGGCAGCGCCGTTTGATACAAGCGCGCCGGAGCCAGGCGGTGTCCCCGGCGGGCGCACCACGCGGCCTCGTGCTGTTGGGCCTGAATCAACACGCCCAAGCGGCGGCGTAACGCGGCGGTCGCGCGGCGGGCGGCGGCACGGAGCGAGTCGCCCGCAAATCCCAAGAGCGGCGCTGGATCGTTTTCGGCCATCGTCACGCGCGCCCGCTCGGACGTTTCCGCTGCGCGCTGGTTGAGGCACGCCCGCGCCTGCTCGCCCAGGTCGGGCGCTGAACCGCTGGCTGCAGCCAGCAAGGCCCGCAAAGCGGCGCGGCGGTCGCCATCGGCTCTGGCGCCATTCCCGGCGGTTACCGAGGACGATCCGGGAGGAGCGGCATTCGCCCCGTTCCCGGTGGACGCCGAGGACGATCCTGACCCCGATCCGGG
>DAOTGT010000471.1:0-1524 GCA_035447285.1 Candidatus Competibacter sp.
CAGTCAACGTCATCGGCGCCCGCAACAAAGCCGGCGAACCCGAAGACTTCCACATCGGCGGCAGCGACGCCTCCGGCATCGTCTACAAAGTCGGCAAGGACGTGACCAACGTCCAGGTGGGCGACGAAGTCGTGATGCACTGCGGCCAATACAGCCGCGACTGTGCTTGGGTCAAGAGCGGCGGCGATCCCATGTACTCGCCGACCTTCCGCATCTGGGGTTACGAAACCAACTGGGGCAGCTTCGCCCAGTTCACCAAGGTTCAAGCCCAGCAATGCATGCCCAAGCCCAAGCACATGAACTGGGAAGAAGCCGCATCCTACACCCTGGTCGCGGCCACCGCCTGGCGCATGCTGCACGGCTGGGGCGCCAACGCCATCAAGAAGGGAGATGTCGCCTTGATCTGGGGCGGCGCCGGTGGCCTGGGATCCATGGCCATTCAAATCGTCAAAGCCGCTGGAGCGACCTCGGTGGCCATGGTCTCTGGCGAAGACAAATTCGACTACTGCATGAAGCTCGGCGCCAAAGGCTGCATCAACCGCAACGAATTCGACCACTGGGGCATGTTGCCGCACTGGAAGGACAATGCCGGTTACGCCAAATGGATGAAAGGCGTGCGCGCCTTCGGCGCCAAGATCTGGGAAGTGCTGGGCGAAAAGCGGGCACCCAACCTGGTGTTCGAGCATCCGGGCGAAACCACCATTCCCACCTCGATCTTCGTCTGCGAAACCGGCGGCATGGTCGTGGTCTGCGCCGGCACCACCGGTTACAACGCCACGGTCGATCTGCGCTACCTATGGATGCGGCAAAAGCGGTTGCAAGGCTCGCACTTCGCCAACACCGAGCAATCCAACCAGATGAACGAACTAGCGCTGCGCGGCCTGCTCGATCCCTGCCTATCGCGGGCCTTCACTTACGAGGAAATCCCGGTCGCTCATCAACTGATGTACGAAAACAAGCATCCGCACGGCAACATGGCGGTGCTGGTCGGCGCCACTGAATTTGGCCAGGGCGCCAGCGGCCAACCGCCGGTTGCCATTGTGCATCCCACCCTGCCCAAGGGCGATATCCATACCACGCCGCATCCCTATCCGATGTCCGAACCCCTGCCCGGCATCGCCGAGGCCGAAGCCATCACCATCGCCGACGACGGTACCAAGGTCAAGGATCTGATGCATCGTGGTATCATTGCCTGCGCGCCGGACGATACCGTCGCCCAGGTGGCGAAGCTGATGATCGACAAGGAGATCCACGCCGTGGTGGTCATGGATGGAGGTAAGGCGACCGGCGTGGTGTCGCAGACCGACCTGGTGCTGGCCCGCCAGGGCCGCAGTCCCGAGGAGGCTCGGGCCTTATTGGCCGGCGCCATCATGACCCCCGGCTGCGCCACCTGCGATGCGGACATGCTCTTGAGCGAGGCGGTCAGCCTGATGACCGGTCGGCGCATGCATCGCTTGGTGGTCACCGAGAATGACCAGCCCACCGGCGTGATCTCCATGACCGATGTGGTCCGTAAACTCATCG
>DAOTGT010000472.1:0-1515 GCA_035447285.1 Candidatus Competibacter sp.
TCCAAATCACTCTTCCCGCCGCCCGAGGACAGTCGCCATGCCCGATGCCAACCCCTTGCGCCGGCTCAACGCCTCTGGCCAGAGCGTGTGGTACGACCACATCCAGCGCTCCATGCTGATCTCCGGCATGCTGGCGCGGTTGATCGCCGAAGACGATCTGCGCGGTCTCACCTCCAACCCGAGCATTTTCGAGAAAGCCATTGCCAGCGGCGACTACGACGCCGCGCTGCGCCGGGAGCTGCAACGCAACCCGCAACAATCCAGCCGCGAACTGTTCTTCACCCTGGCCATCGACGACATTCGCGCCGCTGCCACCGCCCTGCGTCCGACCTACGACGCGACCGATGGCGTGGATGGCATGGTCAGCTTGGAGGTGTCGCCGGATTTGGCTCACGATGTGGACGGCACGGTGCGGGAAGCGCGTGAACTGTTCGCCCGGTTGGACCTGCCGAACATCATGATCAAGGTGCCGGGGACCGTGCCCGGCCTGCACGCCGTCGAACGACTGATCGCCGAAGGGGTCAACGTCAACGTCACCCTGCTGTTTTCGGTGGAACGCTACGTCTCGGTGGCCGAAGCTTACCTGCGGGGTCTGGAGCGTCGCCGCGCCCTCGGTCTGCCGCTGGATCGGATCGCCTCGGTGGCCAGCTTCTTCGTCAGCCGGCTCGATACCGCGCTCGACCCGGTGCTGGCGCAACGGCGGCCGGAATTGCAGGGCTGGATCGCCAACGCCAACGCCAAGCTGGCCTATCAGGAATATCTGGAAATCTTCGGTGGCGCGCACTTCGCCGCCCTGCACGCGGCCGGGGCCCGACCCCAACGCCTATTGTGGGCCAGCACCAGCACCAAGAACCCAGCCTACCCCGATCTACTCTATGTGGATAACCTGATTGGCCCGGACACCGTCAATACTCTGCCTCCCGCGACCTATGACGCCTTCCGCGACCACGGCACCGTCGCCCGAACCCTGGATCAGGACGTGGAAGCCGCCCTGGCGCAACTGGCGCAATTGCCGGAACTGGGGATCGATTTGAGTGCCGTCACCGACCAGTTGGAAATCGAGGGAGTCAATGCCTTCATCCGCTCCTTCGAGACACTGCTGACGGCCATCACGGTCAAAACCAGTCCCCTGCTGGCCTGAACCTTTTCCCCCACCCTCGGAGCAACCGCCCGCCATGGAGAAAAAAACCGATTACGCCATCCAGGTGGCCGCTCAGGCGTTTTATCTGGAAGAGCAGTCCAATCCCGAACAGGATCGCTATGTCTTTGCCTATACCATCGTGATCCAGAATCACGGCAACGTCGCCGCTCGCCTGCTCAACCGGCACTGGATCATCACCGACGCCAACGGCAAAATCGAGGAGGTGCGCGGCGAGGGCGTGGTCGGCGAACAACCCTACCTGCGTCCCGGCGAGGGTTTTCAATACACCAGTGGCGCCATCCTGGAGACCTCGGTCGGCAGCATGCGGGGCAGCTATCAGATGCTGGCCGACGACGGCATGACCTTCGACGCCA
>DAOTGT010000473.1:0-1515 GCA_035447285.1 Candidatus Competibacter sp.
GGCTCGGAATCCCGCTTGGCGTGGCAGTCTGGATACGTGGCGTGATCGCTTGCGCAACTGGAGCCAGGCCCCGGATCAAGCGGGTATCGAGCACGCGGATCTGATTTTCGATGGGCATCTTGCTTACGGTAACGCCGATCTCGACGCGGAATTTCGCATCGTCTTGGGCGAGGAAACCAGCGGCAACCGCGCGCTCGCCCAGGTGTTCGCCCAACCGGCGCTGGTGCTCGACATCCCACCCGACGCCGAGACCCGCGTGGATCTAAAGCGTTACGGGCTATTGCCGGTAACCGCCGCCGCGCGCGCCTTGGCCGTCCGCCACGGGATTGCGGCGAGTTCAACACCGGAGCGCTTCGCCGCCGCCTGCTCGGTCGGCGTCATGACCCCCGCCGTGCGCGATCGGCTTGACGAGGTGCAGTCTCGTTTGCAAGGCTGGCTGCTGCGCCAACAAATTGACGACCTGGATGCTGGCCGAACGCCGACGAAGGGGGTCGACACCCAGGATATGCCGGTGATCGAGCGTCAATCCCTTCAATGCTGTTTTGAGCGAATCCGCGAGTTGCCGGCGGTCGTGCGGGCCGGGCTTTCGTGACGATGTTGCCTACCCAAAGCCGCGAAACGAGGCTGGTAGGTGCTTGCAAGAAGATATGCTCGACGAGTTCAATCGCAATCCTCGGCGACGGTTTCCATAGCTTTGCTGTACGTGCGGGCCACAGGGATTCCATGAAACATGCACCCGGCCGAGTTTCCGTCCCCTCCAAAACGGTCCAGCGGTGGCGAAAAGTTTGGCTGGCGCTGGACGTGTTTCATCACGCCTGGCGGCAGTGGGCTGAACGACCTCAAACACCGCACGGGATCAACCGAGATCAGATTCTCCTCGACGGCTCCAAAAAGCCGGTCAAAAAAGGGGTGAACAAATCGGGCCGTCGCCGGTGGATCGCGCCAAGCGCGGGACCGCCTTGCAACGGGCGTGTGATGGTCGGGCCATGCCGTCGAGGTAGTCGTGACCTCCGCCAACGCCAATGACGGTGGCCACACCCCAGCATCGCTCACCGCGTGGGTGGTGCCACCACCACCGGCTCCGGTCCAACCCCGGGAAGAACTCGATGTCCACAGTTTGCCCACGGCTCAAGCGACGGCGCCGACGGCAACCACCCCAGCCGAACACGCGCCAAGGCCGCCGGCTTTCGCTTGCAGGCGGCCCTGTCGCGGGGCCAGCGCCGACCGGGGTACTGGACTCAAGCCACTGTAATGGCGCTTTTCAGGCCGTGCGGGAGAGGGAGGGACTTTTGCGCCCAACGTGACGTTGAGAATCATGCCGCCTTTTGCATCATCTGGGAGCAAAAGAGTCACCAGGATACACTCAAGCAACAATGGGTCCATCTCTATCTTCCCTTCCCTCCTTAATCCGACTTACAGCGATTTGAGCCCAGTGCCGCCAAGTAAAAGGCCACCAGAACCGGTTTGGTGGCTCGTGTTGGCTTGCGGCTGAAACGCAAAAGGCCCCGCCCTGGT
>DAOTGT010000474.1:0-1514 GCA_035447285.1 Candidatus Competibacter sp.
ATCGTGGTGTATCCCAATTCCGGCGAGGTCTACGACAGCGCCCGCCGGTGCTGGCAGGGTATCGGCGCGGTCGCGGCGTTCGCGGAGCAGGCGCGGGAATGGGCAGCTCATGGCGCTCGGATCATCGGCGGCTGCTGCCGTACCGGCCCGGAGCACATTCGAGCGCTGGCGACTTGGGTCCGCGCACCGCGTTGAAACTCAGCGCTTTCGAAACGCTCATCGCCTTGTCCGATGGCTTGGCCGCGCCCCAGATCGGGCGCTCGTGGCATCGCCTTCGTCTGTAAGAATTCGTCGCCTGATCCAGACTAAGCCGATGAATCCCCTTATTGCGAGAGAACCGGTATGCGTGACACTTTTCCCCTGCTCGTGAAAACCGATTTCCCCGCCATCCATCGCGATCGCGTCGAAACCTTGCAGGCCAACCTGGGCTACCGTTGCAATCAGTCCTGTACGCACTGCCATGTGGCGGCCGGTCCTCAGCGCACCGAGGAAATGAGCTGGGAGACGATGGAACTGCTGCTGCGCTATATCGCCACGCACGGAGTCGAGGTTCTGGATCTGACCGGCGGTGCGCCGGAATTGAATCCGCGTTTTCGCTCTCTGGTCGCCAGCGCCCATGGCCGAGGCGTTCGGGTGATCGACCGCTGCAATCTGACGATCCTCAACGAGCCCGATCAGGAAGATTTGGCGGAATTCCTGGCCGATCATCAGGTCGAGGTCACGGCTTCCCTCCCGTGCTATCTGGAAGAAAACGTCGACAGGCAGCGCGGCAAGGGCGTGTTCGAATCCAGTCTGAAGGGGTTACGGAAGCTGAACGCCCTGGGCTATGGTCAACCCGGCGGTCTGACCCTGAACCTGGTCTACAACCCCGGCGACCCGGTATTGCCACCCGATCAGGCCGAGTTGGAGGCTGCCTACAAGCAGGAGTTGGCGACACGTTACGATGTGATCTTCACGCGCCTGCTCGCGCTGACCAACATGCCGATCCAGCGCTTCGGCAGCCAGCTCGTCTCCAAGGGGCAATTCGAGCCCTACATGGGCTTGCTCAAATCCGCGCATCGGGAAGAAAACTTGGTGGGGGTCATGTGCCGCAGCCTGGTTTCGGTGGACTGGCGGGGCTACGTGTACGACTGCGATTTCAACCAAATGCTGAAATTGCCCTTGGGTGCCAATGGCTCGGGGCACACTTATCTTGCCGATTTGCTGGACCGGGATCTCAGGGGCGCGGGCATCCGAGTCGCCGACCATTGCTACGGTTGCACCGCCGGCCAGGGCAGCAGTTGCGGCGGTGCGCTCGAAGCGGCGGCTACCGCCGTCGCGGCCGCATGACGGGCCCAGGGCAATCGTGCCATGTGGTCGCTGGACTGGGTTGACCGAGGAGCAGGCGCAACGGGTAGTCATCGTTGAGGGCAGCCCGAGGTTTGCGACGGCGGATGCTGTCGCGCGGCGGACCGTTGTGGCGCGGCATGTTCAAGGCCACCCGGCGGATCAAGGCCAGGTTTTCCGCCGAGTGA
>DAOTGT010000475.1:0-1511 GCA_035447285.1 Candidatus Competibacter sp.
CTAAGCTCATGGGGGACTCTTGGAGCAGCAAGCGCTCATACTGGGAACCTTGGCTCGCTCCGCTCCAGGCGCCAACTCCCCATCCTTATCCAAAACTCACGTTAAAGTTAACGCGGCAACACCCGGCGGCATCCCGAACCGCTCGGTCTGGAGCGGTCCGGGCCAGCCTCAGGAAGCCAGGTTTTGCGCGGCGAAATCCCAGTTGATCAGACCATCCAGCACGGCGGTCACGTACTCGGCGCGCCGGTTCTGGTAATCCAGATAGTAGGCGTGTTCCCAAACGTCGACTGTCAACAGTGGCTTCTGGCCATGCACGAGAGGGTTATCGGCATTGCCGGTCTTGACCACCGCCAGCTTGTCGCCGTCCTTCACCAACCAGGCCCAACCGCTGCCGAACTGGCTGGTGGCAGCCTTGGCGAACTCCGCCTTGAACTGCTCGAAACCGCCAAACGACTTATCGATCATCTCGGCCAGCGCGCCGGTCGGCTTGCCACCGCCCTTGGGTTTCAGGCTATTCCAGTAAAAAGTGTGGTTCCAGACTTGCGCGGCATTGTTGAAGATCGCGGTTTGGTCGGGATTGGCGGTAGCCTTGACCACCGCCTCCAGCGGCTGATCCGCCAGCGGGGTGCCGGTGACCAACTTATTGAGGTTGTTCACGTAACCCTGATGATGCTTGCCGTAGTGAAAGCCGATGGTGCGCGCCGAGATGACCGGCTCCAGCGCGTTTTCGGCGTAGGGCAGCGGCGGCAGCTTGAAAGGGCCGTCGGCGGCGCGCGCCGGGCGCGAACCGAGCAGGCCGCCGAACGCCAGCACGCTGGAACCGACCAGCAAAGTGGTCAGAAACTGGCGGCGGTTTTGGTGGGGAGTAAGCAAGGTAGAAGGCATAAACAATGCTCCTGAGGTCGGTTGGAATCATGAGTCAACACCCATGATCGAACCTTCGACCATGGGTTATCGGGGATGTGCCTGAGGTCTGGCCGAAGTGTCGTCGAGCCACCGCACGAGCGACCAACCGTCGCATTCATCGCCATGGCCGTTGTGGACGGCGGGTCAGTCGCCAGTAACGCCGGTGCCTGGGCAAACGACAATCAGACATTGCACATGAGGCTCTTTCAGCAACGGTTGGCAACCCTGTAAACAGTTGTCATCGCGCTCAAACGCACTGGACGGGATCGTTGACCTTGAAGTTTAGCGGGTTTGCCGGTGGAAGTTCGTTTGCGCGACATACCCCATCGAAAGACCGTGGCCCCAGCGCTTGGTCCGAGATCCCTCCGCCGTGGGATGATACCGCGACCTCAAGGCTGATCGTCACCACCGCGCTTGCGCCGGATTCGGGGTCGGCAGATCGATGAATCGTGGAGCGCGGCCGATCCGACTCGACCGCCTCGGACTCTTAAGGTTGCCTTAAGTATTGCCGGGGACAATGGCGCGCAATGTGGGAGCGGAATGTATCCGATCCCAAAATCGAATGGATTATTTTTATTGCGCGAGAGGTAAACACAATGCAATTC